>NZ_LT607802.1:1125214-1425214 GCF_900090205.1 Vogesella sp. LIG4 | reverse complement strand
CGTCGATGCTGACGTCTTCGCTGTGCTCAAGTTGGCCGCGGATGTCGATGCGAGCCGGGTCTGCCAGGGTAACGCCGGCAGTAAGCAGCGCGCGCGCCTGGTTCAGTTGCAGCTGGCGCTCCAGCTCGGCCAGTTGCAGCTTGTTGTTCACGCCGGCAGCTTCCCAGCTGGCAGCCACGGTGACACCCGGCACCGCGATACCGTCGCGCACTGCCAGTGCGATGACGTCGGTGAGGTAGTACTCGCCCTGGGCGTTGCCATTGCGTAGCTCGGACAGCCAGCCTTCCAGTCGCGCGTTCGGCAGCACCAGCATGCCGGTGTTGATTTCGCGGATCGCCTTCTGCGCCGCGTTGCAATCCTTGTCTTCCACGATGGCCACGATGTCGCCATCGGCATTGCGCACGATGCGACCGTAGCCGCTGGCATCGGCCAGCACGTCGGTGAGCAGCGACATGCCGCCTTCGGCTGCGGCCAACAGTTGCTGCAGCGTGGCCACGGTGGTGAGCGGCACGTCACCGTACAGCACCAGGGTGTGGCCATCCTTGGGCAGGTGCGGCAGCGCCATCTTCAGCGCGTGGCCGGTGCCCAGTTGTTCGGCCTGCAAGGCCCATTCCACATCCGCATCCTGGATGGTGGCGCGCACCTGCTCGCCGCCGTGGCCATACACCACGACGATCTTGCCCGGCTGCAGCTGGCGGGCGGTGGCGATGACCCGAGCCAGCATGGGTTGGCCGCCAATCGGGTGCAGCACCTTGGGCAGGGCCGAATACATGCGCTTGCCTTTACCGGCAGCAAGAATGACTACGCTGAGGGATTCCATGAATGCGTCCGCGACAATTCTATGTAGATAGCCCGACATTATGCGGGGCTTTGCAGAAATGAAAAAGGCTGCCACTTGCGTGGCAGCCTGCGACTATACACCAACGCTTTCGCGTTATCAGTGCACGCGCTTGCGGAGGTATTCCAGCGCCTTGAGCTGGGCGATGGCGGCTGCCAGGGCAGCGTGAGCCTTCGCCGTATCCAGGTCGTCGGTAGCGTGCTTGAGGGATTCCTCGGCAGCACGTTTGGCCTCGTTGGCGCGAGCTTCGTCGAGATCCTCACCGCGGATCGCCGTATCGGCCAGAACGGTGATGTGGGTGGGCTGTACTTCCAGCAGACCGCCGGAAACAGCCACCAACACTTCGTCCTTGCTGCCCGGTACTGTCAGACGCAGTACGCCAGGCTTGATACGGGTCAGAAGCGGCACGTGACGTGGGTAAACACCGATTTCGCCTTCCAGCGCCGGCGCAACCAGGAACTCGGCTTCGCCGGAGTAGATCTGCTGCTCGGAGCTGACCACTTCCACATGCATCTTGGCCATGAGCCGTCTCCTTGATTACAGGGTCTTGGCTTTTTCCGCAGCTTCGTCGATACCGCCAACCATGTAGAACGCTTGTTCCGGCAGGTGGTCGTATTCGCCGCTGAGAATCGCCTTGAAGCCCTTGATCGTTTCCTTCAGCGGAACGTACTTGCCCGGGGAACCGGTAAATACTTCAGCTACGTGGAACGGCTGCGACAGGAAGCGCTGGATCTTACGCGCACGGTATACGGTGAGCTTGTCTTCTTCAGACAGTTCATCCATACCCAGAATCGCGATGATGTCACGCAGTTCCTTGTACTTCTGCAAGGTGGACTGTACGCCACGGGCAACGGCGTAATGCTCGTCGCCTACTACCAGCGGGTCCAGCTGACGGGAAGTGGAGTCCAGCGGGTCAACGGCCGGGTAGATACCCAGCGACGCGATGTCACGGGACAGAACCACGGTCGCATCCAGGTGGGCGAAGGTGGTGGCCGGGGACGGGTCGGTCAAGTCATCGGCAGGTACGTATACGGCCTGGATGGAGGTAATGGAACCATCCTTGGTCGAGGTAATACGTTCCTGCAGACGGCCCATTTCTTCCGCCAGGGTCGGCTGGTAGCCTACCGCGGACGGCATACGACCCAGCAGCGCGGACACTTCGGTACCGGCCAGGGTGTAACGGTAGATGTTGTCCACGAAGAACAGAACGTCACGGCCCTTGCCGTTGGCGTCCTTCTCGTCGCGGAAGTGCTCGGCCATGGTCAGACCGGTCAGCGCAACACGCAGACGGTTACCCGGCGGCTCGTTCATCTGGCCGTAAACCATGGCCACTTTGTCCAGAACGTTCGACTCCTTCATTTCATGGTAGAAGTCGTTGCCTTCACGAGTACGCTCACCCACGCCGGCGAACACGGACAGACCGCTGTGCGCCTTGGCGATGTTGTTGATGAGCTCCATCATGTTCACGGTCTTGCCCACACCGGCACCACCGAACAGACCTACTTTACCGCCCTTGGCGAACGGACACAGCAGGTCAATCACCTTGATGCCGGTTTCCAGCAGTTCGGTAGCTGCGGACAGCTCGTCGAACTTCGGGGCAGCCTGGTGAATGGCGCGGGTATGTTCGGAAGCTACCGGGCCGGCTTCATCAACCGGAGTGCCCAGTACGTCCATGATACGACCCAGAGTGGCGGCGCCAACCGGTACCGAAATCGGTGCACCGGTGTTGGTGATTGCCATGCCACGCTTCAGGCCGTCCGAGCTACCCATAGCAATGGTACGCACCACGCCGTCGCCCAGCTGTTGCTGGACTTCGAGCGTCAGGTCAGCGTCAACCAGCTTCAGGGCATCATAAACCTTTGGCATGGCGTCGCGCGGAAACTCCACGTCGACCACCGGGCCAATGATTTGTACGATTTTGCCTTGGCTCATTATCGGTTCCTAACTCAATAAACTTTTACAGTCTGCGACGGTTATACCGCTGCGGCGCCAGACACGATTTCCGACAGCTCTTTGGTAATTGCTGCCTGACGTGACTTGTTGTACACCAGACGCAGTTGCTTGATCGCGTTACCGGCGTTATCCGTTGCTGCCTTCATGGCCACCATACGGGCAGCCTGTTCGGAAGCCATGTTTTCGGCCACGGCCTGATACACGACGGATTCCAGGTAACGCTTGACCAGAAACTCCATGACGTCGACGGCGCTCGGCTCGTACACGTAATCCCAGGCATGGGCGTGTTCGACAACCATGTGCTCGTCGCTCAAGGGCAGCAACTGTTCCAGCGCCGGCTCCTGCTTCATCGTGTTGATGAAACGGGAGTACACGACATAAACCGCATCCAGTTCGCCTTCAGCGTACTGTTTCAACAGCACTGTAAGCGGGCCAATCAGTTTGTCCATCTTGGGCACATCGCCCAGATGCACTGCGCTTGCCACAACGTTCAGTTTGGCGCGTTGGGCGGCAGCCAGGCCTTTCTGGCCCAGTGCACACACCTGTACTTCAACGCCTTGTGTCTGCAGTTCGCTTACCTTGGCGTAGAAGCGTTTGATGATGTTGGCGTTGAGGCCACCACACAAACCCTTGTCCGAGGTAACAACGATAATGCCGGCACGCTTGATCTCGCTGCGGCGGGCAAGCAGTGGGTGCTCCAGATCCGTATTGGCCGAAGCCAGGTGCGCCATAACGGAACGCACCTTTTCGGCGTAAGGACGGGCAGCGCGCATACGCTCTTGCGTTTTGCGCATCTTGGAGGTCGACACCATTTGCATAGCGCGGGTGATCTTCTGCGTGTTCTGCACGCTTCGGATCTTGGTGAGAATCTCTTTACCGACTGCCATATCCTGAACCTTTCTTTAACTCGAGGTATCCGAAAGACTCAGCTTAGAAGCTGTAGCCAGCCTTGAACGATTCGATCGCCTTGGCCAGTACTTTTTCGTTGTCGGCAGACAGGTCACCGGAAGCGTCGGTCGCGGTCAGCACGTCAGCGTGGTTAGCGCGAACGTATGCCAGGAAGGCTGCTTCGAAAGCCAGGGCTTTCTTGACCGGTACGTCTTCGTAGTAACCCTTGTTCACCGCCCACAGGGTCAGCGCCATTTCGGCGGTAGACAGGGTGGAGAACTGTTTCTGCTTCATCAGCTCGGTAACCACTTCACCGTGTTGCAGCTGCTTGCGGGTTGCTTCGTCCAGATCGGAAGCAAACTGCGAGAACGCTGCCAGTTCACGGTACTGAGCCAGGGCCAGACGGATACCGCCACCCAGCTTCTTGATTACCTTGGTCTGAGCGGCACCACCCACGCGGGATACCGAGATACCGGCGTTGATCGCCGGACGGATACCTGCGTTGAACAGATCGGTTTCCAGGAAGATCTGACCGTCGGTAATGGAAATTACGTTGGTCGGAACGAATGCGGAAACGTCACCAGCCTGGGTTTCGATGATCGGCAGCGCGGTCAGGGAACCGGTCTTGCCTTTCACTGCGCCAGCAGTCAGCTTCTCTACCTCGTCCGCGTTGATGCGGGAAGCGCGTTCCAGCAGACGGGAGTGCAGATAGAATACGTCGCCCGGGTAAGCTTCGCGGCCCGGCGGGCGGCGCAGCAGCAGGGAGATCTGACGGTAGGCTACAGCCTGCTTGGACAGGTCATCGTATACGATCAGGGCATCTTCACCGATATCACGGAAGAATTCGCCCATCGCGCAACCGGAGTACGGAGCGATGAACTGCAGGGCAGCGGCTTCGGAAGCGGTAGCGGCAACAACGATGGTGTGACCCATGGCGCCGTGCTCTTCCAGCTTGCGTACCACGTTGGCGATGGAGGACGCTTTCTGACCTACGGCTACGTAGATACAGATAACGCCAGTGCCTTTCTGGTTAACGATCGCGTCCAGTGCAACAGCGGTCTTACCAGTCTGGCGGTCGCCAATGATCAGTTCGCGCTGACCGCGGCCAACCGGAACCATGGAGTCGATGGACTTCAGGCCGGTCTGCATCGGCTGCGAAACCGATTGACGGGCAATAACGCCCGGAGCGATTTTCTCGATCGGGGAAGTAGCGGACGCGTTGATCGGGCCCTTGCCGTCGATCGGCTGACCCAGCGCGTTTACCACGCGGCCAACCAGTTCGCGGCCTACCGGCACTTCCAGAATGCGGCCGGTGCACTTCACTTCCTGACCTTCGGAAATGTGCTCGTACTCGCCCAGGATCACGGCACCTACGGAGTCACGCTCCAGGTTCATGGCCAGGCCAAAGGTGTTGCCCGCAAATTCGAGCATTTCACCCTGCATGACGTCTGTCAGACCATGGATACGAACGATGCCGTCGGTTACGGAGATCACGGTACCTTTGGTACGGGTCTCTACGCCTTCGGACAGGTTCTGAATCTTGGCCTTGATCAGGTCACTGATTTCAGAGGGGTTCAACTGCATGATCTCTCCTAGTTCTTGAGGCTTGCGGCCATTGCCTGCAGTTTGCCGCTGACGGATGCATCGATCACGTCGTCACCAATCAGGATGCGTACGCCGCCGATAAGCTCGGGCACCACACGTACGTCTACACGTACGGACTTGGCGTATTTCTGACTGAGACTTGCGGCCAGTTCGGCCTGCTGGGCGTCGTTCAGCGGGAAGGCGGTTTCGACGATGGCGTCGAGGGCACCTTCGGCTTGCGCCTTCAGCACTTCGAACTGTGCGGCGATTTCCGGCAGCAGCGTCAGACGGCGGTTTTCGATGAGGGTTACAACGAAGTTGCGCACTTCGCCGCTCGCCTTATCGCCCAGCACGTCAAACAGCAGCGCCTCAATCTCTTGCGCGGTATGTTTCGGGTTGGTGACGACTTGCGCCACGTCCGGGTTCGCCACCATGGCAGCCAGCCACGCGAGAGCTTCCGACCACTTGTTCAGGGTCTGCTGCTCGGTGGCGAGGCTGTATACCGCTTCGGCGTAGGGCCTTGCTACGGTAATGAGTTCTGCCATGAGTTAATTAAAACTCCGCTTTGATGGAGGCCAACAGATCCGCGTGCTTGGCAGCGTCGATCTCTTTGCGCAGGATTTTTTCCGCACCGGCTACGGCCAGACCAGCAACCTGCTCACGCAGGGCTTCCTTGGCACGCAACACTTCCTGATCGATCAGCGCCTTGGCATCAGCCACCAGCTTCGCACCTTCGGTGCGGGCTGCGTCTTTGGCTTCTTCCACAATCTGGCTGGCACGCTTTTCAGCAGCGAGTACGAATTCGGTAGCCTGTTGCTTGGCTTGGCGAAGTTCGTCAGCTACGCGCTTTTCAGCAGCTTCCAGATCTTGTTTGCCGCGTTCTGCAGCGGCCAAGCCATCAGCGATTCGCTTGGCACGCTCTTCCATCATGTTGGTAAGCGGAGGCCAAACAAACTTCATGGTGAACCATACCAGGATGGCGAAAGTAATCGCCTGGCCCAGTAGTGTTACGTTGAATTCCACGCTTGTTTTCCTCCAGTGTGGTTACGACAACAACCGTTGATTAGTGACCGGCTTTCAGAGCAGCTACAGCGGCGGACAGGAACGGGTTGTTGAAGGTGTACAGCATGGCAACGCCCACACCGATCATGGAAATAGCGTCCAGCAGACCAGCGATAATGAACAGTTTGGTTTGCAGAACCGGGATCAGTTCCGGCTGGCGAGCGGAGGACTCCAGGAACTTGCCACCCAGGATGGCGAAGCCCAGAGCGGTACCGATAGCGCCGAGGCCAATGATCAGGGCTGCAGCCAGAGCGGTCATGGACTGGATCTGAGAAACGAGAGCTTCCATTTAATTCTCCTAAAGATTTAATGCAAGGATGGTTTGAGAAAAGGTACTAAAAAAACGGCTAAATCAGTGATGCTCAACTGCCAGGCTCAGGTACACGATGGTCAGCATCATGAACACGAAGGCCTGCAGGGTGATAATCAGGATGTGGAAGATGGCCCACGGCGCACCCAGTGCCCACTGCACGCCCCACGGCAGCAGTGCGATCAGGATGAAGATCAGTTCGCCGGAGTACATGTTACCGAACAGACGAAGCGCCAGAGAGATCGGCTTGGCTGCCAGTTCCACCAGCTGGAACGCGAAGTTCACCGGTGCCAGGATGATGATCATCGGCAGGCTTTCGGCATGGAACGGTGCGGTGAACAGCTCCTTGATCCAGCCACCCAGGCCTTTGGCGGAGATGGAGAAGCCGATGATGCACAGCATCACGGACAGCGACATGGCGAAGGTGGCGTTAACGTCGGCGGACGGTACCACGCGGAAGTAAACATGATGCGGGTCATGACCCAGGGCAGCGCCAATATTGCCAGCGATCCACGGAATCAGATCAACCGGCAGCATATCCATGGCGTTCATCAGGAAAATCCAGCAGAAAATGGTCAGTGCCAGCGGGGCAACAACCTTGCTCTTGGCATGGAAGATTTCCTTCACCTGGGTATCGACCATCTCGACGATGGACTCCACGAACAGCTGCAGGCGGCCCGGGTTTTCCAGCTTGGCGTTGCGGGCAACCTTGGCGAAGATGCCTACGAACAGGAAGCCCAGCAGCAGGGAAATGGAGAAGGTATCGACGTGCACACTCCAGAACCCGCCCTCGTGCGAGGAGTTCCAGAACGTCAAGTGGTGCTGAATATACTCAGTTGCGTTACTTGCCATTGCTTTGGTCTCGATTATTGCTCAAAAGCCCGAACCAGTAGCCGGATGTCGCGGCAATATAGCCGCCGAACAATCCCGCTACGGATAAATCCTTGAAAAATGCAAACGTACCCGCAAATAACAGAACAGTGGCAACAAACTTCACCGCTTCTGCCCGGTAGTGTGTCCGCATAAGTTCTTGCGGCGCTGCCCGCTGCACCTTGCCGGCAATGCGCACATAAAGCAGGGCGGGCACGATAGCACATAGCCCGCCGATCAGCACAGACAACGGTACGCTGGGCACTGCGCCGGCGATGAGTACGCTCACCAGCATGGCCAGCGCTGTCAGCTTGGCCTGCGCGCGCAGTACGCGCTTGGCGTCCGGATTAATCATGTCTGAATCTGAAAAAATCGAGCGATTATAGGCTTGGGCTGACGAGAGCGTCAACTTTGCCAATTGGCATCTGGACTAATATAACCAAGCTGTCAGCAGCTTGATTTTGCTTGAAGTTTTTCAAGTAGTCCGTCAAGTTCATCCAGGCTTGCATAATCAATGATCAGCTTGCCACGGCCCTTGCCGGAGTGCCGAAAAGAGACAGACATACCCAGCCGATCGGACAGCAGCTCCGCCAGGCGGTCGATATCCGCGTCGCGCTGCGGCGCACCATTGGCCTTGCGGCCAACCTTCTGCAGCTGTTCCGGCTGTTGCTGCACGCGCTGTTCCACCTCGCGCACCGTCATGCCACCAGCCACGATTTCCTGCGCCAGCGCCACCTGCTCGATCACCGGCAGCGGCAGCAGTGCCCGTGCGTGCCCCATTTCCAGCTGCCCGTGATGCAGCATGTCCTGCAGCGGCTGCGGCAGTGCCAGCAGGCGCAGCAGGTTGCTCACCGCGCTACGCGAGCGGCCCAGCGCCTCGGCGGCGGCTTCGTGGGTCAGTGCGAATTCGTCGATCAGGCGCTTGATGCCACGCGCTTCTTCGATAGGATCCAGGTCTTCACGCTGGATGTTCTCGATCAGCGCCATCGCCATCGCCGCGTCGTCGGCCACGCTACGCACCACCGCAGGAATCTCCTGCAGCCCGGCCAGCTGGCTGGCGCGCCAGCGGCGCTCGCCAGCGATCAGCTCGTAATCACCCAGCCCCACTTCGCGCACCACCACCGGCTGGATAACGCCCTGCGCCCGGATGGATGCGGCCAACTCCTGCAGCGCTTCATCGGCAATGAAGCTGCGCGGCTGATATTTGCCGGGGCGGATGCGATCCAGCGGCAGCGTGGTCAGGCGGTCGTCCGCCGCCTCCACCGTGGAGAGGAGCGCGTCCAGGCCGCGCCCGAGTCCTTTCAGTTTGGCCATGGTTATTGCTCGGTAGATACGGTTTGCGGTTCCAGCCGGGCGATGAGTTCGCCGGCCAGCGCGAGATAGGCTTGCGAGCCCCGGGCGGTGCGGTCGTAGACGATGCCGGGCAGGCCATGGCTGGGCGCTTCCGCCAGCCGGATGTTGCGCGGCACCACGGTGTCGAACACCTTGTCGCCAAAGTGGCGCGCCAGCTGCTCCGACACCTGTTGCGACAGGTTGCTGCGCGCATCGAACATGGTGCGCAGCAGGCCCATGATCTCGATGCGCGGGTTGACGGCGGCGCGCACCTTGCGCAGCGTGCCTACCAGGTCGGTGAGGCCTTCCAGCGCGTAGTATTCGCACACCATGGGAATCAGTACGCCTTGCGCCGCCACCAGCCCGTTGAGGGTGAGCAGGTTGAGCGACGGCGGGCTGTCGATCAGCACGTAGTCGTACTGATCCGCCACCAGTTCCAGCGCGTTCTTCAGCCGCGCTTCGCGCGCCAGTTCCTGCACCAGCTGCACCTCGGCGGCGGACAGGTCGCGGTTGGCCGGCAGCACGTCGTAGCCGCCTTCCTTGGCCGGGCGGCGCACTTCCTCGATGCTATTTTCTGCCAGCAGCACGTGGTACACCGACAGCGGCAGATCGCTCTTGTCGATGCCGCTGCCCATGGTGGCATTGCCCTGCGGGTCGAGGTCGACGATGAGCACCCGCCGGCCCTGCTCGGCAAGGCCGGTCGCCAGGTTGACCACCGTGGTGGTCTTGCCTACTCCACCTTTCTGGTTGGCAACGGCGATGATGCGGGCGGTCATTTTGCTACCACGCGCACCAGGTGACGTTCGGCTTCCAGGCCAGGCACTTGCAGCGGGCGCACTTCCGCCACGCCGAAGCCTTCCGGCAGCTGGGCAATTTCCTCGTACGGGTACACGCCCTTCATGGCCACGAACTGGCCATCGTCGGCCAGCAGGTGGCGCGACAGCTTGACGAAATCGGCCAGCTCGGCAAAGGCACGGCTGGTGATGCGGTCGAATTTCTGCTCCGGCTGGTAGGCTTCCACGCGGCCGGTGATCACTTCCACGTTCGGCAGTTTCAGCTCGATGACGGCCTGACGCAGGAAGGTGGTTTTCTTGTGATTGGCATCCAGCAGCACCACGTGCAGGTCCGGGCGGGCGATGGCGGCCGGAATGCCCGGCATGCCGCCACCGGAACCCACGTCCAGCAGGCGCGTGCCGCCGGCCAGCTGCGGCACCAGGGTCAGGCTGTCCAGCAGGTGGTAGCTCACCATGCGCTCTTCCTCGCGGATGGCGGTGAGGTTGTAGGTCTGGTTCCACTTGGCCAGCAGGCCCAGGTAGCCTTCCAGCAGGTTGATCTGCTGTTCGCTCAGGTCCAGGCCGATGGCGGCCAGGCCGGCGGTGATGTCTGCGCGGTGCGTCATGTCGTTTGCAATGAATGTCGGAATTTCTGGATCGCCCGATTGTAACGGGTATCAAAAACAAATGCGCCCCGAAGTCGGCACTTCGGAGCGCACTGCAGCATTTTTTTACGGATCAGCTGGCGCTGCGGGCGTCGGCAAAACCACGCTTGAGATGTACCAGCAACAGCGCCACCGCCGCCGGGGTGATGCCCTGGATGCGCGATGCCTGCCCCAGGGTTTCCGGGCGGTGCTGGTTGAGCTTTTGCGACACTTCCTTGGACAACCCCTTCACCAGGCCGTAGTCGATGTCGGCCGGCAGCTTCACGTCGTCCAGCTGCTCGCGGCGCGCCACTTCCTCGTTCTGACGGTCGATGTAGCCCTGGTACTTGATCTGGATTTCCACCTGCTCGGCCACCACCTCGTCGCTGACGCCCTCCCCTGCCAGCGACAGTGTCATCAGCTCGCTGTAAGCCACGTTGGGGCGACGCAGCAGGTCGGCCAGCGAATATTCGCGCGTCAGCTTCTGGCCGACGATGCGCTCGTCCTCACCCGGCTGGATCCTGGACGGATGCACCCAGGTGCTGCCCAGGCGCTGCTTTTCCGCCTCCACCGCGTCGCGCTTGCGGCAGAAGGCATCCCACTGCGCATCGCCCACCAGCCCCAGCTTGCGGCCAACCTCGGTCAGGCGCAGGTCGGCGTTGTCCTCGCGCAGCTGCAGGCGGAACTCGGCGCGGCTGGTGAACATGCGGTAGGGCTCGGAGACGCCCATGGTGGAGAGATCATCCACCAGCACGCCGAGGTAAGCTTCGTCGCGGCGCGGGCACCAGCCGTCCTGCTCGCGGGCGTACAGGCCGGCATTGAGGCCGGCCAGCAGGCCCTGCGCCGCCGCTTCCTCGTAGCCGGTGGTGCCATTGATCTGGCCGGCGAAGAACAGGCCCTGGATGGCCTTGGTCTCCAGCGTGGACTTCAGCCCGCGCGGGTCGAAGTAGTCGTACTCGATGGCATAGCCCGGGCGCAGGATGTGCGCGTTTTCCAGGCCGCGGATCGAGCGCACCGCCGCCAGCTGGATGTCGAACGGCAAGCTGGTGGAGATACCGTTGGGGTAGAACTCGTGGGTGGTCAGACCTTCCGGCTCCAGGAATACCTGGTGGCTGTCCTTGTCGGCAAAGCGGTTGATCTTGTCTTCGATCGACGGGCAGTAGCGCGGGCCGACGCCTTCGATCACGCCGGTGAACATCGGGCTGCGCTCGAAACCGCTGCGAATGATGTCGTGGGTCTGCTGGTTGGTGTGCGCGATCCAGCACGGCAGCTGTTTCGGGTGCATGGCGCGGCTGCCGCGGTAGGAGAACACCGGCTCCGGCGTGTCGCCCGGCTGCACTTCCAGCACCGAGAAGTCGATGCTGCGGCCATCGATGCGCGGCGGGGTGCCGGTCTTGAGGCGACCTACCGGCAGGTTCAGTTCGCGCAGGCGTGCGCCCAGCGTGGAGGCGGCTTCGTCACCGGCGCGGCCGCCGGTGTAGTTTTCCAGGCCAACGTGGATCTTGCCGGACAGGAAGGTGCCGGCAGTCAGCACCACGGTCTTGCCGCGGAAGGTGAGGCCGATGGCGGTGATGGCACCGGCCACGCGCTCGCCTTCGATCAGCAGGTCGTCCACCGGCTGCTGGAACAGGGTGAGATTGGGCTGGTTTTCCAGCATCTCGCGGATGGCTGCCTTGTACAGGATGCGGTCGGCCTGGGCGCGGGTAGCGCGCACCGCCGGGCCTTTGGAAGCGTTGAGGGTGCGGAACTGGATGCCGCCGATATCGGTGGCCAGCGCCATGGCGCCGCCCAGCGCGTCCACTTCCTTCACCAGATGACCTTTGCCGATGCCGCCAATGGACGGGTTGCACGACATCTGGCCCAGGGTTTCGATGTTGTGCGTCAGCAGCAGGGTGCTGCAACCCATGCGCGCTGCTGCCAGCGCGGCTTCGGTGCCGGCATGGCCGCCGCCCACCACAATCACGTCAAAGGTCGTCGGGTAGATCATAAGGTGTGTACAGACAAGACAAAAACGGAACCGGGCATTGTACGCCAAAACTCACACATTGTAAGTCATTGATTTTCATCACCCTGCCTGCCTCAGGGGCATCCCGTGGCGTCACCGAACCGTCATGGACACGACACGCCGCTGTCAACATCGGCCCATAGCATGATCCGGCAAACTTCATTACAGGAAAGCCGCATGCAACATCTTAGCGAACAGCAGGTGCTGGCTCCGGCCGGCAAACTCAGCGTCCGCCTCGCCCGCAGCGACAAGGACATCCGCCGCGCGCAGAAACTGCGCTACCAGGTGTTTGCCGAGGAGATGGGTGCGCAGCTCGCCAGCGCCGCCGATGGCATCGACCGCGACGACTACGATGCCTACTGTGACCATCTGATCGTGGAAGACAACACCAGCGGCAAGGTGGTGGGCACCTACCGCATGCTGCCGCCGGCCCGCGCGCACGCGCTGCCCAGCCTGTATTCCGAACATGAATTCGACCTGGCACGCCTGGCCGGCATCCGCGACCACATCATCGAAGTGGGCCGCTCCTGCGTGCACAAGGACTACCGCCGCGGCGCGGTGATCGCCATGCTGTGGGCCGGCCTGGCCGACTACGTGCGCCAGCAGGGCGGGCAGTACCTGGCCGGCTGCGCCAGCGTGAGCCTGGCCGACGGCGGCCACCAGGCGGTGAGCCTGTACCGCCAGCTGGAAGGCAAGCACCTGGCGCCGCCGGAATGGCGCGTAACGCCGCACCTGGCGCTGCCGCTGGACAAGGTGGTGGACGATTCCGCGCCGGTACCGCTGCCGCCGCTGATCAAGGGCTACCTGCGCGCCGGCGCCTGGGTGTGTGGCGAGCCGGCCTGGGACCCGGACTTCAACTGTGCAGACTTCTTCATGCTGCTGCCGATGAGCCGGCTGGATTTGCGTCACCAGAAGCACTTCGCCGCCTGAACCCCGTGGCCTGCTGCGCGTCAGTGATGCAGTGAAAAACGCCATGGCTCGCAAGAGCGTGGGCACAAGGCACTCTAAGGTTGGCCGCATGCCGCCAGGCATGCGGCCAACCTTTTGGCTTTTCCACACCCGGTCTTGGCGTAGCGGCGCATCGGCTACAATCGCGCCATGCGCTTCGAACTCGATACCATCGGCGTGATCCACTCGCCGTACCAGGAAAAATTCGGCATTCCGCGCCAGCCGGCGCTGGCGCCCTCGGCCCCGGTGACGCTGGAACTGCTGCCACCTTACAACCAGCCCGACTGCGTGCGCGGGCTGGAGGCGTTTTCGCACGTCTGGCTGACATTCGTGTTCCACGAAACCGCCGCCCGTGGCTGGCAGCCACTGGTGCGCCCGCCGCGACTGGGCGGCAATGCCAAGGTGGGCGTGTTCGCCAGCCGCGCCACCCACCGCCCCAACGCACTGGGGCTGTCGCTGGTGGAACTCAAGGGCATAGACAGCAGCAATGGCGTCACCCTGCAGCTGGCCGGCGCCGACCTGCTGGACGGCACGCCGGTGCTGGACATCAAGCCCTACATTCCCTTCGTGGAAGCCAAGCCGGAAGCGCGCGGCGGCTTTGTCGACGGCCCGCCGCCGCAACTGGCGGTGCAATGGCATGAGCGCGCCCGCGCCGACCTGGCCGCCTGGCCCGATACCCCGCCGTGGCTGCTGCCGCTGATCGAGGAAGTGCTGGCGCAGGACCCGCGCCCGGCCTACCAGGACGACCCGGCGCGGGTGTACGGCATCCGCCTGGCGCACTGTGACGTGCGCTTCGGCGTACAGGGCAATATCGTCACCGTGCTTGAAATTGTCACCCCCGCCCAGAACTAAGTCTGGCTCGGCCTGGTCTGAGCGGCTGACTGCACTTGCAATCGGCATACCATGGAGACACACACATGAATTCCCGAGTGAAGACGACCATTCTGGCCTTCTCCCTCATCACCCTGCTGGCCAGCTCGTTCGCCGACGCCGCCCGCCTGGGCCGCGGCCGCAGCGCCGGCATGCAGCGCGCCGCGCCGACGCAGAGCTACCAGCCTGCCCCGGCACCGCGCGCGCCGATGCAGCCGGCACCCACCCCGGCACCGCAGAAAGGCAGCGGCATTGGCGGCATGGTAGCCGCCGGTGCTGCCGGCGCCGCAGCCGGTTACCTGCTGGGCAACGCCATGCATGACGGCAAGGCCGGCAACGGCCAGTCCGGCGGCTTCCCGTGGCTGTTCGTAATCGGTGGCGCACTGGCCGGCCTGGCCCTGCTGTCCTTCTTCCGCAACCGTGCGGCCAAGCAGCAGCGCCGCGACCCGGCACCGCAGTCCGGCCAGCCGATGTACTACCAGCCGCAACCGGCTCAGGGCGGCATTCCGCCGATCGGCTCCGGCATGCAGCAGTACGGCAGTGGCACCACCCCGCCGCCGGCCAGCCTGCAGCGCCTGCCTGATGGTACCGAGGTGCCGCACTTCCTGCGCCAGGCCAAGGCTACCTTCCTGCATCTGCAGAACCTGAACTCGCTGGACAGCCTGGAGGAAATCCGCAAGTACATGACGCCGGACCTGTTCCAAGCGCTGAAGGAAGACATTGCGGCCAACACCGAACCGGCCGACTTCCCGCAGCTGGATTGCCAGGTGGTGGAAGCCACCACCGAAGCCGGCCGCATGATCTGCAGCGTGCGCTTTAGCGGCCAGGTCAGCGAAAGCGTGGGCTCGCCGACGCTGCCGTTCAGCGAAACCTGGCACTACGTGAAGGACGACGCCAGCAACGGCAAGTGGCTTGTGGCCGGCATCCAGCAGGGCTGATCCAAACCGTAAGCCGCAAAAAAGGCGCCGCAAGGCGCCTTTGAGCGATCGACAAAGCCCTTTCGTTCCGCGAAAGGGCTTTGTTTTATAAACAGGAAGGCTGCCGACTCAATCACTTGGCTGAAGCGGCCCGGCTTTGCCGGGTCCGGCAAGATCCAGGTGAAGCACGTTGTTCGCTGCCGCAAAAAAGGCGCCGCAAGGCGCCTTTTTTGTCACTACTACATGATGCGGCCAACCCCGCCGCAGCGCTTATTTCACGCCCGGCCCGGTAATGGCATCGAAGCCCAGCGAGAACAGCATGGTGGCCTCCGGCTCGGTCTTCACCCCTTCGGCAATCACCCCCAGGCCGATGTTGTGGGCGATATTGCACACCCCCTTGAGGAAGGTCTGGTTGCCGCTTTGCTGCTCGATCTGCTGCACGAAACTGCCATCCACCTTCAGGTAATCGATACCCAGGTCGTGCAGCTGGCCGATCAGGCTGAACTGGCGGCCAAAGTGCTCGATACCGATCCGGCACGGCAGCTCTTCCAAAGCCAGGCACAGCGCACGGAAGCGTTCGAAACGCGGCATGATGCCGGCCTCGGCCATTTCCAGCCACAGCCGGGCCGCCGCCTGGCGCTGGCCACGGATCAGCGTTGCCAGCTGCACGATGAAACCGTCGTCGTCCAGCGATTCCGCCGCCAGGTTCACCCCCAGCCCGGCGCAGGCCGGCTCTGCGGCCAACTGTTCCAGCGCCATCGCCACCGCCGCCAGATCCAGCGCGGCGACACGACGGGTACGAATCGCCATCGGCAGGAACTGCCCGGCCGGCAGCCAGTCCTCGCCCTGCTTCAGCCGCAGCGGCGCTTCCTCGTGCAGCATGCCGCCATCGGAACCTCGCACCGCAAAACGCACCAGCTTGAAGCCACGCTCCGCCACCGCCCGATCCAGCAGCCCGCCCCATTGTTCGGCGGTAATCGCCAGCGGCTTGGCAACGTTGCCGACAGCCACTTCCACCCGCGTGCTGCCATTCACCTCGGACAAGGCCAGTGCGGCATCCAGCCGCGACATCACGTCGCGGATGCTGTCGCCCTGGCGCAGATCGGTAGCCGCCATCGCCAGCAGCACCGGCTGGCCGGCAAAGCTGCTCAGTTGCGCGGCCAGTTCGTCATGCAGTTCGCGCACCTTGTCGGCATCGACACAGCTTTGCTGCGCCATCAGGGTGAAGTCGGCGCCGTTCAGGCGGGCGGCGATACTGTCGTCGCCAAAGCGCCGGGTATCGCGCAAGGCACGGCCGAACTGTGCCAGCATTTCGTCGGTGAGCGGGCGGCCCAGATGGGCGTTGAGCTCGGCCAGCGCGCCGATGCGGATCAGCACCAGCATTTCCTGCGCCACGTCCGGCTCGCCCAGCGTGGCGCCCAGCCGGCCCATGAAGTAATCGCGGTTGGCCAGCGCCGTCACCTTGTCGAAGTTGATTTGCTGGCGCATTTCCTCCAGCCGCGCCGCTTCTTCCTCGAACATCACTTTCACCCGCGTCACCATGGCGTTCATCGCCTGGGCCAGGCGGCCCATTTCCGGGCCTTCCGGCTCCGGAATGGTGACGAAACGGCGCTGGGTAATCGCCTTGGCCTGGTCCACCACCGCCAGCAACTGGCGGCGGATGGTATTGACGCCGACCGAGCCGATCAGCCCTACCACCACGCCGGCCATCAGTACCCAGAACGACACCGTCAACGCGCCCTGCCACAAGGAAACGTAGGCGTAGCTGGCATCACTGACCACTTCGACCACACCTGCCTGCATCCAGCCGCTGCTGATCATCGCCCGCGCCGGGGAAGCGTTCAGCGGCAGAACGCGGCGGAACCAGCCCGGCGCACCGCCGAACTGTACTTCGTTCACGCGCTGGATCTTGGGCTTGCCATCCGGGTCCAGCCAAGTGATACGGCGGAAGTGACCCTGGTCGAAGGCGGCGTTGATCAGTGTCTCGCCCATGGCCTTCTCGGCGTGGTTCTGGGTGATGAGCAGCGCCAGCGAGTTGGCCGCATCGGCACTCTGCGTGGCCAGCTGCTGCTCCAGGTAGTCGCGGGCGTTGTAGAGGTTGGCTACCAGGCTGCCTGCCGCCGCCAGCACCACCGCCGAGACGACCAGAAACCACAACTGTTGTATCAGGGAAACACGTTTCATTTTAGCCTGTCTCAATTGATAAAACCTTCTGCCTTCATTTTATCTATCAGTTGCCGCCAGCGCGTCAGGCGGTCGGCACTGGCATTCGGCGCCGCACTGTTACCCACCCAGATGCCCTCGGCATTGAAACTGAACACCGGTTGCAGGTCGCTGCGCTGCGAGGCCGGCAGGATGCTGGTCAGCAGGCTGTCCAGCACCAGCGGCTCCGCCGTGGCGGTCGGATAGTACGCCAGCACCATGTGCGCCTGGGTGATCGGGCTGTTCGGGCCGCCAATGCGGGCCTTGACGTAAATCATGCGCAGTTTCTGCGGTGCAATGCCCAGCTCCTTCAGCGTGAAGTACTTGGCAAAGGCGTAGTCCTCGCAGTCGCCACCGCCCTTGCTCATGGCCTCCAGCGGCGTCGCCCAGTAATCCTCCTGCTTCCACAGCACGATATCTTCAACATAGCGTAAACGCTGATTAAAGAACTGGTTGACCTCGCGCACCTTCACGTCCTCGCTGGGCTCCTTGCCCAACTTCAGCACCAGTTGTAACCAATCTCGATAGATTCGCAGCACCTGCGGCCCGTACAACTGCTCGGCGCGCTCGGCTGTCACGCTGGCCACCCCCACGCCGGCAAGCGTCAGCAGGATGCTGCAGACGAGCAGCAACCAGCCCCACCGCCAGCGCCGGTCAGCAAAAGTCACTGCAAACTTTTGTAAAGCTTCTATACCAAGCATACGGGTGGTGGCCTGTAAAAACACCGTTGTACTTACCACAACGTCTTATCTTTTTACTTGACACTGCAATACGCAGTTTAGAGAATTCATCTACTATAGGTTATATTTAAAATACTTCGAACCAAACACTTCATAATCTCAAGGCAAACGCGAGGCTATCATGAACTTTCGTCGTAAATATCTGCACGGTTATACGCTAATGGCATTGATGGCTATGACCGTGCCAGCCATTTCCCACGCCCTTGATCTCAAGGACGCCGTCATGGAAACCGTGAAGAGCAACCCGGAAGTAGGCATGAAATGGTACGCCTTCCGCTCCAGCGTCGAAGACAAGGGCATTGCACGCGCCGATTTCTTCCCGACCGCGGATATCAGCTACACCACCGGCCACGAGAACCTGCGCAACCCGATCAATGCGACCACCGCGACCGATACCAGCTTCGACCGTCACGGCTACCAGGCAACCCTGACTCAAAACCTATTCCAGGGTTTCCAAACCGTCAACCAACTTAAGCAGATGGACTATACCGCCCGCGGCCGCTACTACGAGTACCTTGCCGCCGCCGAGGCACAGGGTCTGGAAGCGGTACGTGCCTTCATCGACGTGGTGCGCTACAGCAAGCTGGTGGAAATCGCCCAGGAAAACTACGCCATCCACAAGGGCATCTACGAGCAGATCCTGCAGCGCGTGTCGCAGGGTGTGGGCCGCCGCGTGGACCTGGAACAGATCAACGGCCGTCTGGGTCTGGCCGAGTCCAACCTGATCAACGAGATGTCCAACCTGCATGATGTGTCCGCCCGCTACGAGCGCATCATGGGCTCGCCGCCGCCGCAGGAGCTGGTACTGCCGGCCCTGGACCTGGGCATGGTGCCGAACAGCAACGAACTGATGCCGCTGGCCGACAAGAACAACCCGTCGCTGTTGGCCGCACGCTCGTTCTACCGCGCCGCCGAGCACGATATCAACGTGCGCAAGGGTGCCTTCTCGCCGCGCGTTGACCTGCGTGCCAACCACCTGGAAACCTCCAACTACCAGGGTCTGAACAACAACTACCGCGATACCGCGGTGGAACTGGTAGTGAGCATGAACCTGCTGCGTGGCGGTGCCGACCGTGCGCGCCTGCGTTCCGCCACCGAGCACCTGGGCGAAGCCGAGGCGCTGGGCGTGAAGGCCTGCCGCGACATGCGCCAGCAGGTGAGCATTGCCGACAACGATGTGGTGAAAATCACCAGCCAGCTGGATGCCCTGCGCCAGCACGCCATCTCCACCGAGAAGGCGCGCGATGCCTACCGCGCCCAGTTCGACATCGGCCAGCGCACCCTGCTTGACTTGCTGGACAGCGAAAACGAAGTGTTCGATGCCAAGCGTGAACAGCTCAATGGCGAGATGAACCAGGAACTGGCCACCTACCGCGTGATGGCCGAATCCGGCCGTCTGCTGCAGGCGCTGCAGATCATGCCGCAGGACAGCGACCTGAATAAGGTGGATGACCTGACCTACCCGAGCTGCCCGACCGACTACACCGCGCCGACCACGCTGGACAAGAACAAGATTCCGGCACAGAGCCTGACCGCCCCGGTGGTGGCCAACACCAAGCCGGCGCCGCTGCAGAAGGACGTAACCGTACGGGTACAGGTGCAGTTCGACCTGGATTCCGCCAAGCTGCGTCCGGAAAGCCTGCCGGCACTGGATCAGCTGGCAACCACGCTGAGCATGCCGGAAATGGCCAACAAGCACTTCCGTGTTGAAGGCCATACCGACACCACCGGTGGCTTCAACCACAACCTGGACCTGTCCAAGCGCCGCGCGCAGGCTGTACGCGACTACCTGGTAACCAAGGGTATTCCGGCCAGCCGTCTGGATAACGAAGGCTATGGCAGTACCCACCTGCTGCCGAACCTGGCGCCGACCGATCCGACCCACCGTCGCGTGGTTGTGGTGATCCAGGACAACGCCGGCCCGGCCGTGCCGATGGCAAGCAAGAAGATCAAGTCCGTCAAGGCCAAGAAGCCGAAGAAGATGTTGCCTGAAGCCAGCAACCCTTAAGCTGGCCACTCAAGGCAGTGCAAACACAAAGGCCGGTCTGATGACCGGCCTTTTTGCATTGTTACGCCACCACTCCGCTAGCGGATACGCCGTTGCCCGGCATCACACCGTGAAGCGCGTGATGCTGACATCCAGCTCGCCCGCCTGCTGCTTCAGGCCGCCGGCCAGATCGGCGGATTCGCGTACCGACAGGCTGGTACGGTCGTTCATCTGCGCAATCTGCTCCATGCTGCGCGCGATATCCTGGCTGGCCACGCCCTGTTCCTGCACCGCCGCGGCCATTTCCGCCACCTTGTGCACCGAATCCAGCGACGACATGCGAATCTGCTGCAAGGCCTGCACCACACGGCCGGTATCCTCCACCCCGGCCGCCACCAACTCGCCGGCCTGCTGCATGGCGCGGTGAGCGGCGTTGGTATCCGCCTGCACGCCCTGGATGCGCTGTGCAATCTCCGCCGTGGCCTGGCTGGTGCGCTCGGCCAGCTTGCGCACTTCGTCCGCCACCACCGCAAAGCCGCGGCCGGATTCCCCGGCGCGCGCCGCCTCGATAGCCGCATTCAGCGCCAGCAGGTTGGTCTGATCGGCAATATCGTGGATCACGCCGACAATGTTGCCGATTTCGCCTGAGCGCTGGTTGAGGCTGTCGATAGCCGTGCCGGTATTGCTGATATTGTCGGCGATGTGCTGGATCTGCCGCGCCGCGGTACCAGCCAGCTCGGCCCCCTGCTCGGCCGCGCCGGCGGCGCCGCGCACCTGCTGTTCCACGCCCTGGGCGCTGTCCGCCATCACAGTCACGCTGACGGTAAGCTGCTCGATGGCCGCGGCACAGGCGGAGGCCGCCTGTGACTGGTTGGCCGCCGCGCCGGAAATATTCTGGCTGACGCCGGACAACTGGTCGGCGGCATGCACCAGCCGTTCCGAATGCTGGCGCGACTCACCAATCAGCTCCCGCACCGATGTCAGCAGGGTGTTCAGCGCCTGCGCCACGCGGCCGATCTCGTTGCGGCCGTAGTCCGGCAGCTGGTCACGCAGATCGCGGCTGGCCGCCAGCTGCTCCACCCGCTGGGTAATCTGCTGCAGCGGCTGGCGGATCGACTGCACGATACCCGCCGCAATGGCCACTGCCAGCAGCACGCCCACGCCGCTGACAATCAGCAGCAGCCGGGTGGACGCGGCAATGGCGGCCATGGCGCCCTGCTCGTCGGTTCGGGCGCCGGCTACCGCCGAATCCACCAGGTGCTGGGTCAGCGCTTCCATGCTGTGGATGGCGCTCTTGAACGGCCCCATCGCCTTGTTGGCATCCAGCGTGCTACCCACCGTACCAGCGGCAATCTGCCCGGTTACCGTCTTGAAGCCCTGCTCGTAATTGCCCAGCGCCTGGTTCAGTGTCTGGATCTGCGCGCGGCTGTCGCTGTCGGCGAACTTGTCCGCCTCCTGCAGGTGGCTGCGCGCCGTGTTCAGGCTGTCGCCCCACTTGGCGATGTAGTCGTTGCGCTTGCCGGCATCCGCCAGGTTGATGAAGGTATCTTTCTCGAAGCGGCGCAGGTTGCCCATATCGGCACGCAGCGACTGCACGCCATTGCTGAACTGCAGCCTGCCCTCCACCACGTTCTGGAAACTGTTCCCGGCCTGATGCAGCACGCTCACGCCGCTGATGGCGACAAACAGCAGCAGCAGCACCAGCGCGGCAAAACCGGCCACGATGCGGGTTGATAAATAGACGTGCTTGAACATGATTCCTCCCGGTGGAGAATGTGGCCAGAAACTGGCCAACCTCCTTAAAATTTAAGCAATGCGGAGTTACAAATCGACAAACATTCGCCGGGCGTTGGCACTGGTTTCCTGCGCGATATCCGCTACAGACATATTCCGCAACACCGCCAGCACCCCGGCGATACGCGCCAGGTTGGCCGGCGCATTGGGCTGCCCCTGCGCCCATTCCGGCGGAATGTCCGGGCCATCGGTTTCCAGCACGATGGCGGACATGGGCAGGCTGGCGGCCAGCCGCCGGATGCGCTGCGAGCCCTGATAGGTCATCGCCCCGCCAAAGCCCAGGCAGAACCCCAGCTTGATGAACGCCTCGGCCTGCTGCGCGCTGCCATTGAAGGCATGCGCCACCCCGCCGCGCACCGGCACCTGCCGCAGGCACTTGAGAACCTGGTCCTGCGCGCGACGCACATGCAGGATCACCGGCAGCTCGAAGCGCCGCGCCAGCCGCAGTTGCGCCAGCAACAGTTGCTCCTGCCGCAGCGGGTCCAGCCCGGGCACGAACAGGTCCAGCCCGCACTCGCCCACCGCCACCGGGCGTTCGCGCTGCAGGTAGTCCGCCAGCAACTCCAGGTGCGCATCGGTGTGCTCGGCCAGGTACATCGGATGCAGGCCGTAGGCCACCGCCACGCCGAACTCGTCGCGCATCTGCCGGACCATGGCAAAGTTGGCCGCACTCACCGCCGGCACAATGGCCTGCGACACGCCGGCGAGGCGCGCAGCCTGCCATAACTCGGCACGGTTGGGGGAAAATTCGGCAGCATCCAGATGCAGGTGGGTATCGATGAACATGGGCAGCGGCTTGGTAACAGGTTGTCTGCAAATTAGCGGCAGTCGGGCCGGAATGCCAGCCGGCAAACCTGCCAGCGGCCGCAAAAAAGCCCGCGGCGCGAACAGCGCGGCGGGCTTGCGGCCAACGTGCAGGCACTTAGAAGCTGTTCTTCCAGTTCATGCCCAGCACCCCGCGGTTGTTGCCGCTGCTGTTGCCGGCATCTTTCTGGTAGCCGGCCTGCCACTGCAGCACACCGCTCTTGTGCAGCGGCGTGGTGTACGCCAGGGTGAGGTCCATTTCGCGCCCGCTCGGCGCCAGGCTGCTCCAGCTCTTGCCGTATACCGGGCGGCCATCGGCATCGGTACTGGCGGTCAGCAGGGCGACCCGGCCGGAAGCCACGCGCAGCGGCTGGGTCAGCGACAGCGACAGCTGATCCTGCGTGTTGAGCAGGTTCTGGCGTAGCCAGGAAATACCGAACGCGTTGGAGACGATGGCGCTGGTTTCGCTGAGCAGGCCGCTACCCTGGGCGGCACGGGTATGCCCCAGCTCGGCGTTCAGCAACAGGCCGGAGTTGGCATCCAGCCGGTAGGCCAGCGAAGCGCCGACTACCGAGCTGTGGTTGCCGCCCAGCGACAGCAGGCCGTTCTGCGCATAGCTGCTGCCCAGCAGGCCGTTGCTCTCGTTCACCTCGCCATAGCTCAGGCCGGCACGCAGGCTCTCTCCCAGCGGCAGGGAAACCCCCACCTTGTACTGGGCATTACTGGTGTTGGCCGCATCGCTGCCTGTGGTCTGCTGATTCGTGGTGTACGACAGCGCCACCCGGGCACTGCCCAGCTTGCTGCCATAGCTCAGCTGGTAACCACCCTGCGCCACGTTGCCGATGGCGCCCTGCTCGAAGGCCAGCGCCTGGCGCGCCATCAGGTCGTCATTGAACAGCGCGCGGCTGAAACCGTAGGCCGCCGGTGCGCCATAGCCCATCGCCATCACATCCCCCTGGCGGCCGGCATACATGGCGTAGCCAAAGGTGGCCAGCGGCGGCTGATTGCCACTGTCCTGAAAGCCGAAATCCTGCCCTATGCGCGGCAGGGCCACGCTCTCGCTGGCGTAAGCCAGCTCGGCGCCGTCGGCCAGCTTCATCACCTTGGGTGCGGAGAAGGTATTGCTCGGCAGCGGGTTCAGCGTGGCCTTCGCCGTCACCGAAGTCAGCAGGCCAGACAGGTTGACGCTGAAATTGCGGGTAAAGCTGTCGAACGCGGTATAGGCGCTCAGCTGCGATTTCACCGTGCTCAGGTTGCCCAGCGCACCACTGCTGATCATCGCGCCGCTCAGGGAGCTGACTGTCACCGGCTTGCCGTTGGCGCCGGTAACCGTCAGCGCGCCATAGGGCTGGAACGCGGTCTGCAGGCTGACCAGCCCGCTGCCATAAGTGCTGTCCACCCCGGCCGACCCCAGGTCCTTGGCGGTCAGCAGCAGCAGGTCGGCGGTAGTACCGTTGGTGCGCAGGATGGGCCAGGCGTTCTGCAGCAGCATCAGCGAGCCGCTGACGATGGGCGTGGACATCGAGGTGCCCGACCACAGGTACAGATTGTTGTTGTCCAGGATATACGGCGCGATGATGGATTCGCCCGGCGCCATCAGCCAGCGCGAAGCATACCCCGTGCGGGCGCCGCTGCTGCTGAGCAGCGCCCCGCTGCCCGGCTTGTTGCTGAACGAGGACAGCGCACTCTGGCTGTTCACCGAGCCGGCAAACAGCAGGTGCTTGATGGCCACGTCGGTCAGGCCGCTGGTATTGGCGCCGCCCAGCAGGTTGGCCGCACTATTGCCCCCCGCCCACACAATGAACGCGCCCTTGGCAGCCGCGTAGTTGATGGCCTGCACCGTGGCGGCGTCGTTGTTGAAAGTAAGCGACAGGTTGATCACCGTGGCGCCGGCATCGGCCGCCTTGCGCACCCCGTTGGCCACATCGGTGGAATATGCGCTGCCCTGGGCGTTCAGCACCTTTTCCGCCACGATATTCGCCAGCGGTGCCACGCCGATCAGGCTGCCGGCCTTGGTCGTGTAGCCGCCAGCCGAAGCGGTGAACGGCATGGTCTTGTAGCCGGCGGCAATGCTGGCCACCGCCGTGCCGTGGCCATTGTCATCCTGGAAACCATTGGAACAACTGAAGCTGAGCGCCGCACAACTGCTGAGCGTCCTGGAAACCTGCCCGCTGGCAAACTCCGGGCTGCTGGCGCTTACCCCGGTGTCCACCACGCCCAGCACCTGGCCGTAGCCCCAATTGGCGGCGGAAGCCACGGTATCGTTCAGACCGATCTGGGTAAGCCAGGGAGCGTAGCTTGCGGCCAGTGCCGGCTGCGATGCAGCACACGCCACAGACACAGCCAGCGCGAGCATGGTCACGCGGCCGCATGCAGAAAGATTTGCCATTACCCGTTGTCCTGTAGGTAGGCAAAAGTCGGACGACGGGCCAGCCTGTCGGCTGGGCAGCCCCGCTGGCACAGAAAAATCCAGAGCCCGGAAGCTTTGCGTCACTGGCTTTCGCGCAGTTTTGCCGGTTCGGTGGCAGCAGCCGGCCACCGAAGCATATTGTTAAAAATTTATAATCAGCAGCATGCCAAAGCAGCTAGAAAAAGTAAAGAAAACCGTGGCTTAAGCGCCCGCCAGCCGCCGTCACGGCCCAATCCGCTTACATGCCATTGCCACATGCGGGAACTATATTGAGTACCAGCAGTTCGACATGCCTGTAGCAACGCTGCTCTCGGGCAGTTGCCCCCCCACAGCAAGCATTATTTCGAGGAGTCGAAGCCATCATGAAACAACCCGTTCTGAGCCTGGTACTCATTGCCTTCACCGCCGCCAGCCTGGCCGGCTGTGCCGATATGAACGAAACCCAGAAAACCACCGGTACCGGTGCGGCGATTGGCGCCGGCGTCGGCGCCGTACTGGGCGCAATGACCGCCGGCGGCCACTCCGGCCGCAGCGCCGCCACCGGTGCGGTGCTCGGCGCCGCGGTAGGCGCAGGCGGCGGCTACCTGTGGTCGCAGCACATGCAGAAACAGAAGGAAGCCATGGAGCAGGCATCGCAGGGCACCGGCGTCAGCGTCAGCCAGACCAGCGACAACCAGCTGAAGCTGAACATCCCCAGCGATGTCTCCTTCGACAGCGGCCGCTATGACATCAAATCCAACCTGCGCCCGGTACTGGACCGCTTTGCCGTAACCCTGCAGCAAAACCCGGTCACCACCGTGCGCATCATCGGCCACACCGACAACACCGGCAGCGATGCCATCAATAACCCGCTGTCGGTGAACCGCGCCAAGGCCACGCGCGAATACCTGGTGGCGCACGGCGTAGCGATGAACCGCATCGCCATCGACGGCCGTGGCTCGCATGAGCCTATCGCCGACAACGGCACCCCGAATGGCCGTGCGGCCAACCGCCGGGTGGAAATCTTCGTTGCCGAGGCTGCCAAGTAAGCACCCGCCGGGCGGTTTGCCACCTCGCCGGCAAGCAGGCAACAAAAAACCCGCAGAGCCTTGCGCTGTGCGGGGTTTTTATCTGCTTGAATCTTTGTCGTGGTGCCCGGGGCCGGACTCGAACCGGCACGCCTTGCGGCGGGGGATTTTGAGTCCCCTGCGTCTACCAATTTCGCCACCCGGGCGACAAAACTTCAAGGCTGCGGATTATAGTCGGGCTACATTGCGGCTGTAAACCTTATTGCACGGCCTTTAGCTGCAGCGCGGCGTCGTACAGCTGCTTCTTGTTCAGGTCGTAATGGCCGGCCACGATGGTCGCCGCCTGCTTGGTGGGCAGCACCGCCACCAGCTCGGCCAGCAGTGCCTGCGCCGCTGCCGGCAGCGCGTCGTCGGCCGCTGCCACGCGCGGCGCGGCGTCGATAATCAGCACGCACTCGCCGCGCTGCTGGTTGCTGTCGGCACGGATGCGTGCGGCCAACTCGCCGGCGGGCAGGCGCAGAAAGGTTTCGAAGGTCTTGGTCAGCTCGCGCGCCAGCACCAGCGGGCGCGCCTCGCCCAGCGTGGCCACGATGTCTTCCACGCACTCCAGGATGCGATGCGGCGCTTCGTAGCACACCACGGCGTAGTCGGCCTGCTGCCACTGCTGCAGCGTCTTGCTGCGCGCGCCGCTCTTGGGCGGCAGAAAGCCGTGAAAGTGGAACTGCCCGGTTTCCAGGCCGGCGGCGGACATGGCACCGATCACTGCCGAGGCGCCCACAATCGGTACCACGCGCAAGCCGGCTGCCCACACCGCGTCGGCCAGCCGCGCGCCGGGGTCGGAAATGCCCGGCGTGCCGGCATCGGACACCTGCAGCACGATCTTGCCTTCGCCGATCCAGCGCACCACGTTGGCCGCCATCTCGCGCTCATTGTGTTCGCGCAGGCTGACCAGCTTTTTATGGATACCGTAGGCGGTGAGCAGGCTGCCGGTCACCCGGGTATCTTCCGCCAGGATAATGTCTGCCGCATGGAACCCGGCCAGGGCGCGAACGGTCACATCCGCCAGATTTCCAATGGGCGTAGCCACCACATATAATGCCCCGTCGATAAACGTTTCCCGAGCAGAATTCATCAAGTGATCAAGCGCTGTCTGCACGTATTGGCTCCATGGGTTTCCGGCACTGCCGTTTTATTGGCGGCCAGTGTAGCGACTGCCCAAACCCCCGGCTACATCCTGCAGCAAAATCAGCAGCAGCTGCAGCCGCTCGTCAGCCCCAAACCGGCAGCCATGGCCGGCACTGCTGCCGCCGCCGCGCCGCAAGCTGCCAGCAAGGCCAGCGGCCGGGTGCCGCATCTGGGCCTGCTGTTGCCGCTGGATTCCCCACAGCTGAAAGAAGCCGCACAGGTGGTGAAGGCCGGCTTCGATGCCGCTGCCGCGGCCAATACCGACAGCGGCGTGCAGATCAGCGTGGCCAGCCTGACCGATGACGCGCAGGTGCAGGCCGGCTACCAGCAGCTACTGGCCGACGGCGCCAACTTCATCGTCGGCCCGCTTACCCGCCAGGGTGCGGCCAACCTTGCCGCGGAAAGCAAGCTGCCGACCCTGGTACTCAACAGCCTGGAAAAAGCGCCGCCAGCAGGCAGCAAGGTGTGGAGCCTGAGCCTGGCGGTGGAAACCGAAGCGCCGCAAGTGGTGCGACTGCTGCAGGACGACGGCAGGCAGCAACCGGTGCTGCTCTATAACAGCGAGGCGCTGTCGCAGCGCCTGCGCCAGGCGTTTGCCGAGGCATGGCCGGCGCGTGGCGGCAAGGCGCTGCGCGAGCTGGATGTCAGCAACCCGGATGCCGGGCAGCTGAATGCGGCGCTGGAGAGCAGCGACGCGGTGATTCTGGCGCTGGACAGCAAGGAGGCCGCCGCCACCCGTGCGCTGCTGCCTGCCAAGTTGCCGGCCTACGCGGTATCGCTGGTCAACACCCAGCAGGCGCCGGCCATCATGCAGGGCGTACGCTTTGTCGATATGCCGTGGTTCCTGATGCCGGACCACCCGGAAACCCGCGGCATCGCCCGCCCCGGCAACAATCTGACCCGCGCCACCGAGCGCCTGTACGCGCTGGGGGTGGATGCCTACCGCCTGGCGGTAGCGCTGGCCGGCAGCAAGAACCCGCAACTGATCAAGCTGGGCGGCGCCACCGGCGACCTGCACCTGGGCAAGGGCTGGCAAGTGCAGCGTGACCTGCCCAGCAGCGTGCTTGGCGCCACGCAATGAGCCGCAGCACCGGCAGCGCCTTCGAGCAGCAGGCCGCCCGCTTCCTGCAGCAGCAGGGTCTGAAGCTGGTCTGCAGCAACTGGCACTGCCGCTTCGGTGAAATCGATCTGATCATGCGCGATGGCGCCAGCCTGGTTTTCGTCGAAGTACGCGCCCGCCGCAGTGCCAGCTTTGGCGGTGCCGCGGCCAGCATCGGCGCTGCCAAGCGCCAGAAACTCACCGCTGCGGCCAACCTGTACCTGAGCCAGCAGCACATCGACGCCCCCTGCCGTTTCGACGCCGTGCTGTTCAATGGCGACGCACCGGTGGAGTGGCTGCAGAACATCATCGGCTAGCCCGCAGTGGCCGGCCCGGCAACTCCTGAGGAATACGCATGGACCTGATTGACCGCGCAGGCGGACATTTCCGGGAAAGCATCGCCACCTTGCAGCTGGTGATGGACGAACTGGCCCCCGCCATCGCCGTGGCGGCGGAACGCATGGTGGCCAGCCTGATGAACGAAGGCAAGATCCTGGCCTGCGGCAACGGCGGCGCGGCGGCCGATGCCCACCACTTCGTCACCATGATGCTGGGGCATTTCGAGAAGGAACGCCCCGGCCTTGCCGCCATCGCGCTGTCTTCCGACAGCCCCTCGCTCACCGCGGTGGGGAACGATTACGAGTTTGATCTGATCTTTTCAAAACAGGTGCGTGCGCTGGGCCACCACAACGACCTGCTGTTGGTGATCAGCAGCACCGGCAATTCGGCCAACATCATCGAGGCGATCTACGCCGCCCACGAGCGCGGCATGAACGTGATCGCCCTTACCGGCAACGACGGCGGCCAGGTGGCCGAGATCCTGTCGCCGGAGGATCTGCACCTGAATGTCCCCGTTACCCGCGCCGCCCGCGTGCAGGAAGTGCACCTGCTGCTGCTGCATGCGCTGTGTGACGCCATCGATTACATGCTGTTGGGAGGTGAATGATGAAACGACGCGCAACGGCCCTGCTGCTGGCCACACTGGCTGCGGCCAACCTTACCGCCTGCTTCCCGCTGGTGGCCGGTGGCGTGGCTGCCGGCACCATGGTGGCAACCGACCGCCGCACCAGCGGCGCCTATGTGGAAGACCAGAGTATCGAATTGAAAGGGATGCAGGCGATTGGCGAGCGCTACCCGGCAGCCCATGTCAACGTCACCAGCTACAACCGCGCGGTACTGCTTACCGGCGAGGCGGCGGACGAGGCACAGCGCAGCGCCATCGAACTGCAGCTGCGCGGCATGCCCAATGTGCGCCGCATCTACAACCATATGGTGGTTGCCCCCAGCTCCAGCCTGCCGCAGCGCAACGGCGACACCTGGCTCACCACCAAGGTGCGCACCCGCCTGCTGCAAGGCAACGGCTACCCGCCCACCGGCATCAAGGTGGTGAGCGAGCGCGGCGTGGTGTACCTGATGGGCCTGGTTACCCAGGATGAAGGCGATGCCGCCGCCAAGGTAGCCGCTGCCACCTCCGGCGTGCTGCAGGTGGTGACGCTGTTCGAACCGCTGTCCACGCAGCCGTAAACGGACACACGCATTCATTAAAAAAAAACCGGGCAAACGCCCGGTTTTTTCATTGCTGCTGCGCCGTGGCGGCCAACTCAGCGCGGCAGCAGCACATCGGCGCACAGCACGTGCATGGCATCGTCGATCTCGATCGACATCGACAGCGTGACGCAGGTGCGGGTATCGGTCATCGACAGATACGGCTCGCTCATGTACAGCACGCCGGGCTGGTCGATGGCGTGCTGGAAGTAGCTGCGCCGCGACCATACCGCGCCGGTGGTGTCCTCCAGCGGCGCAAAGCGCAGGTTGTCCTCCTCGCTCAGCTGGCGCACGTTGAGGTTGGGGCCCTTCTGCCGCCCTTCGTTGTCCAGCAAGAAACAGCGGATCACGTCCGGCAGCGACATCATCGGCTGTGCGGCAAAGCGGAATTCGCTGCCCTGCATCAGCGCGATGGCGGTCTGCACGAAAGCCTGGCGCGACAGCTCCAGCTGGCGGCGGTTGAGCTTGCGGCGCAGCATCTCGCGGTTCATCAGCTCGTCCCACTTGGCATCCAGCCGCGGGGTGATCAGGCTGTCGGCATCCGGCTGCGCCGCCGGCCGCGCCACATAGAAGCCCTGTACCAGGTCGCAGCCCGAATCCAGTGCCACCACCACGTCGGAATCGCTTTCCACCCCTTCCACCACCACCAGCGCACCAATTTCGTGCATCAGCCGCACCAAACGCGACAGCAGGTTGCGGGTACGCTGCTGCGTCACCGCACTGCGCAGCAGGTTGCGGTCGAACTTGACGAAATCCGGCTCCAGGCTGCACACCCGGTCGAGGTTGGAATGGCCGACGCCGAAATCGTCGATGGCCAGCAGGCAGCCCTGTTCGCGCAGCACGGCGATGCCTTCGATCAGGCGCGCGTCCAGCTCTATGGTCTGCTCCAGCACCTCCAGCACCACGCTCTGCGGCGCAATGCCGCTGTCGCGGATGATGCGCCCCAGTTCCGCCGCCTGCTTGGCGTCGGACAGCGTCATGGCATCCACGTTCAGGAACAGCCAGCGCTGCTGCTGCGACATGTCGGCAAAGCGCCGGCAGTGCGCCTCGCACACCGCCAGGTCCAGCGCCACGCGCTCATCGCGGCGGATGTAGCGCTCGTAGACCTGCAATGGGCCGAGCATTTCGCCGTTCTCGCTGGCCCGCAGCAATGCCTCCATGCCCACCGTGCGGCGATGCGCCAGGCTGTAAATGGGCTGAAAGTGGGAATCCAGCAGCAAGGAATCCCGCACCGGTCGCTTATCCACAACGTTCCTCCATCAGATGATGGGCTGAAATTAGCAATTGCCGTTCCAGTGTAAGTGAGGTTGGCCGCAAGCCCAATGCCTGATGGCGAATTGTTGCCGTCAGGCATGAAAAAAGGGCCGGTTACCCGGCCCTTGTCCAGCGCCCTTTACAGGCTGCTTACATATCCGCCTTCAGGTTGCCGTTCTTCAGCATGTTGGCAATGATCTGCTGATCGCCGCTGCCCAGGTCGGCCAGGTGTACGTTGTTCAGCGTGATCTGCTGATCGAAGCCATTGCCGATGCTGCCATGGCTGCTGACCTGCACCACCGCATTGCCGCTGCTGTCCGAAGCGAAGTGCAGGTAGTTGCCGAGGTTGGTGCTGTTCTCGCCCACCAGCAGGTCCTTCAGGTCCAGCACATCGCCGCCGCTGCCGTTCTTGAAGTCCATCACCACATCCTTGGCCGGGTTGGCCACGGTGCCCTGATCGTTCAGCTGCCACTGGAAGGTATTCACCCCGGTACCACCGAACATGGTGTCATTGCCCGCGCCACCCACCAGGGTGTCGTTGCCGCCCTGACCGTACAGAATGTCGTTGCCGGCACCGCCGTAGAGCTTGTCGGCACCATCGCTGCTGCCGGAGACGTTGAACTCCTGCATGTGGCTGGAAATGTAGTGGTGGATATCCGCCGTCGATACCGCACTGGCCAGCACGCCGGTCTTGCCCGCCACATAGCTTTGCAGCGCGGTGTAGCCATCGCCGGAGATGCCGTTGAACTTCACGATGTCGCCAAAGAGGATGTCGTTGCCGTCACCGCCGTTAACGGTATCGTTGCCCGGCAGCGCTGCCGTGGTGGTGCCCAGGATGGTGCTGGCCAGCTGGGTGCCATCGATGTTGGTGTGCGGTACGCCATCGCTGTCGTACGGCTTCAGGTCCGCCGCGCTGACGGCATTGTTGATACCGATGGCATCGACGCTGGATACCTGCGACAGCAAGGTGTAGGCAGCCGAGGCATGGCTGACCACCGTGCTGTCGTTGTCGGACAGCATGGTATTGCTGGTTACCAGCTCGTAGTGGCCGGTACCGTCGGCATTGATATTGCCGACAGTCGTGTCAACCCAGTTGCTTACCCACGTCTGATTCTTGCCGTGCCCCTGGAACGAGCCGTTGTCCTGCCACTGATGCACATTACCGGAAGCATCGACAATGGTACGGCTCACACCGTCCACCATCGTGCTCACCACCATGCCCGGCTTGTAGTTCGCCAGATTCAGCAGGTTAGACAGGCTCACATCACTGGTGCTGGTGGCCTGGCTGTTGTAATCCACCACCTTCACCGTGCTGGCCCCCACCTCGTAGGTATTCGGCTGACCGTCGGTGATGAAGTAAGTCAGGTTGGTGGTGCCACTGTTGCTGATACCGCTGCGGAACCAGTTGGATGCCTCCTCGAACGCCGCTTCGTAGTTGGTGGTGCCGCCGGACACCATCGATGCCAGCGCCGTTTTCAGCGTGTTCAGCGCATCGCTGGAAGCCAGGTTCACCGACACCGAGCTTTCCACCTTGGAGTCGAAGTCCACCAGCATCACGTTCACGCTACCTGCACCGGTGCTGGTGGCGCTGCTGATCAGCGTCTTGAACACGGTTTCCAGCGAGGACACCATGTTCGCCAGGTTGGTGGAGCCGATACTGCCGGAAGTATCCACGATGAAGGCGATGTTGTAGTTGTGGCCGGACACTACCTGCAGGCCACTCACGTCCGCGATCATCACGTCGTTTGCTGCCGTACCGGTCATGGCATCGCTGCCGGAGGTGCCCACATCCGCGGCATAGCTCTGCACGGTAATGTTCAGCGTGGAGTTGTCGATGCTGACACCATCGCTCACCACGTAGCTCACCGTCGGCACGCTACCGTAGTAGCCGCTGGCCGGTGTGAAGTTGTACTTGCCGTCCGCATCGATATGCAGCGTGCCTACACCGTTGATGGTGGCGGTGCTGCCGGCGGCGTAGCTGCTACCGTTGATGCTGAAACTGCTCACGCTCACCGGGCCATCCACGCTGTGGGTGCCATCCAGCACACTACCGTTCAGCGGCACGTTCTGGTCGGTGGAGACCACCTCGCTGGCATCGGTGAAGCCATCGGTTACCGGCGTAACGTTGATGTCCAGCGTGGAGGTGCTGCCGGTATTGGTGGTGTAGTTCACCGTCGGCACGGTGCCGTTCCAGTCCTGCGCCGGCGTGAAGGTGTAGTCACCGTTGGCCGCCACCTGCAGGGAGCCGCCGGTTACCGCCACGGTCAGCGAGCCGGTGCCAGGCACGGTGTAGCTGACACCACCCACCTTGATGCTGGCTACCAGCAGGTGGTTGTCGACATCGATATCGTTGGTCAGCACATTGCCCGATACCGGGTTGTCTTCCAGCGTGGTCTTGACATCGGCCATCAGGCGGCTCGGATCGTCAGTACCGGTGATGTCGATGGTGACGGTGGTCTTGCTGCCGTCATTCAGCGTCACGGTGAAGTTTTCCGCAGCCTTCTGCCCTGCGGCCAACGGGTCGGCGCGGCTGTCCAGCGTGTAGCTCCAGTGCCCCTTGTCATCCACGCTCAGGCTGCCGTAGCTGCCGCTGTAGATGGCCTTGTTGAAGGCCAGGCCAGCGTTATCCACGTCGGTAGCAGTCAGCGTGCCAGTAGCGGTCGGCGCGGTGTCTTCCACCACGCTGCCATTACCGGTGCTGATCACCGGCTTGTCGTCGGTACCGGTGATGTCGATGGTCACCGTGGTCTTGCTGCCGTCGTTCAGCGTCACGGTGAAGTTTTCCGCAGCCTTCTGCCCTGCGGCCAACGGGTCGGCGCGGCTGTCCAGCGTGTAGCTCCAGTGCCCCTTGTCATCCACGCTCAGGCTGCCGTAGCTGCCGCTGTAGATGGCCTTGTTGAAGGCCAGGCCAGCGTTATCCACGTCGGTAGCAGTCAGCGTGCCAGTAGCGGTCGGCGCGGTGTCTTCCACCACGCTGCCATTACCGGTGCTGATCACCGGGGCGTCGCCAGTACCGGTGACGTTGATGGTCACGGTGGTGGTGCTGCCGTCGCTCAGTTTGACGGTGAAGGTCTCGGTTTCCTGCTGGCCGGCGGCCAACGGTTCGGCACGCTCGTCCAGGGTGTAGGACCAGTGACCCTTGTCGTCGACGGTCAGGCTGCCGTAGGCACCTTTCTCGGTGCCAGCGGTGAACGCCAGTGTCGGGTTGTCGACGTCGGTGGCGGTCAGAGTACCTTCCACGGTCGGCTGGGTGTTCTCCACCACGCTGCCGTTGCCGCTGCTGATGACTGCCGGATCGTCCACCGGGGTGATGTTGATGCTGAGGGTGCTGCTGCTACCGGTATTGGTGGTGTAGGTAATGGTGGGCACTTCACCATTCCAGTTGGCCGCCGGGGTGAAGGTGTATTCACCGTTGGCCGCAATGACCAGCGTGCCGCTTTCCAGCTTGATTTCGGTGCTGTGCGCGGCAGTCACGTCGTAGTGGGTGCCGGCGACATCTACGCCGCTCACGCTCAGTACCGTGTCCGGGTCGTGGTCGTTGGCCAGCACATTGCCCTTGGCCGGGGTGTCTTCGGCCACGGTGTTGCTGTCGGCCTGCAGTACCGACGGCTGGTCGATTGCCGTGCTGCTGGTCTGGGTGCCGGTGCCGGTGGAGCCGGTGGAGCCGGTGGTGTTGATGGCATTGCCATCCGTCGTGCCGCTGGTCAGGCTGACCGGAGTGATGTTTTCGTTCACCCGGCCGAGGATGGTGTAGGAGATACCGCCATCTTCACTGCCGGCGGCACCGTTCAGGCCGGCGGCGGCCGGTTCCAGGTTCTGCAGCGGGTCCAGCCCATTCTGCAGCGATGCCAGCACCTGCTGTGCCTCGCTCGGCATGGTGGCCAGCGCCGCGTCGGTCTTGTCGGCATGCGCATGGCCAAAAACGTCATCGGTAATGGTCAGATCGCGCGGTTCGGCTACTTTAACGACGTTGCCATTATCCGCCTGCACTTCGATGGAGGCGTCTGCGGGAACGATCAGTCGCTCGCCTACGGCAACGATGTCGCCGACATGCAGAATGCGCTGGGTGCCGTTGGCCGCAACAGCAATGATTTTACCGGTGATTGCTACGATTTTTCCGTGCTGGCTTACCGCATTCATACAGACGCTCCATTGACCAGATTATCCAGACTGGCAGTCTAAAAATCAGACAATGCCCAGTACATTGTACTAAAGGGCAATGGGCGTAAAAAAAGCCGGTTTCCCGGCCTTTTGTTGATTAAATGCAAAAAGGGTAAATGCCTATACCGGGTCAGACCGCCAGCTTAAGCAACAGCTGCACACGATCCGGCACGCCAAACTTGCCAAAAATGGCCGTCAGGTGGGCTTTTACCGTGCGCTCGGAAATGTCCATGTCGCGGGCAATCTGCTTGTTGCTCTTGCCGTTGCGCAGGTGGTCCACCACTTCGCGCTCACGCTCGGTCAGTTGCTGCAGCAATGGGCTGTCGCTCTTGGCCACCTGGCCGAAGCGCGCGCACAGCTGCTGCATCAGGTGCACCCCGATCCACACACCGCCGGCGGATACTGCACCCGCCACCTGTCGCAATGTCTCTGCAATGGCGAAGGCGTGCACGTAGCCGCTGGCACCAACACCCAGCCAGCGTACGGCGGCTTCATCGCTAGGCACGCTGCTCATCACCACCACGCGCGCCTTGCCGAAATCGCCGCGGCACAGACGCTGCACCAGGTCTTCATCCTGGTTGTCGACGTCCACCCATACTACCCGGCCATCCGGCAGGCGCAGCGAGGCAGCCAGATCCCACAAGGAGGGATGCTGGGTGCACTCGCCAAAGGCAACCTGCAGATGGGCTTGCAAAGAATGGCTGCTGCTGATGAGCATGATGTCCATTTAGCGCTCGCTGAGTGCCTGGGCCTTGGCGCGCAGCACCGGCTTGAGCAGGTAGTTCAACACGCTCTTGTGGCCGGTAATGATGTCGACTTCCGCCACCATGCCCGGCTTGATCGGCAGTTTCTTCTCGCCCAGGTGGGCGGAATCGGTCTTCACTTTCACCACGTAGAAGGTATTGCCCTTGTCGTCGGTGATGGAGTCGGCGCCGATCTGCTCCAGCTTGCCCTTCAGACCACCGTAGATGGTGGAATCGTAGGCAGTGAAGCGCACAAACACGTCCTGCCCCGGACGCAGGAAGGCGATGTCGCGCGGGGTGATCTTGGCCTCGATCAGCAGGGTGTCGTCCAGCGGCACGATTTCCATGATGTCATGCCCCGGCTGCACCACCCCGCCCACGGTGTTCACCAGCACGCGCTTCACCTCGCCACGCACCGGCGAGCGCATTTCGGTCAGCTTCACCTTGTCCTGCAGCGCAGCGCTGCCAGCGCCCAGGGTGCCCAGCTTGGCCAAGGTTTCCGACAACTCGGTACTGGCCTGGTTGCGGAAGGTCAGCTCCACCTCCTGGATCTTGCGCGTTGCTTCGCCAATAGCCGCCTGGATCTTGGGAATCTGCGCCCCGGCCATATCGCGCTCGCCCTGGTAGCGCGACACATCGCGCTCCAGGCGCAGGATATCCACTTCCGACACTGCACCGGACTTCAGCAGCGGGCGGGTGTAGTTCAACTCTTTCTGCGTCAGTTCCAGCCCCTGGGCAGCCTGGTCGCGCCGCGCCTTGGCCTCGTTCATTTCCTGGCTGCGCTGCGACAGCTGCTGGCGGGCAATCGATACGTTGGCCTCAAGCTCCATCTGCTTGGAGTGGTAGAGGTCCATTTCCTGGCGGGCGATGTCCGGCGCCTGCTGGGCCACCCCGGCCGGCAGCTCGAATGGCTTGCCTTCGGCCAGTGCGCGCAGACGGGCTTCCTTGGCCTTCAGCGCCACCGACTGCGACTGGTTTTCATTGAGCGAGGAAACGAAGCGGGTGTTGTCCACCTGCAGCAGCAGCTGGCCACGCTCCACCACGTCGCCCTCTTTCACCAGAATCTTCGATACCACGCCACCGTCCAGGCTCTGCAGATGCTGGATCTGGCTGGTCGGCACCACCTTGCCTTCACCACGGGCCACCTCGTCCAGCTTCGCCAGCGCCGACCAGATCAGCGCTACCACGATGAACAGGCCGATGGTCCACAGGAACAGCCGTGGCCGTTGCGGGTTCTGCTCCAGAATCGCCCACTCGGCATCGCCGGCAAAATCCTGGCGATCGTGCAGATCCTCTGCCGAAGACCAGTCCAGCAAGCGCTGGTAGAAGGATTGCTTTTCAGTGTCTTGTTGCTTGTTCATGTGCGCGCTTTCCCGATACGACCCTGTTGCAGTGCCTGGATAATCTCCGCCTTCGGCCCGTCAGCCAGTACCTGGCCCTGGTCGATGACGATGATGCGATCCACCAGGTCGAGCAGCGTGGTGTGGTGTGTCACCAGCACCAGGGTTTTGCCGGCCGTAATGTTCTCGAAGGTGCGCTTCATGGCGGCTTCGGTACTGTGATCCATATTGCTGGTCGGTTCGTCCAGCAGCAGGATCGGCGGCGCATTCAGCAGCGCACGCGCAATGGTCACCGCCTTGCGCTGACCACCGGACAGCGATTCGCCGCGCTCGCCGATGATCATGTCGAAGCCTTCCGGATGGCTGTTGACGAACTCGGTGAGTCCCGCCAGCTCGGCGGCAGCGTAGATACTGGCATCGTGCACGTGCGGCTGGCCCATGCTGATGTTCTGGCGCAGCGTGCCGTAGAACAGCACCGGGTCTTGCGACACGTAGCCAATGTGGCGACGCAGCTCGGCCGGGTCGATCTGCTTCACATCGATGCTGTCGATGCGTACTGCGCCTTCCTGCGCCTGGTACAGGCCCATGATCAGCTTCTGGATGGTGCTCTTGCCGGAGCCAACCCGCCCCAGGAAGGCCACGCGTTCGCCGGCCTTGATGCGGAACGACACATCGCGCAGCGCCCCCATCGGGCTGTTCGGGTAGTTGAACGACACGCCGGAGAATTCGATATCGCCACGGAAGCTGGTGCGATGGAAGAACGATGCTTCGCTCTCGCGCTCCACCGGCATCTTCATCAGGCCCTCCAGCGAGGCAAGCGAGGACTTGGCATTGTTGAACTGCGTCATCAGGCCGGTTACCGCCCCCATCGGCGCCAGTGCGCGCGAGCCCAGCATCGAGCAGGCGATCAGGCCGCCCACCGAGGTCTGGCCTTCCTTGATCAGGTACACGCCCACCACCACGATGCTCACCGACATCAGCTGCTGGATGAAACCGGCAAAGTTCATGGTGACCGCCGACAGCAGCTTGAGGCGGCTGCCCACCTGCGCCAGGAACAGCGTGGCCTTTTCCCAGCGCCCCTGCAGCTCGCCTTCGGCAGCCAGGGTCTTGACGGTTTCCAGGCCCACCAGGCTTTCCACCAGGTGCGCGTTACGCTGCGACGAGGCGCGGAAGGTGGTTTCGGTCAGCTCCTGCATGCGCTCCTGCACGCTGTGTGCCAGCAGCAGCATCAGCAGCACCGCCACCACGGGCGGAATCACCATCCACGGCGAAATCCAGCCGATCACGAACAGGAACAGCAGTGCGAACGGCACATCCACCAGCGTGGTGATGGTGGCGGAGGCAATGAAATCGCGCACGGTTTCGAAGGCGCGCAGGTTGGCCGCAAACGCTCCCACCGAGGTCGGGCGCGCTTCCATGCGGATGCCCAGTACCCGTTCCATGATCAGCGCCGACAGCATCACGTCCACGCGCTTGCTGGCCAGGTCGATCAGATAGCCGCGCGTCAGTTTCATCAGGAAATCGAAGCCGAACAGCAGCAACACGCCCAGCGCCAGCACCCACAGCGTTTCGAACGCCATGTTCGGCACCACGCGGTCGTACACGTTCATGGTGAACAGCGGCAGTGCCAAGGCGAACACGTTGATGAAGAAGGCTGCCACCAGCGCATCACGGTACAGCGGCCGCCCCTGCAGAATGGCGTGCCAGAACCAGTGCTGGCTGCGTGCCTGATGCAGCTCCGGCACCCGCTTGTCGAAGCGGTAGCGCGGCTTCACCGCAATGGCCAGGCCGCTGTAGCGCTCCTCCAGCTCGGCCAGGGTAAGCACCTGCTCGGCCTCCGGCAGCTCGGCCGGGCTGATGCGGAAGCGGCCATCATCCTCGATGGCACGCAGCAGGCAGGCATCGTCACCCTTCAACAGCAGCACCACCGGCAACAGCGCCGGCGGCAAGCTGTTCAGTGGTCGGCGCAGCACCCGTGATGCCAGGCCGGCACGCCGTGCCGCACGCGAGAACATGGAGGGGGTCAAACGCTGGTTCTCCAGCGGAATGCCGGCAACCAGCGAATCCCGTGTGGTTGTCAGGCCATGCTCACGCGTGAGCTGGAACAGACAATCCAGAAGGGGATCGAGGTGCGTAGCGTGCTGAGAGAATGCAGACGGACTTCCGGATTCCGGATTATTCATGGCAGCTGTCATTTTCAGAACTGGGTAACGATTGATTTATTATGGTAAGAATTGTCGTATTGACCATTACAAAGCTTTAGACATTATCAGGATGACATGACAAACCTGCAATAGACGTTTGATTTATATTAAACAAACGATTTTAAAAAGCGACCGCATCCGCAACAAAGAAAAAGCCGACCTGCACGGGTCGGCTTTTTCTTTGCTGGCACAGCGCTTCAGTGCGCGGCAGCCAGTCGTCTGGCGCGTATATACAACAGTACGCACGTAAAGTAGCTCACGGTCAGCATCACCTCCGCCAGCGCCAGGCGCTGCCCCAGGCCGTGCTCGCCCCAGGCGCGCATGGTGCCTTCGGCAAAATAGGCGAGGATGAACATGCTGGACCACTGGTAGGTATAGATGCGCTCACGCAGCACGCCCATCAGCGGCAGCAGCAGCAGCGCCGCCTTGAGCACCAGCCAGGAACCACCGGCATGCAGCGGCGCAAGCCACAACTCCCAGGCCAGGCACAACAGGATCAGCGCTATCAGGCTGGCAATCGCGCCCCAGTGAAACGGCCGGCAGTTACTTGTCATGATCATGCGCCAGTGTCGCCTTTTTCCGGTTCACCAGCATGGCAGCAATGATGCCGGCTTCGAACAGCAGCCACAGCGGTACTGCCATCATCACCTGCGACAGCACATCCGGCGGCGTCACCACCGCGGCCACCACGAAAGCGCCGACGACCACGTACGGCCGGCCTTCGCGCAGCTTGGCCAGGCTGACGATGCCCATGCGGTTGAGCAGTACCACCACCACCGGCACCTCGAAGGTGACGCCAAAGGCCATGAACATGCCCAGCACGAAGGACAGGTATTTGTCGATGTCGGTCATCATCGCCACACCGGCCGGCGTCACTGCACTCAGGAAACCGAACACCACCGGGAACACCACGAAGTAGGCAAAGGACATGCCCAGCATGAACAGCACAACGCTGCTGATGATCAAGGGCAGCACCAGCCGCTTTTCATGGCTGTACAGGCCGGGCGCCACGAACGCCCACAGCTGGTACAAGGTATTGGGCAGCGAAATCAGGAACGCCACCAGCATGGTGACTTTCAGCGGCACGAAAAACGGCGCGGTGACCTCGGTGGCGATCATGCTGGCGCCCTTGGGCAGCGCCTCCAGCAGCGGCTTGGCCAGCAGGTGGTAGATCTGGCCGGACCAGTGGAACAGCACCAGGAAGGTCAGCAACAGGCCGACGGCAACGCGGATCAAGCGGCTACGCAGCTCAAGCAGGTGGACAAGCAGGGGTTGTTGATCCATTTATGAACGATGGTCGGCAGCGGGGTGGGCAGGGTGGGCAGGGTTGGCAGGCGGGGTATCGAACAGGTCGAGCTGATTGTCGTCCTTGTGGACATGCGGCGCGTCTTCCGCCAGCGGCACGTTGGCCGCAACGGTCGCAGCCGGCTGCACAGCGGCTTGCGCCGCCACATCGTGGGCGATGTCGGTAGCCTGGTGCTCGATGTCTTGCGCCGTCTGGCGCACCTGCGCCACTTCAGACTCGATCTGGTTGCGGAACGCATCGGCCGCCTGCTGCATTTCGTGCTGCAATTCCTGCAGCCCCGCCAGCTGGCTCTGGTGATGGATGTCCGATTTGACGCTGGCGACAAAACGCTGCGCGCGACCAACCAGGGCGCCGATGGTGCGGGCGACCGTGGGCAGGCGTTCCGGCCCCAGTACGATCAACGCGACCACGCCAATGGTCAGCAGCTCGCCAAAGCTGACTTCGAACACGGCGCGCGCTTACTTCTTGTCGCCGTTATCGGCGTCTTTGGCAGGATTCTGACCGTCGTTCTTCTCGGCCTCGCCCTTCATGCCTTCCTTGAAGCCACGTACGGCGCCACCCAGGTCTTCGCCGATATTGCGCAGTTTCTTGGTACCGAATACCAGTACCACCACCAGCAGCACGATCAGCCAGTGCATCAAGCTCAGTCCGCCCATTTCACACCTCTCTCATTCAACGAGTGCACGGCGGAACTCACCGCCGCCGTATTCAATACAATCAAATTGTAGCGGCAGAAACCAGCGCTACGCTCTGATCAAAGTCACCCAATCTGCAGCTTTGCCATGCGGGCTTACTTGTTGCCCAGCACGTGCAGATGCAGGTGGAACACTTCCTGGCCACCGCCGGCACCGGTATGGATGGCGGTCTTGAAGCCATCGCTCAGGCCCTGCTCGGCCGCCAGTTTCGGCACCATCAGCAGCAGCTTGCCCAGCATCTGCTGGTGGCTGGCATCGCAGTGCGCCAGCGAATCCACGTGCTGCTTGGGAATCAGCAGGAAATGCACCGGTGCCTTGGGGTGGATGTCGTGGAAGGCGACCATGTCGTCGTCTTCATACAGCTTGTTCGCCGGGATCTCGCCAGCGGCGATCTTGCAGAAAATGCAGTTGCTCATAACGATCCTTGTCGATTCATTGCTGGGTACGAGACGCTTTTTCGTCCAGACCGGAAATGCCTTCGCGACGCTTGAGCTCCGCCAGCACATCTTCGGCCCGCAGGCCGTGATGCGCCAGCAGCACCATGCTGTGGAACCACAGATCAGCCACTTCGCGCACCAGGTGCAGGCGATCCTTGTCCTTGGAGGCCATCAGTACTTCGGCTGCCTCCTCGGCCACCTTTTTCAGGATGGCATCTTCGCCCTTGTGGAACAGCCCGGCAACATAGGAGGAGCTGGGGTTGGATTCCTTGCGTGCTTCCAGGGTATCGCCAATGGTCTTCAGTACGTCGGCAGCAATCATCGCGGCTTCCTTTGCAGCCTGCCGCAGCGCGGCAAGTATATGTCGAATATTTTACGGGCAGGTAACAGCGCGCACGGCCGCAGCCGCCCTGCTGTGATCAGTGCTGGTGGTAGATGGCGTGCGGGTCTTTCAGCACGGCATCGGTCACCACCCATTCGCCGTCGCGGAACACGCGGTAGAAGCAGCTTTCGCGGCCGGTGTGGCAGGCAATGCCGCCGGCCTGTTCGATCTGCATGGTGATCACGTCGCCGTCGCAGTCAAGACGCAGCTCCTTCACCGTCTGCAGGTGGCCGGACTCCTCGCCCTTCTTCCACAGCCGGTTGCGCGAGCGGCTCCAGTAGTGCGCGATACCGGTATCGGCAGTGAGCTGCAGCGATTCGCGGTTCATCCACGCCACCATCAGCACGCGACCGCTGGCGGCATCCTGGGCGATGGCAGTCACCAGGCCCTTGTCATCCCATTTCACGGCGTCAAGCCAGTTTGCGTTCATGCGGCCAACCTTAGAGACGAACTTCGATGCCGGCGGCGCGCATGGCTTCTTTCGCCTCGCGCACGGTGTACTCGCCAAAGTGGAAGATACTGGCGGCCAGCACGGCATCAGCCTTGCCCAGCGTCACGCCTTCCACCAGATGCTGCAGGTTGCCCACGCCACCGGAGGCGATCACCGGAATCGGCACTGCCTCGGACACTGCACGGGTCAGCGGCAGGTTGAAGCCGATCTTGGTGCCGTCGCGATCCATGCTGGTAAGCAGGATCTCGCCGGCGCCGTATTCCGCCATCTTCGCTGCCCATTCGACAGCGTCAAGGCCGGTAGGGTTGCGCCCGCCATGGGTGAAAATCTCCCAGCGGTCGTTCTCTGGCGTCACCGCCTTGGCATCCACCGCCACCACGATGCACTGGCTGCCGAACTTGTCGGCGGCAGCCTTTACCAGGTCGGGGTTGGTCACTGCCGCGGTGTTGATGCTGACCTTGTCGGCACCGGCATTCAGCAGGCGGCGGATGTCCTCCACCTTGCGCACGCCACCACCCACGGTAAGCGGAATGAACACTTGCTCGGCCACCGATTCGATCACGTGCAGGATGATGTCGCGCTGGTCGGAACTGGCGGTAATGTCGAGAAAGGTCAGCTCGTCGGCGCCCTGTTCGTTGTAGCGCTTGGCGATTTCCACCGGGTCGCCGGCATCGCGCAGGCCGACGAAGTTGACGCCTTTCACCACGCGACCGGCGGTCACGTCAAGACAGGGGATGATGCGTTTGGCTAGGGACATGATGGACTACAAATGAGGGTTGGCCGCACGAGGCGGCCAACCGGGGGTTAGGCTTCGGACAGTTCGTCCGCCAGCGTCTGCGCGGCAGCGAAGTCGATGCTGCCCTCGTAGATGGCGCGGCCGGTAATGGCGCCCTCGACACCCTCGCTCTCCACCGCGCACAGGTTGCGCACGTCGTCGAGGTTGGTCAGGCCGCCGGAGGCGATCACCGGCACGGTCAGCGCCTGCGCCAGCTTGACGGTAGCCTCGATGTTGACGCCGTTCATCATGCCGTCGCGGCCGATGTCGGTGTAGATCACCGAGTTCACGCCGTAATCTTCGAAGCGCTTGGCCAGGTCGATCACGTTGTGGTTGGTCACCTTGGCCCAGCCGTCGATGGCCACCATGCCATCCTTGGCATCCAGGCCGACGATCACCTGGCCGGGGAAGGCATCGCAGGCATCGTGCAGGAAGCCGGGGTTCTTCACCGCGGCGGTGCCGATGATCACGTACTTCAGGCCCAGGTTGAAATATTGCTCGATGGTGTCCAGGTCGCGGATGCCGCCACCCAGCTGCACCGGCATGTCGTTGCCCACCGCGCCCAGAATGTCGCGGATCACCGCCAGATTCTTGGGCTTGCCGGCAAAGGCGCCGTTGAGGTCAACCAGATGCAGGCGCCGCGCGCCCTGGTCGCGCCAGTGGACGGCAACCTTGACGGGGTCATCAGAGAACACGGTGGCATCAGTCATCACGCCTTGTTTCAGGCGTACGCATTGACCGTCCTTCAGGTCGATAGCGGGAATCAGCAGCATGGTGCGTACAAGATCTACGGAAAGTTAATCAGTGCCATCCCAGGCCAGGAAGTTCTTCATCATCTGCAGCCCGGCACGGTGGCTCTTCTCGGTGTGGAACTGCGTGGCAAAAATATTGCCACGCCCGACGATACAACAAAAGCGATCCGGATACTCGCTTTCCGCCAGGTTGATATCAGCCTCGGCGGGGGCAAAGTGGTAACTGTGCACAAAATAAAACCGCTCGCCGTCTTCGATGCCGGCGAACAGGGGGTGCGACCGGCGCTGGTAGATGCGGTTCCAGCCCATGTGCGGCACTTTCAGCCGCTCGCCCTGCGCGTCCAACAGGTTGGCCGCAAAGCGTTTCACCTCGCCCTTGAAGATGCCAAGGCCGGGGGTGTTGCCTTCCTCGCTGTGCTCCAGCAGCAGCTGGGCGCCCACGCAGATGCCGAAGAACGGCTTGTTGCGTGTGCTCTCGCACACCGCCTCGGCCAGGCCGTAGCTGTTGAGTTCGCGCATGCAATCGGGCATCGCGCCCTGGCCGGGGAAGATCACCTTGTCGGCCTTGATCACCTGCTCCGGGTCGGAGGTCAGGAAGATGTCGGCGCCGATGTCGTTCACGTACTGCACGGACTTCAGCACCGAGTGCAGATTGCCCATGCCGTAGTCGATGACTGCAACTTTCATATCAGCCTTACAGGGTCATGTTTGGGTGTAGCAGAATTCCAGTGCAATGCCAGCGGGCTTGCAGCGGCCCGGCATCAGGCAGTCAGCGTGCCCTTGGTGGACGGCGTGATGCCGGCCATGCGCTCGTCGAACTCCACCGCCATGCGCAGCGCGCGGCCGAAGGCCTTGAACACCGTCTCGGCCTGGTGGTGGCTGTTGACGCCGCGCAGGTTGTCGATGTGCAGCGTCACCATGCTGTGGTTCACGAAGCCGTGGAAGAACTCGCTGAACAGGTCCACATCGAAACCGCCGATGGCGGCGCGGGTGAACGGGATGTGGTACTGCAGGCCCGGGCGGCCGGACAGATCGATCACCACTCGCGACAGCGCCTCATCCAGCGGCACGTAGGCATGGCCGTAGCGGCGGATGCCCTTCTTGTCGCCGACGGCCTTGGCAAACGCCTGGCCCACGGTGATGCCGATATCTTCCACGGTGTGGTGGGCATCGATATGCAGGTCGCCGCGCGCCTGCACGTCCAGGTCGATCAGGCCGTGGCGGGCGATCTGGTCCATCATGTGATCCAGGAACGGCACGCCGGTGTCGAAGCGGCCGGTGCCATTGCCGTCCAGGTTGATGCTGACGGTGATCTGGGTTTCCAGGGTATTACGGGTAACGGTAGCAGTACGCATGATGGCTCAGGCAAAGTAGGCGTGAATGGCGGCAAGCAGCGCGCTGTTTTCGTCCGGGCTGCCCACGGTCAGGCGCAGGCAGTTGTCCAGCAGCGGATGATAGCCGTGCAGGTTCTTGATCAGGATACCTGCAGCCTTCAGATGTGCAAACAGCGCCAGCGCATCCGGCACGCGGATGGTGAGGAAGTTGGCTTCGGATGGATACACCGTCAGCTGCGGCTGCGTCGTCAGGCTGTCGGCAAGCCGGCTGCGCTCGCTGCGCAGCTCGGCCGCCTGCGCGGCGAACACGTCCAGGTGGCGCAGCGCAAACTTGGCGGCGGCCTGGCTCAGCACGTTGATGTTGTACGGCGGGCGCACCTTGTCGAGCTGGGCGATCACGTCCGGGTGGCCGGCGGCATAGCCCAGGCGCAGGCCGGCAAGGCCCAGCTTGGACAGCGTACGCATCACGATCAGGTGCGGCTGACTGCCTGCCAGACCCATGAAACTGTCGCTGGCAAACGCCTGATAGGCTTCGTCCACCACCACCAACCCCGGCGCGGCATCCAGCACCGCCTGCACTTCCTCGCGGGCGAAGCGCGGCCCGGTGGGGTTGTTGGGGTAGGACAGGAACACCACCGCCGGGCGATGCTGGCGAATGGCGTCCAGCGTGGCCGGCAGGTCGAGGCCGAAATCCGGCCTCAGCGGCACGCCCACGTAGCGCACACGCGAGAACTGCGCGTTGAGCCGGTACATCACGAAGGAGGGTTCCAGCGCCAGCACCACGGTATCCGGTGCGGCCAGGGCCTGGGTGATCAGGGTGATGATTTCGTCTGAGCCGTTGCCCAGCACCACGTCGGCGGCATCGGGAATGGCGAAGGCGGACTTGAGCTGATCCTTCAGCCCGTCGCCGTGCGGGTCCGGGTAACGGTTCAGCGCCACTTCGGCCAGCTCCTGGCCCAGTTCCTGACGCAGATCCGCTGGCAGATGGTAGGGGTTTTCCATCGCGTCGAGCTTGATGTAGCCCGAGGCATCGGCAACGTGGTAGGCCTGCATGGCCAGCACGTCGGGGCGGAACAATTGCTGTATAGACATTTTCATCGACAGTTCTTGCCGGACGGGCCGGTTCGAAATGTCGGTGGTGGCCCGACGCGGTTTTTGCAACAAGGGCTTCATCGTAACCTGAAACCCCGATATGGGCTACCGCCGGGAAGCGGCAGCCCGGTGCGTAGGTTTATTTATCCAGACGCAGTTCGGCGGCGCGCGCATGCGCAGTCAGACCCTCGCCATGCGCCAGTATGCTGGCCACGCGGCCCAGCTGCTGCGCACCGGCGTGCGACACGCGGATCAGGCTGCTGCGCTTCTGGAAGTCGTACACCCCCAGCGGGCTGGCAAAACGCGCGGTGCGGCTGGTAGGCAGCACGTGGTTGGGGCCGGCGCAGTAGTCGCCCAGGCTTTCCGAGGTGAAGCGGCCCATGAAGATGGCGCCGGCGTGACGGATCTTGGCCACATAGTCTTCCGGCTTGGCCAGCGACAGCTCCAGGTGTTCCGGGGCGATGTAGTTGGCGATGCTGCAGGCTTCGTCCAGGTCGCGCACTTCGATCAGCGCGCCGCGGTTGCCGAGGCTGGCCTCGATGATGGCGCGACGCGGCATGTCGGGCAGCAGCTTCTCGATGCTGGCTTCCACCTTGGCGATGTAGTCAGCGGACGGGCACAGCAGGATGGCCTGGGCGATTTCGTCATGCTCGGCCTGGCTGAACAGGTCCATGGCGATCCAGTCCGGGTCGGTGTCGCCATCGCAGATCACCAGGATCTCGGACGGGCCGGCCACCATGTCGATGCCCACCACGCCGAACACGCGGCGCTTGGCGGCCGCCACGTAGGCGTTGCCCGGGCCGGTGATCTTGTCCACCTGCGGCACGCTCTCGGTGCCGTAGGCCAGTGCTGCCACCGCCTGTGCGCCGCCACAGGTGAACACCTTGTCCACACCGGCGATGTAGGCTGCGGCCAGCACCAGGTCGTTCTTTTCGCCGTTCGGCGTCGGTACCACCATGATGATCTCGCCCACCCCGGCCACCTTGGCCGGCATGGCGTTCATCAGCACCGAGCTGGGATACGCCGCCTTGCCGCCCGGCACGTAGATGCCGACGCGGTCCAGCGCGGTCACTTGCTGGCCCAGCAGGGTGCCGTCTTCGTCTTCGTAGCTCCAGGAATGCGCCAGCTGCTTCTCGTGATAGCGGCGAACGCGCTCGGCGGCGGTGGAGAGCGCGCTCTGTACGTGCTCAGGCAGGCGCTGCCAGGCGGCCTGCAGTTCATCGCGCTGCAGGGTGAGTTCGGCCATGCTGGCCACGCTCATGCGGTCGAAACGGTTGGTGTACTCCACCACGGCGGCATCGCCACGGGCTTTCACGTCGTCGCAGATGGCGGCGACGGCGGCGTCCACCGCCGGGTCCTGCGCGGTTTCAAACGCCAGCAGCGCCTTGAGGCGCGCGTCGAAGTCGGGCTGGGAGGAAGACAGGCGTTGCATGTTGACGGCTCCAGAAGCGTGCGGCCAACCTTGAGGTTGGCCGCAGCGGGCATTTGTTTACTGCGGAACGGCGCCCGCAAAGGCATCCAGCACCGGCTGGATGGTGTCGTACTTGAGCTTTAGCGCGGCCTGGTTCACCACCAGACGCGAGCTGATGTCGATGATGTGCTCCACCGCCACCAGGTTGTTGGCCTTCAGCGTGCCGCCGGTGGATACCAGGTCGACGATGGCATCGGCCAGGCCGACCAGCGGTGCCAGCTCCATGGAGCCGTACAGCTTGATGATGTCCACGTGCACGCCCTTGGCGGCAAAGTGCTCGCGGGCGATCAGCGGGTACTTGGTAGCCACTTTCAGACGCGCGCCGTGCTTCACTGCCGCCTCGTAGTCGAAGCCGTTTTCCACCGCCACCATCATCTTGCACTTGGCAATGTTGAGGTCCAGCGGCTGGTACAGGCCGGCGCCGCCATGCTCGATCAGCACGTCGCGCCCGGCAATACCCAGGTCGGCGGCGCCGTACTGCACATAGGTGGGCACGTCGGAAGCACGCACGATCACCAGGCGCACGTCCGGGCGGTTGGTGCCGATGATCAGCTTGCGCGAGGATTCCGGTGCTTCGGCGGGAACGATGCCGGCGGCGGCCAGCAGCGGCAGGGTTTCTTCAAAAATGCGGCCCTTGGACAGGGCAATAGTCAAAGTCATGATTTTGCTGCGTTGCAATAGTTGGGGTTTAGCGTACCAGAGCACGGCGCTCGCGCTCAAGGTGCGTGATGTAGCGTTGTAGCAGCGATTCGCGTGCCATGTTCATGTCGGCGAAGGCACAGCCGGCGCGGTAATGCTCATGGCCAGCCAGGCCAAGCACCGGTATGACATGCAGTACCTCCAGCCCCACTTGCAGCAGGCCGGCTTCTGGCAGGTCTACTTCCACCCTCTCCAGCTTCTCGCCGGCCTGCAGCCAGTCGTGCTGGTCTGCGGCCAACGTCAGCGACATGCCGCCAAGGCTGATGTCGAACAAGGGCAGCATGCGCCCCGGGTGGGCCGGCAGCCGGCACCATACCTGCTTGATCGGCGGGGTGTTAATGCGGAAGAACTCGCGCCGCTGCAAACGGATGATCTTGTCGGGTATCGCCATCGCCACCGCACGGCGGCCTTCGTATTCCACTTCCTCGGCCGGGCCGCAGATGAACTGCATCTTGATGCCGGCCGGGGAACTCACCATGACGTTGCGCTCGCTGGCCAGCAGGTGGCGATTGGCGTTTTCGTCGGCACTGAGGCCGAACACCAGCCGGTCATTGTCGGCATCCACCGCCCACAGCCGGGTGACAATGAAGGTATTGCCCTTGTTGGAAAACACGGTAACCGCCTGCTTCAGCTCGGCAAGGCTGCGCAGGTGCTGCTGGATTTCCAGCGGGCTGCTGATGGTGAAACGGGCCAGTTCCGCCTGCTGCGGGCTATTGGCTCGGGGTGGGGTGTGCTCGGTCACGATGCTGGCGTTCCGCAACAGAAGTAGTGTGTTATTGCAGTCTAACGCAACAACTGCTGCAGATCATGCGCGATATCCGCTACCGGGGTGTTGTAAGGCATATAGACGCGCAGCTGGCCGTTCCTGTCGAACACATAGCTACCGGCACTGTGGTCCACGCTGTAGCCACCGCCTGCGGTGGGCTGCTTCTGCGCCACCACCTTGTACTGCGCCGCCACCGACTTGACCAGCTCCGGCTCGCCGGTCAGCCCCATGAAGCGCTTGTCGAAGAACGGGAGATAACCGGCCAGCACCTGCGGGGTATCGCGTTCCGGGTCCACGGAAATGAACAGCACCTGTACCTGGTCGGCGTCCTTGCCCAGCTGTTTCATCACCTGCTGGTACTCCAGCATGGTGGTGGGGCACACGTCCGGGCAATGGGTGTAGCCGAAGAACAGCACCACCGCCTTGCCCTTGTAGTCCGCCAGGCTGTGCGGCTTGCCATCCTGGCCGGTCAGGGTGAAGGGTTTGCCGAAGTCGGCGCCGGTAAGGTCGGTGCCCTTGAAGGTGAGTTTTTCGCCGGGCGAGCAGGCAGCCAGCGTCACAGCCAGCAGCAGCGCCGCCAACCAGGTAAGCAGTCGGGACATTCAGAATCGCAGTGCAAAGAAAAAATAGTGATCAAGCAGCAGCGCCGCAAACAGCCAGCTCAGGTAATGGATGGACCAGCGGAAGCAGTGGCGCGACAGCTCGTCAGAATAGTTTCGATGCAAACGTACCGCAAGCCACAAAAAGCGCCCACCCAGCAGCAGGGCTGCCAGCAGGTACAGCACGCCACTGGCGCGCAGCGCCACCGGCAGCACGGACACCGCCAGCAGCAGCACGGTATACAGCACGATGGACAGCGTGGTGAAGCGCGCGCCGTGCGTCACCGGCAGCATCGGCAGGCCGGCGCGCTGGTAGTCGTCGCGCCGGTACAACGCCAGCGCCCAGAAATGCGGCGGCGTCCAGGCATAGATGATCAGGAACAGCAGCATGGCCATGGCGCTGACATCGCCGGTCATTGCTGCCCAGCCCAGCAGCGGCGGCATGGCGCCGCTGGCGCCGCCGATCACGATGTTCTGCGGCGTGTTCGGTTTGAGCAGCAGGGTGTAGACGATGGCGTAGCCGACAAACGTCCCCAGCGTCAGCCAGGCAGTCAGCGTGTTGACCAGCGCAATCAGCAAGGCCATGCCCAGCCCCAGCGCCGTCAACGCCACCAGCAGCGTGGCGACGGTGCCTGCCTCGCCGCGCGCGGTGGCACGCCAGGCGGTGCGGCGCATGCGCGCATCGATGGTGCGCTCCACCAGGCAGTTGATCATGGCCGCAGCCCCCGCCACCAGCGCAATTCCCGCCGTTGCGGCCAACATGCGCGGCAGGTCCGGCGTGCCCGGTACCGCCAGCAGCATGCCGATCACCGCGCAGAACACGATCAGCAGCACTACCCGCGGCTTGGTGAGCTGCCACATGGCGCGCCAGTGCTGGCGTGCCGGCTGCAGGGTCAGGCTGGCCATGTGGTGCTCCTTCCGCGTGGTTTGCGCAGGCGCTGCCGCGCTATCGTCACGGCGCGCGGCTGCGGCATGACTTGTGGCCGGACGCTGAACGCCAGCGACATGGTGCTGGCCAGCAGCAGCATGGCGCCGATGTTGTGCGCCACCGCCACCGGCAGCGGCAATTGCAGCAGTACGTTGGCCGCACCCAGCAATAGTTGCAGCACCAGCGCAGCCGCCAGCAACCGCAAACGCGGCCGCAGCGCCGCTACGCGCCAGCCAGCCTGGATGGCTGCCAGCAACAGCAGCGTCAGCAGCAGCGCGCCCAGCCGGTGCAGCCAGTGAATGGCGGTCAGCTGGCTGAACAGCAACGGAGAGCCGTCGGCGCTCTCCCCCAGCACCCGCTGCCAGTGGAAGGCGCCGGCAAACTGCATGTCGTCCGGCAGGTAGCTGCCGTTGCAGCTGGGGAAGCCCTGGCAGGCCAGTGCCGCGTAGTTGCTGGATACCCAGCCGCCCAGCGCGATCTGCGCCAGCACCAGCAGCGGCAGCAGCCACAGCAGCCAGCCCACGCGCCGCGGCACCGCTCGTGGCGTGGGTGCGGCAAAGCGCGATGCGGCCAACAGTGACACGATGCTCATGCCACCCAGCAGATGCGCCGTCACCACCGCCGGCTTGAGCAGCAGGGTGACGGTCCACATGCCCAGCAGCCCCTGCAGCACCAGCAGCGCCAGCAGGCCGCTGGCCGCCAGCCGGTGCCGGCGCTGCCGCCAGGCAACAATTGCCGTGCACAACACCAGCAGGCCCAGCGTGGCAGCCAGGTAGCGGTGGGTCATCTCCTTCCACGCCTTGGCAGGGGATACCGGCCCGTCCGGCTGCACGGCCATGGCCTGGCGGATATCGTCGGCGGCATGATGCGGGGAAAGGTGGCCATAACAGCCGGGCCAGTCCGGGCAGCCCAGGCCGGCGTCGGACAGCCGGACATAGGCACCCAGCGGCACCACGATGCAGGCCAGCAGCAAGGCAAACAGCAGCAGACGTTTCATGACATCCCCCTGTTGCAGCATGGGCGGCACAGTTGGCCGCAAGTTCGACGCTCAGCCGAGGCCGTTATTGGTTTTCAGCACTCTGGTGATTTCGCGGATGATCGCCGTGGGCGCGGTGCCGTCCGGGTAGAACAGCACCAGATTGCGCATCGGGTCCACCAGGTAAAAGCCATCCTCGCGCAAGCCGGCACGATTGGGCTGCCGCACCAGCTGCAGCCGCTGTGCATCCTCGCCCTGGGCAGTACGGATCTGCCGCATGGCAAACTGCCGCTGCTCACAGGCCGCATCGCAGCCCGCCCCCAGCGACAGCAGAGCCCAGCGCCCGGCCGGCCAGCCTTGCGCCTGCACAGTCGGCAGCGGCTGCACGACTAGCGTGCCGACACTGCGGCTGCTTGCCGGCTGCCAGCCGAAATACAGCCAGGTGGAGCCCACCACCGGCAGCAGGGCCAGCAGCAGCATCCACCACAACGGCCGCATATCAGTCTTGCCCAGTGCGACTTGCATGCTGTCTCCTCCTCATCATCAGCGCCAATACCACCATGCACAGCGCCATCAGCAGCCACTGCAGCGCATAGGCGTAGTGCCGCTGCGGATCGAATGCCGGCTTCACCGGCCAGGTGGTATAGGGCCGTAAGGTGGGCTCCAGCACCACCAGCCCGTCACGCAGATGCCCCGGCAGGCTGGCGGCCAGCGCCGCCCAGTCCAGCGCATCCACCTCACCTTCCAGCCCGATGCGCGCCTTGCTGAGCAGGTAGGGCCGGGGGTGCGGCACCCAGCGCCCGGACAGCCGGCCGACAGGCAGCGGCAAGCTCATGATGCCCACCGGGCGCGGCAGCCAGCCGCGGTCCACCACCACCCAGCTGCCATCCAGCAACTGCACCGCCTGCCATTCGCGCACGCCGTCGCGCTCGTCGAGCAAGGCACCGGCGATGCGCACCGAGGGCTTGCTGTCGCGCACCGTCAGCCATACCCGCTGCCCGTTCGGCTCCGCCTGCAGGGCGATTTCCGCCAGGTGCCGCGGCGGCAGGTTGGCCGCACGCTCGAACGCCGCCAGCTGCGCCGTGCGCTGCTCGCCGCGCTGGTATTGCCACACCGCCAGCGCCAGCGGCACCAGCGCCAGCAACAACAGCCACAGGCCACTGCGCGGACGTCTAGACTGGGAGGGTGCCCCTGAACGAGAAACCGCCATGAATGTGATCGTACCGTTGCTGTTGTTGCTCATTATCGGTTCACTGGCCTATGCACTGCGTTCACTGACCCGCGGCGGTGACCCGCGTCGCACCGTGAAGGCACTGACCCTGCGCGTGGTGCTGTCGATCAGCCTGTTCGCCCTGGTGATGGCCGGCAAGCTCTGGGGAAACTGGTAGCCGCCGCTACAACCAGTACACGAACACGAACAGGATCAGCCACACCACATCCACGAAGTGCCAGTACCAGGCAGCCGCCTCGAAGGCGAAATGGTGCTCGGCACTGAAATGCCCGCGCTGCACCCGCAGCCACATCACCGACAGCATGATGGCGCCCAGGAATACATGCAGGCCGTGAAAACCGGTCAGCATGAAGAAGGTCATGCCATAGGCGCCGGATGCCAGACTCAGCCCCATCTCGCGCATGGCGTGCGCGTATTCGTACATCTGCAGGCTCAGGAAGGACGCGCCCAGCAGCACGGTGATGCCCAGCCCGGTAGCCAGTTGCCGGCGCTTGCCGGCCAGCAGGCCCCAATGCGCCCAGGTCAGCGTGGCGCCGGAACTCAACAGGATCAGGGTGTTAACCGCCGGCAGCCCCCAGGCTTCCATCGCCTCGTAATGCGCGGTCATGCCCGGCCCGGTGACCAGTGGCCAGCTGGGAGTGAAATCCGGGTACAAGAGCTTGTGCAGGTCGTTGCCCAGCTCCGGCACCGAGATCGTCCGCACATAGAACAGCGCGCCGAAAAAGGCGGCAAAGAACATCACTTCGGAGAAGATGAACCAGCCCATGCCCCAGCGGAAGGAGTGATCCTCCCAGCCGTGATAGCGCCCGGCCAGGCTCTCGCGGATCACATCACCGAACCAGCCGAACAGCATCCAGAACAGGATGGCAAAACCGGCCAGCAAGCCCAGCTTGCCCACCGCCATGCTGTTGACGGCGAAGGCCGCTCCCAACCCCAGGCAGAACAGCGCCAGCGAGCCGATGATGGGCCAGCGGGACGGGTCCGGCACGAAATAATGGCTCTGCTCGTGTTGTTTTATCATTACCCTCTCCTTGGCGGCCGCATCCGGTTCATGACGTCACCAGATGCACCAGCAACAGCAACAATCCGATCAGCAAGGCCGCCAGCACGATGGCGGCGGTCACCACATCCGCAAAGCTCAGCTTGCTGTCCTGTCTGGCTTCCTGCCCCTTGCGGATGCCGATGAAGGCCGAGAAAACGGCACGCAGGGCTTGCAGCGGGAGCTTCATGAGCGCCCCGGCACATCGAAAATGGTATACGCCAGCGTAATGCTGTCGATGCCGGCGGGAATGCTCTTGTCCACCACGAACACCACCGGAAAGCGCTTGGTCTGCCCCGGTTCGAATGCCTGCTGCGCAAAACAGAAGCAATCCAGTTTCTTCACGTACTCTGCCGCCGCCGCCGGCAGGTAGCGGGGTATCGCCTGCCCGACCACATGGCGGTTGCTGGCATTGGTGATTTCATAATCCACCCGCACGAACTCGCCTGGGCGCGCCTGCAAGCTGGACACCAGCGGCCGCACTTCCCACGGCAGGCCCGGCTGCACCGTGGCGTCGAAGGTGAGCGTCAGCGGTGCTGCCTGGCTGCGGCTGCTGGCTGGCGCGGCCGCTACCGAGTCCGGCACCAGCAGCTTGTTCAGCCCGGTAACCTTGCACAGCGCGTCGTACACCGGGATAAGCCCCCAGGCGAATGCGAACATGGCGCAAGCCACCACGCTGAGCTTCAACAGCAGGGCGCGGTTGTCGCGGGCAGGCACTAGCTGGCGCTGTTCCATATCAGTGATGCTTTCCACCCTGTACCGACTTGATCACCCCGTTCTCTCCCACCTCTACCGTCGGCGCCTCGACAAAGCTGTGGTACGGCGCCGGTGTCGGGATATGCCATTCCAGGGTATTGGCGCCTTCCCACGGGTGCTCCGGGGCAAGCGGGCCGCTACGCATGCTGGTAATGATGTTGTAGAGGAAAATCAGCTGCCCCAGGCCGAAACAGAACGCCCCCACGCTGGCGATGGCGTTGAAATCGGCAAACTGCAGGTTGTAGTCGGGAATGCGGCGCGGCATGCCGGCCAGACCAAGGAAGTGCATCGGGAAGAAGGTGACGTTGAACCAGATCATCGACCACCAGAAGTGGAACTTGCCCAGCTTCTCGTTGTACATGCGCCCGGTCATCTTGGGGAACCAGTAGTAGATGGCCGCGAACAGGCTGAACAAGGCGCCGGCCACCAGTACGTAGTGGAAATGCGCCACCACGTAATAGGTGCCGTGCAGCTGGATATCCACTGCGGCAATGCTCAGCGTCACCCCGGACAGGCCGCCGATGGTGAACAGCAGGATGAAGCCCACCGCAAACAGCATCGGTGTTTCAAAGCTCATGCTGCCTTCCCACATGGTGGCGACCCAGTTGAACACTTTCACCCCGGTGGGCACGGCGATCAGCATGGTGGCGTACATGAAGAACAGCTGCGCGGTGGCCGGCATGCCGGTAACGAACATGTGGTGCGCCCATACCATGAAGCTGAGGATACCGATGGAACTGGTGGCGTACACCATCGAGGTGTAGCCGAACAGTGGCTTGCGGGCGAAGGCTGGAATCACCTGGCTGACGATGCCGAACGCCGGCAGCGCCATGATGTACACCTCGGGGTGGCCGAAGAACCAGAAGATGTGCTGGTACAGGATCGGGTCGCCACCGCCGGCGGCGTTGAAGAAGTGGGTGCCGAAGTGCCTGTCGGTCAGCACCATGGTTACCACCCCGGCCAGCACCGGCATTACTGCAATGATCAGGTAGGCGGTGATCAGGGTGGCCCAGGCGAACATCGGCATCTTCATCAGCGTCATGCCCGGCGCGCGCAGGTTAAGGATGGTGACGATGATGTTGATCGAGCCCATCACCGAGCTTACCCCCATGATGTGGATGGCAAAGATGGTGAAATCCATGCCCATGCCCATCTGGGTGGCTAGCGGCGCATACAGCGTCCAGCCGGCAGCGGCGGCGCCACCGGGCACGATGAACGACAGCATCAGCAGCGCGGCAGCCGGTGGCAGCAGCCAGAAGCTCCAGTTGTTCATGCGCGCAAACGCCATGTCCGGCGCGCCTATCATCAGCGGCAGCATCCAGTTGGCCAGCCCGGTGAAGGCCGGCATGATGGCGCCGAACACCATGATCAGCCCGTGCAGGGTGGTGAACTGGTTGAACAGCTCGGGCTGGAAGAACTGCAGCCCGGGGCGGAACAGCTCGGCGCGGATGCACAACGCCAGGATGCCGCCGGTGATGAACATCGAGAACGCAAACCACAGGTACAGCGTGCCGATATCCTTGTGGTTGGTGGCATACAGCCAGCGGCCGATGCCGTGCGGCTTGCCATGATGTTCGCCGTGGCCGGCGTGGGTGGTTTCTGCAATCGCCATCATCCCCTCCTTACGCCTTGCCGCCACGGGCAGCCTTGATTTCCTTGGGCTGCACCACGTCGCCGGTATGGTTGCCCCACGCATTACGCTCGTAGGTGATTACCGCTGCAATGTCGGTATCCGACAGCTGCTTGCCCCAGGCCTGCATTGCCGGGTTGCGCTTGCTGCCGTTGAGTACGATTTCGATATGCGCCGGCTTGTCGGTGGTAGCGATCTTGGAGCCATCCAGCGCCGGGAAGGAGCCCGGAATACCCTTGCCGTTGGCCTGGTGGCAGGCTACGCAGTTCTGGCTGAACACCTTCTCGCCACGCGCCTTCAGGTCTTCCAGCTTCCAGATCTTGTTGGGGTCGTCGGCACTGGCGGCGGCGGCCTTCTGCTTGGCGGCCAGCCACTGCTGGTATTCCTCCGGCGTTTTGGCCAGCACCACGATGGGCATGAAGCCATGGTCCTTGCCGCACAGCTCGGTGCACTGCCCGCGGTAGATGCCCGGCTTGTCCACCTTGAACCAGGCATCACGCACGAAACCCGGGATCGCATCCTGTTTCACGCCCAGCTGCGGCACCCACCAGGAGTGGATCACGTCGCTGGCGGTGAGCAGCAGCCGCACCTTGGCGCCGGTTGGCACCACCAGCGGCTCGTCCACTTCCAGCAGGTAGTTGTCGCTAAGATTGGCCGCATTGACGATGGCATCGTGCGGTGTGGCCAGGTGGCTCATGAAGCGCAGGTTCTGGTCCAGGTAGTCGTACTGCCACTTCCACTGGTAACCGGTGACCTTGATGGTCATTTCCGCGCCGGCGCTGCTTTTCTGCTGCAGGATCAGCCGGGTGGCAGGCAGTGCCATGCCCACCAGGATCAGGAACGGAATAACCGTCCAGACGATCTCGACCGTGGTGTTCTCATGGAAATGCTTGGCCTGGTGGCCGACGGATTTGCGGTGGTGCAGGATGGCCCAGAACATCACGACAAACACCAGCACGAAAATGGCGCCGGTGATGTACAGCAGCAGCAAGTGCATGTCGTAGACTTCTTGGGCCAGCTGCGTAACGGGCGTCTGGAAGTTCAGCCTGGACGCGGCCGCAGACAGCGGTGCGCACCCCCAGATCCCAAGGCGGGCATAACGGGAAAGCATGGCGTCTCCCTACAGGCCCTCCCAGCTTGGCGGCCAGGTACCGGCTGCCACACTACGCGGGCCTCTGTTGACTACGGCATCAGGCTGCCGTGTCGATCCTCTCGTTGTAACCGGATTACCGGTCGCTCTCTGCTCTATTCCAATGGCAGTTCAGTAACGAGATTAGAAATTCGCCGTAAAAAAACAAGGATTTATCATGCTGCGGCGCAGCATTTACAGCATTGTTTGCATTGCTGCCGCATACGTGCGCCCATTAATAGCCACTTGGCATGAAGCCTGGCAACCAGGCATGCTCGCCACTCAGCCCTCGAACGGCAGCTCCAGCAGCGGCTCGCCCAGGTACTGCTGCAAGGTGGCCAGATTGTCGGCATAGGCCAGCTGACTGGGCACCACGCGGTTGGCCACCCAGCCGGCCAGCTGGCAACCTGCAGCCTGGATGGCCTGTGCCGTCAGCAGCGCATGATTGATGCAGCCCAGGCGCATGCCCACCACCAGGATCACCGGCAACTGCAGCCGCTGTGCCAGCTCCTGCATGCGGTAGCGGTCGGACAGCGGCGCCAGCCAGCCGCCGGCGCCTTCCACCAGCACCACGTCGGCCTGTGCGGCCAACCTTTGATAGTGATCAGCAATCAGCGCAAGGTCGATCTCCACCCCGGCCTGACGCGCCGCGATGTGCGGCGATACCGGCGGCACGAAGCGGTAGGGGTTCATCAGGTCCAGGTCTGTCTGCCCGGTAGCGGCCACCAGCCGCGCCACGTCGTCGTTGTGCCAGCTGCCGTCCGGCAGGATGTCGCAGCCGGAGGCCACCGGCTTCATCGCCAGCACCCGCTTGCCCTGCGCCTGCAGGTGCTGCACCAGCTTCACCGCACTGTGCGTCTTGCCGATCTCGGTATCGGTGCCGGTAATGAAATAGCCTTGTGCCACGACAGCTGTCCTGTAGATGAATTAACGCTAGATGCGGCCAAAACGGCAAAACAAAAGGCGGACGCGACAAGGCCGACCTCCTGGGTCGGCTGTCGGCGTCCGCCTGGTTGGGCAGTCACCTCGATGGGGCGGCCTTGTGAGCCTTTGATCTTGAACGCTGCGGCCAACCTTTCCGGGTGGGACGTCCTGCCGCCGCGTTTGCGCGCTCCTTACACCGGGCCTTGGGCATACACCCGCTCGGTCTTGCTATGCAGTTTGTTCAGTGCCGCCAGATAGGCCTTGGCGCTGGCGACGATGATGTCGGTGTCGGCGCCCTGGCCGTTGACGATGCGGCCGTCCTTGGCCAGGCGCACGGTCACCTCGCCTTGCGATTCGGTGCCCTTGGTGATGGCGTTCACCGAGTACAGTTCCAGCTCGGCCTCGCTCTTCACCACGCTTTCGATGGCCTTGAAGGCGGCATCCACCGGGCCGGAGCCGGTCGATTCGGCACGGCACTCGTTGCCGTGTTCCACGAACACGATCTGCGCCTGCGGCGATTCGCCGGTTTCGGTCGCCACTTTCAACGACACGAACTTGTAGTCTTCCTGCTCGACGGTCACCAGCTGGTCGGACACCAGCGCGTGCAGGTCTTCGTCGAAAATCTCGCGCTTCTTGTCGGCCAGTTCCTTGAAGCGGGCGAAGGCGGCGTTCAGAGCCTCTTCACTTTCCAGCACGATGCCCAGGTCCTGCAGCTTGGTGCGGAAGGCATTGCGGCCGGAGAGCTTGCCCAGCGTCAGGCGGTTGGCGGTCCAGCCCACCGATTCGGCGGACATGATCTCGTAGGTTTCGCGATGCTTGAGCACGCCATCCTGGTGGATGCCGGACTCATGGGCAAAGGCGTTGGCGCCAACGATGGCCTTGTTCGGCTGTACCGGGTAGCCGGTGATGGTGGATACCAGTTTGGACGCAGGCACGATCTGGGTGCTGTCGATGCGGGTTTCCACGCCGAACACGTCCTTGCGGGTCTTCACCGCCATCACGATCTCTTCCATCGCGGCGTTGCCGGCGCGCTCGCCCAGGCCGTTGATGGTGCATTCCACCTGGCGGGCACCGCCGAGCACTGCGGCCAGGCTGTTGGCCACCGCCATGCCCAGGTCGTTGTGGCAGTGGGCGGACCACACTACCTTGTCGCCGCCCTCGGTCTTGGCGATCAGCTCGCGGAAGAAGGCTTCGGTAATGCGCGGCACCGCGTAGCCCACGGTATCCGGCACGTTGAGGGTAGTGGCGCCGGCCTTGATCACCTCGCCGAAGATGCGGGCGAGGAAGTCGATATCGGAGCGCAGTGCATCCTCGGCGGAGAACTCCACGTCATCGGTGTATTCGCGTGCCAGTTTCACTGCCTTCACCGCCGCGGTCACCACTTCGTCCGGGCTCATGCGCAGCTTCTTCTCCATGTGGATCGGGCTGGTGGCGATGAAGGTGTGGATGCGCTTCTTCGGCGCCGGAGCAACCGCTTCGCCGGCGGCGCGGATGTCGCGCTCGTTGGCGCGGGCCAGCGAACAGACGGTGGATTCCTTCACCACTTCGGCAATGGCGCGAATCGCGTCGGCATCGCCGGGGCTGGCGGCGGCAAAGCCGGCCTCGATCACGTCCACACCCAGGCGTTCCAGCTGGCGGGCGATACGGACTTTTTCTTCTTTGGTCATCGCTGCGCCCGGCGACTGTTCGCCATCACGCAAGGTGGTATCGAAAATGATGAGACGGTCGCCCATGTCTGGTGATCTCCATTGTCCCGCCGGCTGTGCGCCGGTCAGATAGTCGTTGAAATCGAATCGCTTGCCCTGTTGTGCGGCGAGCAGCGCCAGCTTGTTCAGCTGTGCCAGCGGCAGGCTGCCGCGCTCGCGCCATTTATAGACAGCCGCACGGGTCACCGGCTCCTCGGGGAAGCCTGCCGTCAGCGCTTCCGCGAGTACGCTGGGGCCGCCGAAATCCTCGATTAGACGCTCGATGTCCAATTGCATTGCTGTCTCCTGTATGTCTCTGGGCTTACCTTACCGAAATCGCCGACATTGTGTCAAACAAATCCGGAAATTTATTGTTTTTCATGTTGCAAACATATGTCCAAAGGCAATTTATTGGACAATATGTCAGATTATAGACAAAACAAAAGGCACCCCAAGGTGCCTTTGTCGCCAGCCATCCGCCCAGAGGGCTTATTCGACAGCCTGCGGCGCGGTCTTTTTGCCCATGCCCAGCACCGCCATCACATAGCCGGACAGCGCATAGCAGACAAAGAATCCGAACAGCACCAACGGCGGCTCCGACATCAGCAGCAGCAGCACCAGCACCAGTGCCAGCAGCATCACGAACGGCACACGGCGGCGCAGGTGGATCTCCTTGAAGCTCCAGAACTTCACATTGGTCACCATGGTGATGCCGGAGAAGGCGGTAAAGCCCAGCGCCACCCATTTCAGCCCCGGCAGGTCGTTGTAGCCGTAGGCATGACAGATCCACACTAGGCCGGCGACCAGTGCCGCCGCAGCCGGGCTGGGCAGGCCGATGAACCAGCGCTTGTCGGTGGAGCCGATCATGGTATTGAAACGCGCCAGGCGCAGCGCAGCGCCGGCACAATGAATGAAGGCCACCATCCAGCCCAGCTTGCCCAGGTCCTTCAGCATCCACTCGTAGGCCACCAGCGCCGGCGCCACGCCAAAGCTCACCATATCGGAAAGGCTATCGAATTCGGCGCCAAAGGCACTCTGGCTGTGAGTAAGCCGCGCCACACGGCCATCCATGCCATCCAGGATCATGGCGATGAAGATCGCCACCGCGGCATGCTCGAAGTGCAGGTTCATCGCCTGCACAATGGCGTAGAAACCGGCAAACAGCGCGGCCAGAGTAAAGGAGTTGGGCAGCAGGTAGATGCCCTGGCGGCGCAGGGACAGCTTGTTCGGGGCCGGATCGATATGCATGGGCTCGCCCTTGTCGTTATTGTTGGCTACAGGTTGATGGCGCGCGGCCTAAGGTTGGCCGCATACAGCCGTTCATTCTAAAACGGCAGCCGGCACGACAAAAGCCACCACGGCCGCCGAAAATGCAAAAAGCCGGACAAAGTCCGGCTTTGTTAGCTGCAACAGACCAAGATCAGTTCTTGGACTGGTCAACCAGCTTGTTCTTGGCGATCCACGGCATCATTGCGCGCAGTTCGGCGCCCACCTTCTCGATCGGATGCTCGGCGTTCAGACGACGACGGGCAGTCATGCTCGGGTAGTTGGTCTTGCCTTCCAGGATGAACATCTTGGCGTATTCGCCGGACTGGATGCGGTACAGCGCTTTTTTCATCGCTTCCTTGGTGGCGGAGGTCACCACTTCCGGGCCGGTCACGTACTCGCCATACTCCGCGTTGTTGGAGATGGAGTAGTTCATGTTGGCGATGCCGCCTTCGTACATCAGGTCAACGATCAGCTTCAGTTCGTGCAGACACTCGAAGTAGGCCATTTCCGGAGCGTAACCGGCTTCGGTCAGGGTTTCGAAACCGGCTTTCACCAGTTCAACCGCGCCGCCGCACAGTACAGCCTGCTCGCCGAACAGGTCGGTTTCGGTTTCTTCACGGAAGTTGGTCTCGATCACGCCACCCTTGGTGCCGCCGTTGGCAGCAGCGTAGGACAGGGCGATGTCGCGGGCCTTGCCGGACTTGTCCTGGTACACGGCGATCAGGGTCGGCACACCGCCGCCCTTCACGTACTCGGAACGCACGGTATGGCCCGGGCCTTTCGGGGCGATCATGATCACGTCCAGGTCGGCGCGCGGCACGATCTGGTTGTAATGCACGTTGAAGCCGTGAGCGAAGGCCAGCGCAGCGCCCTGCTTGATGTTGGCGGCGATTTCGCGGTAGTACACGTCCGGCTGGGATTCGTCCGGCAGCAGGATCATTACCACGTCGGCAGCTTTCACTGCGTCGGCAACTTCTTTTACCTGATGGCCGGCGGCCTCAGCTTTTTTCCACGATGCGCCATCTTTGCGCAGGCCGACGATCACGTTGACGCCGGATTCCTTCAGGTTCTGCGCGTGGGCGTGGCCCTGGGAGCCGTAACCGATGATGGCGACCTGCTTGCCCTTGATGATGGAGAGGTCAGCGTCTTTGTCGTAGAAAACTTTCATTTCATGTCCCTAGTTGTTCTCGGGCAGCGGGTAGCCGCCCTGGTGATTTCAGATCTTCAAAATACGTTCGCCGCGACCAATGCCGGATGCACCGGTACGCACCGTTTCCAGGATCACTGAACGGTCGATCGCCTCGATAAAGGCGTTGAGCTTTTCGCTGGTACCAGTGAGCTCGATGGTGTAGGTCTTTTCCGTCACGTCGATGATGCGACCGCGGAAGATATCCGCCATGCGCTTCATTTCTTCACGATCCTTGCCGGTGGCACGGACCTTGATCAACATCATCTCGCGTTCGATATGGTCGGACTCGTTGAGGTCAATCACCTTGACCACCTCGATCAGCTTGTTGAGCTGCTTGGTGATCTGTTCGATGACTTCGTCGGACCCATGGGTGACGATAGTCATCCGCGACAGTGTCGGGTCTTCGGTGGTCGACACCGTTAGCGAATCGATATTGTATGCGCGGGCGGAAAAAAGTCCTACTACTCGCGAGAGTGCGCCCGCTTCGTTTTCCAAAAGAATAGAAAGGATGTGTCGCATTCTTACGCCTCAGCACATGTTGCCGTAGTCACGGTTGTTCTCGAACGGAGCGATCTGCAGCTCGCGCATGTGCGGCGGCAAGTCCATCTGGTCCAGGCCCTTGCCGTTCTGGATCATCGGGAACACGTTCTCGGACTGGTCGGTACGGAAGTCCAGGAAGACCAGACGTTCCTTCAGTGCCGGGCTGAAGGCTTCACGCAACACCGGCTCTACATCGGCCGGGTTTTCCACCTTGATGCCGATGTGGCCGTAGGCTTCGGCGATCTTCACGAAATCCGGCAGCGCGTCCATATAGGACTCGGAGTAGCGGGTGCCGTAGAAGAACTCCTGCCACTGGCGCACCATGCCCAGGTAGCGGTTGTTGAGCGCCACCACCTTCACCGGGGTGTGGTACTGCTTGGCGGTGGACAGCTCCTGGATATTCATCTGGATGGAGCCTTCGCCGGTGATACAGGCCACCTGCGCGTCCGGGTTGGCCAGCTGTGCGCCGATGGCGGCAGGCAGGCCGAAACCCATGGTGCCGAGGCCGCCGGAGTTCAGCCACTGCTTGGGGCGCTTGAACGGGTAGTACTGCGCCGCCCACATCTGGTGCTGACCCACGTCGGAGGTGATGATGGCATCGCCGCCGGTGATCTCGTACAGCTTCTGCACCACGTACTGCGGCTTGATCAGCTCGGTGGACGGGGTGTACAGCAGGCTGTTGTAGCTGCGCCATTGCTCGATCTGCTTCCACCAGCCGGCCAGGTGCTGCTCGTTGGTCTTCAGGCCGCTCTGCTTGAACAGGTCGATCATGTCGCGCAGCACATGCTTCACGTCACCAACGATGGGCACATCCACCTTCACGCGCTTGGCGATGGAGGACGGGTCCACGTCGATGTGCACGATCTTCTTCGGCTGCGACAGGAAGTGCGACGGGATGCTGATGACGCGGTCGTCGAAACGCGCGCCCACGGCGATCAGCACATCGCAGTACTGCATGGCCATATTGGCTTCGTAGGTGCCATGCATGCCCAGCATGCCGAGGAACTGCTGATCCTGTCCCGGATAGGCGCCCAGGCCCATCAGGGTGTTGGTACACGGCACACCCAGCATCTTCACCAGCTCGGTGACTTCAGCGGCGGCATTGCCCTGCACTGCACCACCGCCCACGTAGATATACGGGCGCTTGGCTTCGGCCAGCAGGTTGACGGCTTTCTTGATCTGGCCCGGGTGACCACGGGTAACCGGCACGTAGGAGCGGATGCTCACGCTTTCCGGGTAGTGGAACTCGGCCTTGGCCTGGGTCACATCCTTGGGCACATCCACCACCACCGGGCCGGGACGGCCGGTTTTGGCGATGTAGAACGCCTTCTTGATGGTGGCCGCCAGTTCGTTGATGTCCTTCACCAGGAAGTTGTGCTTCACGCACGGGCGGGTAATACCCACCATGTCCACTTCCTGGAAGGCGTCCAGACCGATGGCGGGTGTCGGCACCTGGCCGGAAATCACCACCATCGGGATGGAATCCATATAAGCAGTGGCGATGCCGGTGACCGCGTTGGTTGCGCCCGGGCCGGAAGTGACCAGAGCCACGCCGACCTTGTCGCTGGAACGCGAGTAAGCATCAGCGGCATGCACCGCGGCCTGCTCGTGGCGGACCAGTACATGCTTGAACTGTTGCTGACGGAAAATTGCGTCATATATTTCGAGTACCGCGCCGCCGGGGTAGCCGAATACGAATTCGACTCCTTCTTCCTGCAGGCTGCGAACTACGATCTCCGCGCCCGATATCTGCATTTTTGCCTCTTTGTATTTCAGGTTATTTTTGTCCCGTGATGAATGAACTTAACCCAAGCCAGAAAGCACGGTCAAGCGCTTTTGTGCAGGTGCAAAAAAGCGGCAAAAACTTGCAAAAACAGCCACTTTTCGGGGGTAGGCGGGGCGGGGCCGCTTTGATAACATGCCGTATTGACCGCACTGGCGGCCAGGCTATTCGATAACGACACCCCATTTCATGACATCCGCAGCCACTCCCGGCCTTCCGCGCCGCTTTGCTTCCCTCTGCTATGAATTGCTGCTGCTGGCAGCCATCGTGTTCACCGTTGCCGCGGTGTTCACCCCCTTGCTGACCTGGGGCAATCACGCACTGCCGCTGGAATGGCTATACAAATTGACCATGGCTGCGGTGCTGTACGGCTATTTCGGCTATTGCTGGGTGAAAAGCGGCCAGACGCCGGCAATGAAAACCTGGCGCATCAAGCTGGTAACGCGCGATGACGGCCCGCTGGGTTGGCCGCATGCCGCGGTGCGCTTCGTGGTGGCGCTGATGCTGTTCGTCGGCGTGCCCATCATCTCCTTCCTGGCCTGGCAGCGTGCCAGCGGCGAAACCCGCGCCGCGATGTGGATCGCCATGTCGTGGTGGCTGCTGCCGCTGCTGTGGCCGTTCACTGACCCGGACCGCCAGTTCCTGCACGACCGCCTGGCCGGCACCCGCCAGATCGTCGCCCCCAGGGGCGAGCGCAGCTAAGCGCCTTCGCCGCAAATGAAAAAGCCCTTGCGCAATGCACAAGGGCTTTTTGTATTCCGGCGCAAACCGGCTAGGGCAATGCGGCCAACTTGTCCGCCCGCGGCGCGGCCCACTGCCAGCGCTGCTTCCACGCCCCCACCACCAGGTTGGGGTAATCGGGCTGCCCCAGGCTGCCGTTATAGCGGCCCAGCGCGCGGAACAGGTTGCCGCCTTCCATATTGATGTAATGGCGCAGAATGGTGCAGCCGTAGCGCAGGTTGGTGGTGAGGTCGAACAGATTGTGGCCGGGCGCGCCGATGCTGCGCACCCAGAACGGCATCACCTGCATCAGCCCGCGCGCGCCCACCGGCGAAATGGCGTACTTGTTGAAGCCGCTTTCCACCTGGATCAGCCCCAGCACCAGCTGCGGGTCCAGCCCGGCGCGGGTGGCCTCGTACTGCACCGCGGTCAGCAGCCGCTCGCGCATCCACTGGTCCGGGATGCGCGATTGCAGCCGGCGCGACATCTCCGCCAGCCACAGCGGGCCTTCGCGGACATCCTCGAACACCAGCCGCGGCGCGTTCACATCCGACACGCTGCGCGACATCGCCGAGGCCACGTTGGCCGCAAGCGCCTCTTCGCGCTGCGCACCCGCCCACACCGGGGTGGCGGCGAGCAGGGCAACGGAGAGAAGGGCAAGCAGCGGAGCGCGCATTACGGGGCAACCTTGTCTGAACGTAGGGCGGGCATGGCCTGACGGCCTTGGCCCACCCTTCGGTTTAGCCCAGTTTGGCCAGCAGGTGGGCCAGAATATCGGCCGGCGCCACCGCGGTGGCTTCGCTGTCGCGGCGGTGCTGGTATTCCAGCTTGCCTTCCTTCAGGCCACGGTCGCCGATGGTGACGCGGTGCGGCGCGCCGATCAGCTCCCAGTCGGCGAACATCGCACCCGGGCGCTCGCCACGGTCGTCGATGATCACGTCCACGCCCTTGGCCTGCAGCTCGCCGTACAGCTGGTCGGCGGCGGCCTTCACCGCTTCGGAGCGGTCGTAGCCCACCGGGCAGATCACCACGCTGAACGGCGCGATGCTGTCCGGCCAGATCATGCCCTTGTCGTCGAAGTTCTGCTCGATGGCGGCGCCCAGGATGCGGGTAACGCCGATGCCGTAGCAGCCCATCTCGAAGTGCTTGGGCTTGCCGTCTTCATCCAGGAAGGTGGCATCCATGGCCTTGGAGTACTTGGTGCCCAGGTAGAACACATGGCCCACCTCGATACCGCGCTGGATATCCAGCGTGCCCTTGCCGTCCGGGGAAGCATCGCCCACCACCACATTGCGCAGGTCGGCCACTTCCGGCTCCACGCAGTCGCGCACGAAGTTGGCGCCGGTGTAGTGCTGATCATCCTCGTTGGCGCCGATCACGAAGTCGGCCATCTTGGCCACGGTGCGGTCGGCTATGATGCGGCCCTTGAAGCCCACCGGGCCCAGCGAGCCGGGGTTGGCGCCGAAGGCCTTGTTGATCAGCGCCGGGGTGGCCATGGTCAGCGGCTTCTTGATGCCGGCGATCTTCTCCGCCTTCACCTCGTTCAGCTCATGGTCGCCGCGCACCATCATCAGCACCGCGTCGCCCTCTTCGCCTTCCACCACCAGCGCCTTCACCGTGGCCTTGATGTCGATGTTCAGGAAGCGCACCAGGTCGGCAATGGTCTTCACGCCCGGGGTGTGCACCTTGGTCAGCGCCTCGCCGGCGGCGGCGCGCTCGCCGGCCGGGGCTACCGCCTCGGCCAGCTCGATGTTGGCCGCATAGTCGGAATTCGGGCAGTACACGATGGCGTCTTCGCCGGTTTCGGCAATCACCTGGAATTCATGCGAGCGGTCGCCGCCGATGGCGCCGGTATCGGCCGCCACCGCGCGGTAGGTCAGGCCCAAGCGGTCGAAAATGCGGCAGTAGGCGGCGTACATATTGTCGTAGCTCTTGCCGGCATCATCCGCGCTGCGGTCGAAGGAGTAGGCATCCTTCATGGTGAACTCGCGGCCGCGCATCACGCCGAAACGCGGGCGGCGCTCGTCGCGGAACTTGGTCTGGATCTGGTAGAAGTTCTTCGGCAGCGCACGGTAGCTGCGCAGCTCGTTGCGGGCGATGTCGGTCACCACTTCCTCGGAAGTCGGCTGGATCACGAAATCACGCTCGTGGCGGTCCTTGAAGCGCAGCAGCTCGTCACCCATGCCGTCGAAACGACCGGTTTCCTGCCACAGGCCGGCCGGCTGCACCACCGGCATCACGATCTCGATGGCGCCGGCGCGGTTCATTTCCTCGCGCACGATGTTCTCCACCTTGCGCAGCGAGCGCAGGCCCATCGGCATCCAGTTGTAGACACCGGCGGCAACTTTACGGATGAAACCGGCGCGCAGCATCAGCTTCTGGCTGACGATGTCGGCATCGGCGGGGGCTTCTTTCAGGGTGGAAATGAAAAACTGCGAGGCGCGCATGGGCGGGGTTCCTTGGAAATGCTGCAAAATGACGTTGATTGTAGCGGGTAGCGGCGACAAGGGGAAAGGTTGGCCGCATGTGCGACAGCAGCTGGCGGCCGCTCGCCGCGTGCACTGGCGGAATTGACCCGCAACCATGATTCCGACATATTTCCGGGCACCCGTTTTCACCTGTCCGCCCATGCAAACCATCGCCACCCTGGCCATCCTGTTTACCGGTTATTCCCTGTTCTGCGCCCTGGCCCTGGGCCTGGGCCATTTCCGCCGGTACAGCACGCCGCTGGCCGGCCTTGCCGGGCAGATTCTGCTGCTGGCACTGGCGGCGCTGCAGCTGTGCCACTTTGCCTGGCTGTATCTGGACCTGCCCTGGGTACTGCAGCGGCCCTACTTTGTCACCCTGTACCTGGTGGCACCGGCGTTTTACCTGTTCAGCCGCCCGCTGCTGCAGCCGGAGGCAAACAACGCGCATCCGGCACTGCTGCTGCACGGTCTGCCGGTATTGCTGAGCGTATGGGTGCCGCCGGGCTTCGCGCTGCCGCTGGCCTTCAGCATTGGTGCCGGCTACCTGCTGTGGCTGCTGCGCGTGCTGTACCCGCTGCGCCAGGAGCGGGAAAACTTCCACCGCGAGATGCTGCTGCTTGGCGCGGTATTCGCCATCGCCAGCGGCGTCTCGCTGCTGGGGCTGCTACAGACCACGCTGCCCGGCAAGCTGTTCTACAGCCTGTACGCCATAGCCATCGGCCTTGCCTTTCTGCTGGTACAGCTGACCCTGGCCATGCGCCCGCAGCTGGAAGAAGAGGTCAATGCCACGGTGCACACCGCCTATAGCAACACCACGCTGGGCAATGTGGACTGCGATGCCGCGCTGGCACGGCTGGCAGCGCTGATGCAAACGCAGCAGCTGTACCTGGACGCCGAGCTGAGTCTGGCCGGCCTCGCCGAGGCCATGAGCCTGAGCAGCCACCAGCTGTCCGAGCTGCTCAACAGCTGCCTAGGCAAAGGCTTTGCCCGCTACCTGCGCGAGCAGCGCGTCGCCGCTGCGCAGCGCATGCTGTGCGAGGAACCCGGCGCCTCGGTGCTGTCTGTCGGCCTGAGCGTGGGCTTCACTTCGCAGTCCAATTTTTACGAAGCCTTCCGCGAAATCGCCGGCACCACGCCCGGGCAGTATCGCAAGCTGCACCAGGGGCAACCGGCAGCGCCGGCAAACTGATGGTTTTTTCTCCGGAATGATCTTTCCGGAGCAATAAATTGCTCCTATCCGGCCAAAGCGGAGGTTTACCCTGCGCTGAGACACGAAACTGGGATCTCCACACTTCACCGGGAGATCGCCATGAATGCCTACCTCCAGCTACTGCTTGCCGCGCTGATCAGCCTCATCGCCAGCGTGGCCGTACTACGCGCACTGTCCACACCGCTGCACAACCTGCTGTCCCGGCTGTGCCCCAGCGAACACGCCGCCGCCTTCTGGCTGAGCTACACCCGCGTGATGCTGACCATCGCCCCGCTGCTGCTGACGCTGCTGGTCAGTCTGTTCACCACCGGTGTCGCCCCACTGAACAGCCTGCACCTGGTGCTGATCGCCACCCTGGCCGGCTTGCTTCTGGGTCTGCGCAGCATAGGCACACGCCTGGGCCGCTTCATTCCCCAGCCGCCGGCCGCTTCCCCGGCCGCCACGCCGGAGGCACAGCAATGAATATCGTGCTTGCCGGCGCCAGCGGCTTCATCGGCCGCCACCTGAGTGCCGCCCTACTGGCAGCCGGCCATCGCGTGCAGCCGCTGTCTCGCCGCCACGGCACCGACGTCAACCAGCTGCAAAGCGCGCAGCACTGGCTGCCCCATCTGGCGAGTGCCGATGTGGTGATCAACGTTGTGGGCATCATCGCCGAACAGCCGGGGCAGCGCTTTGCCACCCTGCACACGCAGGCCCCCTGCGCGCTGTTCGATGCCTGCGTGCAGGCCGGTATTTCACGGGTGATCCAGATTTCGGCACTGGGCTGCGACGACAGCGCCTTCACCCCCTACCACCTGAGCAAGCTCGCCGCCGACCGCCATCTGCGCAGCCTGCCGCTGGACTGGCTGGTGCTGCGCCCCTCGCTGGTCTACGGCCCGGGCAGTGCCAGCAGCGCCGCCTTCATGCAGCTGGCGCGCCTGCCGCTGCTGCCACTGCCGAACGGTGGCCGCCAGCTGGTGCAGCCGGTACACATCAGCGATGTAGTGGCCGCCGTGCAACAAGCACTGGCGCAAGGTGTGGCCGGCCAGAGCGTGGACGTGGTGGGGCCGCAGCCGCTGAGCTTTGCCGACTGGCTGCAGACCATGCGCGCGGCACGCGGGCAGGCGCCGGCGCCGGTGCTGGCCATTCCGCCGGCATTGCTGCTGGCCCTGCTGCGTGTCGGTCGCCACCTCAACCCGGTACTGCAGCCGGACAACCTGCGCATGCTGCTGGCCAGCCGTGCGGCCAACCCCGAGCCGCTTGCCCGGCTGCTGGGGCGCCCGCCGCTGTCGCCCTCGCCGCGCCTGTTCTTTCACGCCGCTACACAAGGAGAAAGCTCATGAGCTACGCACTGATCAAAACCCTGCACATTCTCAGCATGGTGCTGCTGTTCGGCACCGGCCTCGGCAGCGCCTTCTACAAATGGATGGCCGACCGCAGCGGCGATGTCGCGCACATCGCCGTGACCAACCGCCACGTGGTACTGGCCGACTGGCTGTTCACCACCCCCACCGTGATCTTCCAGCCGGCCAGCGGCCTCTACATGCTGCAGCAGCTGGGCCTGCCGCTCACCACCCCGTGGGTTGCCGCCACCCTGACGCTGTACACACTGGCCGGCATCTGCTGGCTGCCGGTGGTGTGGCTGCAGATCCGCATGCGGCAGATCGCCGCCAGCAGCTGTGCGCAACACACCGCCCTGCCGCCGCTGTACTGGCAGTACGCCCGCTGGTGGTTCTGGCTCGGCGTGCCCGCCTTCAGTGCCATGGTGCTGGTGGTGGCGCTGATGGTTTTCAAACACCTCCCCGGAGCACAATGATGAGCAGCCTGATGCAACAGATTCTGGGCAGGCACTGGCATCAGCTGCCAGCCGCCTTGCAGGCCCATTACGTAGCTGGCCACAGCGTGGAGCATGGCCACCTGGACATCCACTACCCGCTTGCCATGCAGCCGCTGCTGCAACTACTGCACCTGATGGGCGCGCTGATACACCGTCGCGGCCGGCAACTGCCCACCGAGGTGCGCAAGGACGATCAGCAGGGCCGGCAGCGCTGGCAGCGCCGCATCGTCTTTCCCGACGGCAGGGTTCTGCGTTTTGACAGCCGCTGGGAGGCCGGCAAGCCTGGCCAGCTGATCGAATACATCAACCCGGTGCTGGGGCTGGCGATGACGCCCTATGTGGTCGGCCAGCAGCTGCACTACCGCGGCGAGAGCTTTATCGTCCGGCTTGGCCCGTTACGGCTGCCGCTGCCCGAATGGTTGCTGGGCCACACCAGCATCGTGGAAGAGGCACTGGACGATAACCGCTTTGCCATGGACTTCCGCCTGACCCACCCGCTGCTGGGCGAGGTGTACCGCTACAGCGGCATCTTCGACACTCATGCGGCCAACGCCGAGGCAAGTCCGACGACGATGCCGCAGCCTTAAGCCGGCCGCTGCTGCTCGAAGCGCTCGCGGGTGGTGCTGTAGCCATCGCCACCCAGCTTGCCGATGGCGTCCAGCAATGCGGCATCCACCGCGCCGTCCTGCAGCAGTGCGTCGTCCACGCTGATGCCCAGCACGTCCAGCAGCATCAGGCTGCCGCCCATCGGGCCGTCGCCGATGCGCTGGATATCGCGCAGCCGGCATTCGATACGCGCCCTGGCCAGGGCGACACCCGGGGCGGCTACCCACTGGCTGGCACAAGGGGCCAGGCCGGCGGCGGCGAACTCGCTGTCGCCATAGGGCAGCGGCGCGCAACTGGCATTCATCGCCGCGGCCAGTTCATGGCTGACGATATTCACCACGCATTCGCCGTTGGCCGCGAGATTGCGCAGCGTGTCCTTGTCGCCACCGTGACGCGGGTTCACCTGGCTGACCAGCAGCACCGGCGGCGACAGGCTGGCCACGGTGAAAAAGGAATACGGCGCAAGGTTGGCCGCACCATCCGGGCCGCGGGTGCTGATCCAGGCGATGGGGCGCGGCGTTACCAGTGCGGTAAGCAGGCGGTAGATGGCGTTGCTGTCGAGTTGCTGGCAGGCGTAGTTCATGTATCTGCTACAAAATGGCGATGCGCCATGGTGCACGGCATCGCAGCCGTCTGCCAACTCAGCGACCCGGGTAGCACTGCCGCATGGCCTGCGGCAGGCTGGCGACCAGCTGCGGCTGCTGCCGCACGTAGTCGTGCGCCAGGTACAGCCCCAGCGGTTTGTCCTGCAGCAGAACCGAGCGCACCCGGCTGGCCACGCCGCGCTTGGCGATCAACGCTTCCATGGCCAGGTTGGCCGCCACGACGGCATCGGCGCGGCCGGCCAGCAGCACATCCAGTATCTGGTCATGCTCCGGCGGGCTGACGCTGATGCGGTAGCCGTGATCCAGCAGCCACTGCTGCATATTGGAGCCGGCATAGGCGCCCACCCTGGCGCGCTGGGCGAAGTCCGGCGCGGCCGGGTCCAGCGGGTTGTCGCGCCGCAGGTACCAGCGCCATTCTTGCGGCGCCGCCGGGCCGAACCACTGCGCATGCACGTCGCGCTGCGGATTGCGCGAGGCGGGGAAGTAGCCGTCTGCCGCACCGCTTTCCACCAGCCGCTGCGCCCGCGACCAGGACACGAAGCGGATCACCACGCTCTGCCCGCTGCGCTGCAGGGCGCAGCGCACCGCCTGCAAGGCCAGGCCGTACTGACGGCCGTCCGGCTGTTGCATGGCGTACGGCGCCTGCTGCTGGGTGAGCAGCAGCAATGGCCGTGCCGCAAGCTGGCCGGCCCACAGCAGGCTGGCAATTAAGCTGATGATGCGCACGGTGGCGGGCATCCCCGGAGATGAAAACCCTTAAAGCATAATCAATACGGGTGAAACGCGAAAAACATTTATTGAAAAACCTCACTTTTGTGCAGTAAGGCTTTTATGAGGATTTATTGCCTGCACGGTCACGCGAAGAACGCCGGCGCACACGCGGACGCGGGCCGGACAAACCGTCGCCCAGCCTGCCAGCCCGAGGTTGGCCGCAGCGGTTTCAGTTTTCCGGCAGCACCCGCCCGATGCTGGCCGACAGCCGCGCCCAGTCGAAATACGGGCCGGGGTCGCTCTTGCGGCCGGGGGCGATGAACTCGTGGCCGGTAATTGCCGTCACGCCGCAGTCGCGCTGCAGCAGCGCCGCCAGCGCCGCCAGCGTGCGGTACTGCGCATGGCAGAACGGCTCGTAGTCGCAGCCTTCCATTTCGATGCCCAGCGAAAAATCGTTGCAGCGTTCGCGACCGTGCCACTGCGACACGCCGGCATGCCAGGCGCGGCGGCTGGTGGGCACGAACTGCAGCAGGCTGCCATCGCGGCGGATGAAGAAATGGCAGGACACCCGCAGGCCGGCAATGGTGGCGTAGTACGGGTGCTCGTCCGGGTCCAGGCTGTTGCTGAACAGCTGCGGCACGCCCGGCCCGCCGTACTGGTAAGGCGGCAGGCTGATGTTGTGGATCACCAGCAGCGGCGTGGCAGCCGGTGCGGCAAAATCATCGCAGTTGGGCGATGGCAGTTTTTCCGCCTCGCACACCCAGCCATCGGCATCCAGCTGCAACACCAGCGGGCTATCGTCGCGCTGCCAGGCCAGCGCCAGCAGCGGCAGGCCGTCCGGCGCGGCAAATTCGCGCACCACACTGAAGCCGGCCTTGCGGTAGCAGCGCAGTGCCGCCTGGTTGGCGGCGGCGGTCATCACCGTGGCGTGCTGCACCGGCGCCAGCGCGGCGCTGAGCAGGCGCCCGGCCCAGCCCTCGCCCAGCCGCTGCGGCGCTACCAGCGTACGTTCGATATCGATGCCGCCGTCCGCCAGCGCTCTGGCCAGCAGCAGGCCGCACAGCGTGCCGGCCTCGTCATACGCCGCCAGCAGCTGGCGGCTATCGGCGGCAATGGCAGCCGCGTCCGGCCACAGCCGCGGTACGGGGTAGCCCTGCAGCCAGGCCACTTCCAGCGCATGGGCGGCATCGTGCAGCGCCAGCGCGGCAGCAAGGTTGGCCGCATCGCGCGGCAGCGGGCGAATCTGGAAAGGAACGCTCATCGCGGCAGTCCGTCTCAACGGGCAAAGGTGCACTTTACCGCAACAGCCTGCCCCACGGCAGACGCCGGAAGTTGAGCGCCGTCATAGGCAGGCAACACTTGCAGCGCGATACTGCGGCCAACCTTTATCGCAGGAGACTGCCATGCTCAAGCTCGATTCCCTGTCCGCCGCCGCGCCGTCCTTCGATGCGCCGCTGGAGATGCTGAACGCCTGTCACGACAAGGTGCGCCACTTCTGCCAGCAGCTGGACGCGCTGCCGGCCTATATCGATGCCAACGGCCGCAGCACCGCGGTAACCAATACCATCGCCGGCATCGTGCGCTATTTCGAGGTGGCCGGCCCGGCGCACCACCAGGATGAAGAGGACGAACTGTTCCCGCTGATCATGGCGCGCCAGCCGGAGGCGGCGCCCAAGATCGAGCAGCTGCTGGGTGAGCACGGCTACCTGCATGCGCGCTGGAACGCCATCCGCGACGACCTGAACGCCTACGCCGCCGGCAGCCTGAGCGGGCTGAACGCCGGCGAGATCCACGAATTCACCCGCCTGTACCGCGAGCACGCCGCCCGCGAGGAAGCCTGGCTGTTCCCCACTGCCGAGGCGCTGATCAGCGCCGATGAGCTGTACGCCGCCGGCCAGCGCATGGCCGCGCGCCGCACCGCCTGACGCGCTTCACCCGGCCGGCGGCCGTGCTACTGTGAAACTCTGGGAGCGGCCAGCGGCATCGTGCCTGCAGGCAGCCTTACCCGGACGCCACGCCGGCTAGTGCGTGGCGGGTCGCCATCCGCCGGAGGTGATCATGCGCCTGCCCCTGTTGCCCCTGCTGCTGGCCAGCCTGCCCGCCATGGCCGCCCTGCAGAACGAGAACCTGGTGGAAAACCTGCCGGCCGGCTACAAGATCGACTTCCAGACCGAGAAGGACGACCTGGTGATGACCGAGATGGTGCCGGCGGCGCAGTCGGTGCACCGCTGGGACGAGATGCTCACCACCCAGGTGTTTCTGGGCATGCATACCACCACGCCGCAGGATTTTCGCGACGTGATGGTGCGCCAGTGGCAGTTCTCCTGCCCGGGCAGCGATTACGACGTGCTGGCCGATGGCCGCGACAACGGCTACCCGTTTGCGCTGTGGTATCTGTCCTGCCCCAACAACCCCGCCACCGGCCAGCCGGAACTCACCTGGTTCAAGGCGATACAGGGGCACGACAGCTTCTACGTGATCCAGAAGGCGTTCAAGTTCAGCCCCAGCAAGGCGCAGCAGAGCGAATGGCTGCAGTACCTGCGCAGCGTGCAGCTGTGCGACAGCCGGCTGGCCGACAGCGCCTGCCCGGCGCTGGACTGAGGTTGGCCGCAAGGCCGGCGGGCTAGGCGCCATAAACAGCAAGGGCTCCCTGCGGGAGCCCTTGTCCATTACCTCAACCGTCGCCTCAGAATCTGTTTACGATCTCGCGAGCTAAGGGGAGACAAGGCGAAAACTGCTGAGGAAGCGGAGTTGACATGAAGTCAATGAGCATTCCGAAGACGTTTTCAACGCAGTATCACCGACGCGCAGCAGATCGTAAGCAGGTTCTCATGCGGTGAGCTTGAGCAACTCGGCAAACGCCTTCTCGAACAGCACCAGGCCGTCCTGCTGCAGCTTCTCGCCCACCACGTCGAAATCCACGCCGGCAGCCTGTGCTGCCGCCAGGGTGGCGCGCGCGGCGGCCACATCCTGGCCCAGGGTGGCGGCAGCGTTGCCGTGGTCGCGGAACAGCGCCAGGGTGGCATCCGGCACGGTGTTGACGGTTTCCTCGCCGATCAGGCTTTCCACGTACAGCACGTCGGAGTAGGCCTTGTTCTTGGTACCGGTGGATGCCCACAGCAGGAACTGGGCGCGGGCGCTTGCCGCCTTCAGCGCGGCGAACTCAGCGCCGTGGAAGCGCTCCAGGTAGCGCTGGTAGGCCACGCGCGACAACGCCACCGCCACCTTGCCCTGCAGCTCGGCCGGCAGCTGTTCGTCCAGCAGGCTGTCCACCCGCGACAGGAAGAAGCTGGCCACCGCCTTGATGTGGCCCAGCGGCAGGCCGGCGGCATGGCGTGCAGCCAGGCCGGCGATGTAGGCATCCCACACGGCCTCTACTTGGCGCAAAGAGAACAGCAGGGTGATGTTGACGTTGACACCCTCGGCGGTGAGCTGGCGGAAGGCGGCAATGCCTTCGGCCGTGGCCGGGATCTTGATCATGGCGTTGGGGCGGTCGATGGCCGCCCACAGCCGGCGTGCAGCCGCCAGGGTGCCGGCTTCGTCGCGCGACAGTTCCGGCGATACTTCCAGCGACACGTAGCCATCGTCGCCGCCGGTGGCGCGGTACTGCGCCAGGTTCAGGTCGCAGGCGGCCTGGATGTCGGCGATCACCAGCGTCTCGTAGCGCTGCTCGGCGGACAGCGCGGCATTGGTTTTCAGCTGCGCCAGCTCGTCGCGGTAGCGCGGGTCGGTGCTGATGGCCTTGTGGAAGATGGCCGGGTTGGAGGTGACGCCGGCAATGCCGTCTTCCTGCAGCAGGCGGGCGAGTTCGCCGGAGGCCAGCAGTTCACGGGACAGGTTGTCCAGCCAGATGCGCTGGCCGAACGGGCGGATGGCTTGCAATCGATTCATGTGTGCTACTCGAAAAGGGCTGGAAAACGGGAAATGTCGTCAGGCCATGCTAACCCGATGCCGGCATGAAGCAAAGCCACTACAGCACCGTTGCTCAATCGACGAAATCGAACACCAGCGCCGCGGCCAGCAAGGGCTGCACCATGGCGACGAACTGCTGGTGCGCCGGGTGCACCAGGTAGGCATCGCGCTCGGCAACGCCGGCAAACTGCAGCAGCCAGCCGTGGGTAAAGCCCTGCGCCAGGCCTTCCGGGCTGACATCCGGGCCATGGCGGAAATCGCTGACCACCCCGGTGGCGGCCACCAGCGCGGCGAACTCGGCCTGCACCCGGGCGATGGTGTCGGCGTCGGTATGGTCGGGAAAGCGGAACAGTACGATGTGATGCAGCATGATGAGCCTCCGGTAGCAGCGTCAAAAAAGACAAAAGGTTGGCCGCAGCCAACCTTTTGAGCGTAGCTCATGCCGTTTCAGGCCACCTGTTCCGGGCTGAACACCACGCTGAACTCGCTGCCCTTGTCCGGCTCGCTGCGTACCTCCAGCCGGGCATGGTGCCGCATCAGTACGTGCTTGACGATGGCAAGGCCGAGGCCGGTGCCGCCGCTGTTGCGCGAGCGGCCGCGGTCCACGCGGTAGAAACGCTCGGTCAGGCGCGGCAGGTGTTCGGCCGGAATGCCGATGCCGGTATCGGCCACCGAGAACGCCACACGGCCGTCGTCCAGCTCGCGCCAGCGCAGGGTGATGTTGCCGCCTTCCGGCGTGTAGCGCACCGCGTTGGATACCAGGTTGCCGAACGCCGAGTGCAGCTCCTGCTGGTTGCCCAGCAGATTGCGGCCGCTGTCGCGCTGCAGTTCGATACTGTGCCGCCCCTGCGACAGGCCTTCGGCCTCCACCTGCAGCGTATCCAGCATGGATGTCATGTCCACCGGCTCCTGCAACGCATGCAGCGGGCTGTTTTCGATGCGCGACAGGGTGAGCAGGTCTTCCACCAGGCTCTGCATGCGCCGTGACTGTTCCAGCATCATCGGCAGGAAATGCTGCAGCGTGGCAGCGTCCACTTCTTCCATGTCCGACAGCGTTTCCAGGAAGCCGCCCACCACGGTAAGCGGTGTGCGCAGCTCGTGCGACACATTGGCCACGAAGTCGCGGTGCACGGTCTGCACCCGCTCCAGCTGGGTGATGTCGCGAGTGAGCAGCAGCTTGCGCTTGATGTCGAACGGCACCAGCTGGACGGACAGCACCAGCTCCTGGCCGCTGGCGCCGTTGCGCAGGATCAGCGGCTGGCTGTAGCGCTGCTCGGCCATGTAATCGTGGAATTCCGGCTCGCGCACCAGGTTCAGGATCTGGCTGCCGATATCGCGGCGGCGATCCAGCCCCAGGTGCTCCACCGCCATCGGGTTGATCCACTCGATGCGGTCGTACTCGTCCAGCACCACCACGCCGTCCGGCATCGCCTCGCTGGCGTTAATGAAGCGGTCCAGCACGATGGCCAGCCGGCGCTTGCTCTGCTTCTGGCGGCGCGCCTGGCGGTACAGCGCCATGAACACGGTGTTCCACGGGCCGAAGCCGTCCGGCACGCGGCGCGGCGCCGGGCGTTCCAGCCAGCGCAGCAGCTGCGCCAGGTGGTAGAGGTGAAAGCCCAGCCAGGCCACCAGCAGGCCCAGCATCAGGCTGATGCCAGACAGCGGCCCCCATACCAGGCCGCAAATCAGCGCTACGGCGGCAAGTGCGACCAGTGTTACCAGCCGCATGATCAGGAATTCGGCCAAGACCTACCCCTGTGCCGAAAAACGGTAGCCGGTGCCGCGCACGGTCTGGATCAGCCCGTCGTGGCCGGTGGGCTCCAGCGCGCTGCGCAGGCGGCGGATGTGCACGTCCACGGTGCGCTCTTCCACGAATACGTGGTCGCCCCATACCTGGTCCAGCAGCTGGGTGCGCGAATGCACCCGCTCGGCATGGGTCATGAAGAAGTGCAGCAGGCGGAATTCGGTGGGGCCCAGGTCGATGCTGCCGCCATTGCCCTGCACGCGGTGGGTTACCGGGTCCAGGCGCAGGCCTTTCACTTCCACCGCGTCGTCGGTCATCTGCGGCGCACGGCGGCGCAGCACCGCCTTGATGCGCGCCAGCAGCTCGCGCGGCGAGAACGGCTTGGTGATGTAGTCATCGGCGCCGGCCTCCAGGCCCTGCACCTTGTCCTGCTCGTCGGAACGCGCAGTCAGCATGATGATGGGGATCTGGCGGGTGCGCTCGTCGGCGCGCAGCTTGCGGGCGATTTCCACGCCGGAAGCGCCTGGCAGCATCCAGTCCAGCAGGACCAGATCCGGCAGCGCGTTCTTTACCAGGGTCAGCGCCACTTCGGCGGTACTGGCACGCAATACGTGATGGCCGGCCTGAACCAGATTGAAGGCGATCAACTCCTGGATCGCCGGCTCGTCTTCTACGAGCAGAATATTGGCGGGCATGCTTATCCTCCCATGGCAATTATGGCAAGGATAGAAACTGATCGTTACAGAAATGTGACACTTCACCAAGCCGGCCTGTCATTGACATGGCCGCGGTGTTCACGGCAGTTCCATATAGAATGCCGGCCACTTGGCGAGCTTGTACGACGGGAGAAAAAAAAACGGCCTGTCCGATTGGGACAGGCCTGAAGAGGTCAACTGCCGGCGCCGGGCGCCAACAGTCTTAAAGACCAGGGACAAAGAGATCACCAGAACAGTTCAAAGATGCTCAGGGACATTGAGCACCCTCACAACAGATCCAGAAGTCGAAGCTTCGGGCGCGGACCCTAGTGCTTCAACACGGGGCGAATTTTACGGACGATAATGGCCGCTGGTAATGGGCATTCGAAGGATTTTCTTCCTCCGGAGTTTGTATACAATCTATTTTTGGCCCGTAGACTTTGGAATCGAAAGAATGGACAAGTTCGACCGCAAAATCCTTGTTGCACTGCATGAAAACGGCCGTCTGAGCTTTGCGGAACTTGCCCGCCGGGTGAACCTTTCGGCACCTGCCGTCGCCGACAGGGTGGAAAAACTGGAACGAAGCGGCGTAATCAGCGGCTACCGCGCAATCATCAGCCCCGACAAGCTGGGCTACCCCATCCAGTGCGTCATCGAGCTGACGGTGAAAAACCTGGAGTACTACGGCGTGGTGGAAAAGCTCAAGAACATGCCGGAGATCATCGCCTGCGATTCGATTACCGGCAGCAGCGGCCTGATGATACGCGTGGCGGTGGGCAGCATGAGCACGCTGCAGGAAGTCATCGCCCGCCTGATGCAGTACGGCGATACCAAGACCTCGATGGTGATCGATCAGCCGGTACCGCCGCGCATGCCCCAGTTGGGCGACGACTGACTCAGGCGTCCAGCAGCCGCGCTTTCTGCAGTTTCACCGCGCCGGCCACCTTGGCCACGGTATCGCCCAGATGGGTGTAAGGGTGATGGATGCCGGCGTACAGCACGCCGGAGGTGCTGGCACGCACCTCGCTTGAGCGGCCCTCCACCGCGTCCACCACCTCGGCCACCAGTTGCCCGGCTTCAATCCAGTCGCCCATGGCGGCATGCAGCACCACAACTCCGGCATGCGGCGCCAGCAGCGTTTCCGAGCCTTCCAGCGGCGTGGGCGGATACGGCAGCGGCGGCAGTGGCGGCGCCGCTTCGGCCAGCAGGCCCTGGTGGCGCAGAAAGTCCAGGATGGCGGCGGCATCCTGCCGCGCCAGTTCGTGATTCACATCCTGCTGCCCGCGCAGCTCCACCGTGACCGACACGCTGTCCACCGGCACCGGCTTGCCCGGCAAGGCATCGCGAATGCGCAGCCAGGGCATGAAGATGGCCTCGTCGAAAGGCATGCCGCCGTAGGAGTCGGCCAGCAGGGACACCGGGCAGCCCAGGTAGGCGGCCAGTGCTTCCACCCGCGGCCATTGCTCGTTGTTGGCATAGATGTGGATGGCGCCGCGCCATTCGCAGTGCAGGTCGATGACCAGGTCGGCGTCCACCGCCAGCAGGTGCAGCTGCTGGCGCAGGCTGGCCAGCTCGCTGTCCACCGTTTGCGCTTGCAGCGCCTCGCGCAGCGCCTGGCGGATCAGCGTGCGGTTGTGGTCGATATCGTCGCCGAGCTTGTCCGCCACCGCGGCAACCACCGCGGCCGAGGGTTCGGCGTATTGGCGGTTGAAGTTCTCGCCGCTGTCCAGCTCGAAACGGCCCACCGCATTGTGCAGCACGCGCTGCGCCAGGCCCATGGGGTTGGCCATCGGCACCAGCACCACTTCACCGTTCAGCTTGCCTGCCGCCTCAAGGCGGCTCAGCGCCTCGCGCAGATGGTGGCTCACCAGCATGCCGGGAATCTCGTCGGCGTGCAGGCTGCTCTGGATGTAGACCTTGCGCGGCCAGCCGCCGGCCGCCGGCGCGCCGAAATGGTAGCTGGTCAGTTCGTGGTAGCGCCCGATGCTGGCGGATGCCAGCCTGTGCCTTTCTTGTCTCATGCGGCTTCTCCTCTGTTTCGCGCGGCAAAACGCTACCTTACCACCGCGGTGGTGGCGGCCAGAAACCGCCACCGGGCCAGGTGGCCCACCGGACAGGTAGCCATGCCGCGCAGCAGGATGACGAACCGTGGCAGGCAGGTAATTGCCCCACTACACACCCCACCCCTACTGTTGCCAGGGGATTTCGCCATGTTGTTGCCCGATTACACCCCGCCCCCTGCCGCAGCAAGCGTGCGGCCAACCTTGCGGCCACTACCGCTGGCCGCAAAAAAAATGCCCACCCTTGTTGGGCAGGCGAGTGGGTCTATGCACAAAAGAAGCAACAGAAGAACCAAAGAGCGAGGCAACCGTCTCCACACGGCTGCCGGTATGAAACCTGGCCGCCGGCCTGCGCCGGCGGCGTGGCGCTTACTTGGCCGCGGCCCAGGCCTGGGCGGTATCCAGCATGCGGTTGGAGAAGCCCCATTCGTTGTCGTACCAGGACAGCACCTTCACCTGGCGACCGTCGATCACGCGGGTCAGCGTGGAATCGAACACGCTGGACGCCGGGTTGTGCATGAAGTCGATGGACACCAGCGGCAGGGTGTTCACTGCCAGCACGCCCTTGAGCGCACCGTTGGCCGCAGCGGTGACGATCTCGTTCACCTCGGCCACGCTGGTATCGCGCGCGGCGGTAAAGGTGAGATCCACCAGCGATACGTTGGCGGTAGGTACGCGCACGGCGAAGCCGTCCAGCTTGCCTTTCAGCTCCGGCAGCACCAGGCCCACGGCAGCGGCGGCGCCGGTCTTGGTCGGAATCATCGACAGCGCGGCGGAACGGGCGCGGCGCAGATCGCTGTGTTCGGTATCCAGCAGCACCTGGTCATTGGTGTAGGAATGCACGGTGGTCATCAGGCCATGCACCACGCCCAGGGTGTCGTTCAGCGGCTTCACCAGCGGCGACAGGCAGTTGGTGGTGCACGAAGCGTTGGAGACGATGCTCATGTCGCTGCGCAGGGTGTTGTCGTTCACACCGAACACGATGGTGGCGTCGGCATCGTCCGCCGGGGCGGAGATCAGCACCTTCTTGGCACCGGCCTGCAGATGCAGGCCGGCCTTGTCGCGCTTGGTGAAGATGCCGGTACATTCCAGCACGATGTCCACGCCCATCTCGCCCCACGGCAGCTCGGCCGGGTTGCGTACCGACAGCAGCTGGATGGGTTTGCCGTTCACCACCAGCTTGTCGCCTTCCAGCGCCACGCTGCCGGGGAAGGGGCCGTGGATGGAGTCGAACTTGGTGAGGTGTTCGTGCAGTTCCGGGTTGCCCAGATCGTTGATGGCAACGATTTCAATGCCCTTGTCGGCAAAACGTTCCTGCCAGGCGCGCAATACCATGCGGCCGATGCGGCCGTACCCGTTGATGGCCAGTTTCAGTGCCATGTCTGTCTCCTTGTTTGCGGGTGATCTCTGCGTGCCTGTTGCACGCCTGTTGTGCAACCATCGTTCTCTCATTCGCGCTTGTACTCAACGGTTTTCATGACTGTAGTGTGTGCACTACCAACACTTCTCACCGTAGCAAAGTGCCATGCTGGTGCAGGAGGAATTTGCTGCTTGCCTGGTATCGATACCAGCGCGTTCGTCATACCGCTCAGGCAAAGGCGTGCCAGACCGTAGCCCAAGCGGCCCACTTATGCGGCCAACGTTGTTGTTCCACATGTTGTAGGGCGGGTTGAACCAAGGGTTCATACCCGCGCACAACCAACCACCTCACGCGGGTATGGCCTGCGGCCAACCCGCCCTACGGCAGACTCCTACCCGACAATTACGCCCACAAAACAAACAGCAGAACCGAACCGACGTGCCCCAATCCCGTTGGCGCGAGCCGGGCAAAACGGTGCGCCCCAGGTTTTAAGACGCCGATCTGTCTGAATCCCGAGCCGTTAGCGAGGGACGAGTTCGGCGGCGCCTGGGGCGTGCCTTTTTGCACGGGGTTTCGAGTGGCCGTCGGGGAGCCGGGGATTGTTAAGGGGGCCGCGGTGGCCCCCTTAACCTGTCCGCCGGGCGGAACCGGCATCAAAATCATCATCCGCACAGCGGATACAAAACCTGATAACACGGTGAACGTTGGGCTTCGCTACGCTCAGCCGCCCGGCGGAAGCAGAAAAAAGCGGCGGCAGGCATGACTGCCTTGCCGCCGCCAGCCCCGCCGGGTGGCGGGCTTGGGAGGAAATGTTGGCTGGCTCAGGCCTGCAGCAGCCGCGCGGTCAGCGCCACGTCGCCTTCCACCACCACATGCAGCAGGTTGCCCGGCAGCGTCATCACACCGCTGGCGCCCAGCGCCTTCAGCTGCGCCTCGTCGATGCGGCCGCTGTCGGCCAGCTCCAGCCGCAGCCGGCTGCCGGCCACCACCGATACGCCGCGCAGGTTGCCTTCGCCGCCCAGCGCCGCCAGCCACTGCTGACGGTCGCCGCTGCCGCCGGCACTACCGCCGACACCCTGCAGCAGAGCATCGCGGATCTGGTCGGCCACCAGCTCGGCTTCCGGCCCCAGTACCACCTGCACGCTGCCGGCGGCCGGCTTGATCAGGCCGCGCGAGCCCAGCGCCTTCAGCGCCGCCTCGTCCACCTTGCCGTTGTCCACCACCTGCAGACGCAGGCGGGTGGTGCAGGCATCCACGTTCTTGAGGTTGGCCGCACCGCCCAGTGCGCTGATGAAGCCACCGGCACGGCCGCCGATGCTGCCGGCAGCGGCTGCCGGCGCTGCGGCAACGGGGGTTTCCTCGCGGCCCAGGGTCAGCAGGTTGAATTTCCTAATGAAGAAGCTGAACAGCCCGTAGTACACCGCGAAGTAGGCAATGCCCACCGGCACCAGCAGCAACGGTTTCTGCGCGATGCCGAAGTTCAGCACGTAGTCGAACAGGCCGGCGGAGAAGCCGAAGCCCAGGTGCACGCCCAGCGCATGCATCAGCGCCATGGAGATGCCGGTGAGCACGGCGTGGATGGCGTACAGCGCCGGCGCCAGAAACATGAAGGCGAATTCCACCGGCTCGGTCACGCCGGTCAGCGCGGCGGTGAGCGCCATGGACAGCAGCACGCCACCCACCGCGGCCTTGTTTTCCGGGCGCGCGGCGCGGTACATCGCCAGGCAGGCAGCCGGCAGGCCGAACATCATCACCGGGAAGAAGCCGGACATGAACATGCCCGCGCTCTTGTCGCCGGCAAAGAAGCGGGTAAGGTCGCCGTGCACCAGCTTGCCGGTGGCGTCGGTGAAGTCACCCAGCTGGAACCAGGCGAAGGTGTTGATGATGTGGTGCAGGCCGGTGACGATCAGCACGCGGTTGAGGATGCCGTAGATGAACAGGCCGAACTCGCCGGCGCCGATGATCCAGTGCCCCACCGCGTCGATGCCCTGCTGCACCGGCGGCCACACATAGCCCAGCACCACGCCGGCCAGCAGCATGGCAAAGCCGGTGGCGATGGGCACGAAGCGGCGGCCACCGAAGAACGCCAGGTAGGACGGCAGCGCGATGTCCTTGTAGCGGTTGTACAAGAGGCCGGCGCTGATGCCGGCGGTAATGCCGGCCAGCACGCCCATATTGATCTTGGCGTCGATCACTTTCAGCACCGAGGTCAGCACCAGGTAGCCGATGGCGCCGGCCAGGCCGGAAGCCCCGTTGTTGTCCTTGGCGAACCCCACCGCCACGCCGATGGCGAACAGCAGCGCCAGGTTGCCGAAGATGGCATCCCCCGCCTGCGCCATCACTGCGATGCCCAACAGATCGGGCTGCCCCAGCCGCAGCAGCAGGCCAGCCACCGGCAGCACGGCGATCGGCAGCATCAGGGCGCGGCCCAGCTGCTGGATGCCGGCAAACTTGCTAGATGTAGTCACTTGTTTCTCCCTCATCTCTCTGGGCACCTAGAAAAACGCCAGCTTTCGTCGCGATACTGCGTTGCTCACGAAAAATTTCTCCTTACATATCAAACATATGCTGCGTCGAAATTTTTCGTTCGCGCCTTGTCTCGCTTAGAAATCCGGGTTTTCGAGGCGCCCCTCTGTGTGTGGGCCGCTGCCGCCGGCAGCCGCCCGTATCCCCCGCCGTGCCGGCTAAGCGGCTACGGCCGGGTTCTGCTTACGATCTGCGGCGCGGCGGCGATATCGCGGTGGCACCGTCTTGTTGCGCCCTGGCGCAGCAGATCGTGAAGGTTCTCAATGCGCCGCAACGTTGGCCGCAGCGGTAAGCAGCGCGCGCACCTCGGCAGCGGAGCGCTGCGCCTGCAGCGTCAGCGCCAGCTCCTGGCAGGCGGCGGCGTCCAGCTGCCGCACGCGGTCCTTGATCTCCGGCACCAGCGCCGGGCTGACCGACAGCTCGGTCACGCCCAGGCCCACCAGCGCGGCAGTCGCCAGCGGGTCGGAAGCCAGCGCGCCGCACACGCCCACCCAGCGGCCGTGCTGGCGGGCGCCGTGTACGGTGAGGGCGATCAGGCGCAGCACCGCCGGGTGCAGCGCATCCTGGCGCGCGGCCAGTGCCGGGTGGCAGCGGTCCATCGCCAGCGTGTACTGGGTAAGGTCATTGGTGCCGATGGAGAGGAAATCGGCATGCTCGGCCAGCTGGGCGGCCAGCAGTGCCGCCGACGGCACCTCGATCATCACCCCCAGCTGCGGCCGCTCGCTCAGCCCCAGCTGCGCGGCCAGCACCTCGATGCGCTGGCGCACCAGCAGCAGGTCGGCCACGTCGGTCACCATCGGCAGCAGGATGCGCAAGCGCGACAGCGGCTTGAGCTGCAGCAGCGCGGTGAGCTGCGCGTCCAGCACTTCCGGCACCGCCAGGCTGGTGCGGATGCCGCGCAGGCCCAGCGCCGGGTTGTCCTCGGCCGGCAGCGGCAGGTAGGGCACGTCCTTGTCGCCGCCGGCATCCAGAGTGCGGATGATGGCCGGGCGGTCTTCCAGTGCATCCAGCACCGCCTGGCAGGCGGCGCGCTGCTCCTCGCTGCTCGGCGCGTCGGTGCGTTCGGTAAACAGGAATTCGGTACGCAGCAGGCCCACGCCGTCGGCACCGTGCAGCACCGCATCGCGGGTTTCGGCGGCGTTCACCACGTTGGCGGCCACTTCGATGTGCACGCCGTCGCGGGTGAGCGCCCGGCCGGCGGACTGCTCGCGCAGCGCCTGGCGGCGCGCTTCGTGCCCGGCGATCTGCTGCCGCGCCAGCGCAAGGTTGGCCGCATCCGGCTGCGCATCCAGCCAGCCTTCGCCGGCATCCAGCACCGCCTCGGCGCCGGCCGGCAGCTGCAACGCCGCCGGGCCACAGGCCACCAGCGCCGGAATGCCCAGCGCGCGCGCCAGGATGGCCACGTGATTGGTGGCACCGCCGCGGGCCAGCACCAGGCCGGCCACCTGCGCACGCGGCAGGCGGGTGAGTTGCGACGGGGTCAGGTCGTCGGCCACCACGATGGCCTGCGCCGGCAGCTGCGGCGCGCTGTTGTCGCTGCCCAGCAGCACATCCAGCACACGGCGCTCCAGGTCTTTCAGATCGGCCACGCGCTCGGCCAGCAAGGCATTGCCAAGGCCCAGCAGCACCTCGCTCTGCACGCGGATGGCGCTGCGGTAGGCGTGGGCGGCGCTGCGGCCATCGACGATGAAACGCTCCGCCGCCAGCGTCAGCTCCGGGTCGTCCAGCAGCGCCAGGTGAGCGCCGAAGATCTCGCCTTCGGCACGGGCGCCGCGCTGGCCGGCCAGGGCAATATCGGCCTCGATGTCGCGGCGCACCTGCGCCAGCGCACCATGCAGTGCGGTGAGTTCCGCCTCCACGCCGGCGCCGCGTTCCGGCACCGCGCGGTCCTGCTCGGCCAGCAGCAGCAGGGTGCCCACTGCCAGCCCCGGCGCGGCACAGACGCCGCCCAGCTTGCCGTCGCTGCGTGCGGCCAACGTGGTTTGCGGAACCGCGGCGGCGGCATGGCCGGCTTCGCTGCGGGTCTGCACGGCAGCCAGCATGGCGGCCAGTGCGGCTTCGGCATCGGCGCCGAAGGCATGCACGCTGACCGTGTCGCCCTCGCCCACGCCCAGGCCCATGATGGCCACCACGCTGCGCGCGCTGGCATGTTTGCCGCCAAAGCCGATTTCGATACGGGAGGTGAAGCGGCGCGCGGTGTGCTGCAGCAGTGCCGCCGGGCGCGCATGCAGGCCGCCTTCGTGTGCCACCACCGCCTGGCCGTTGTGGCTGACGCCGCCGGCCACGCTGTCGCCTTCCGCCGCCGTGCCGCTGGCGCTGATATCCAGCAGCGCGCTGCTGCCGGCCTGCACCATGCCGCTGGCCGCGGCGCCCAGCTGCATGTCGTCGCTGTTGGTAACCACCAGCACGGTGATCAGCGACGGCGCGCGCTGCGCCACGCTGTCGATATCGATATCCACCAGCGGCTGACCGCAGCTGACGCGGTCGCCGGCCTGGACGCGCGGGGCAAAGCCCTGGCCGCCCAGTTTCACGGTGTCGATGCCGATGTGCAGCAGCAGCTCGGCACCGTTGGCCGCACGCAGCGCCACCGCGTGGCCGGTGGACGACAGCTGGCTGATGACGCCGTCACAGGGCGCCAGCAGGGTGGAGGACAGCGGCTCGATGGCCAGGCCCTGGCCCATCATGCCGCCGGCGAATACCGGGTCCGGCACCTGGCTCAGCGGCAGCACCTTGCCGCTCAGCGGCGCGCGCAGGGTTACGGTTGCAGTCATGTGACGCCTTTCTCTCTGTGCTGTTTTTTGCGCGTACGGCGTCCCCCGCCGTGCGCGCAGCATGCGTTGTGTCGCCGCGGTGGGCCGCGGTCGTCATGGCTTGGTATGGCTTACTAAACGGTCAGGTATGCGAAGGGTCAGAGGCTGACCGGTCGTTTACAGCGTAAGGGTCACCTTGTTCAGGTGCCGCGGCTCATCCGGGTTCAGCCCGCGCGCCTCGGACAGCCGGGCCGCCATCAGGTAGAAGCTCTGGATCGCCAGCAGCGGGTCCAGCGCCTCGTCACCGGCCAGCGCCAGCGTCAGGTCGCGGCTGGCCACATCGGCCGGCGCCGCCAGCAGCACGCGGGCGCCACGGCCGCGCATCTCGTCGGCCAGCGCGATCAGGCCGGCCTGTTCCGGGCCGCGCGGGGCGAAGATCAGCAGCGGGTAGCCTTCGTCGATCAGCGCCATCGGGCCATGCTTGATCTCGGCACCGGAGAACGCCTCCGCCTGGATGGCGCAGGTTTCCTTGAATTTCAGCGCTGCCTCCAGCGCCACGGCAAAGCCCAGGCCACGGCCCACCACCATGATGCGTTCGGCGTTCTGCAGCACCTCGATGGCCGGCGACCAGTCCTGGCGGGTGGCCTCCTGCAGTGCCTGCGGCAGGGTTTCCAGCGCCGCCAGCAGGCCGGCGTCACGCTGCCAGTGCGCCACCAGGCGGGCAACGGCGGACAGCGAGGCGATGTAGCTCTTGGTGGCGGCCACGCTCTTTTCCGCGCCGGCACACAGGGGCAGCGACCACTCGCAGGCGGCGGCCAGCGGCGAATCCGGCTGGTTCACCAGCGCCACGGTGCGGGCGCCGGCCCTGGACAGCGCCGCCATGGTGTCCACCAGGTCCGGGCTGCGGCCGGACTGCGACAGCGCCACCGCCAGCTGGCCACGCACCGCCAGCGGCGCGTGGTGCAGGGTGATCAGCGACATCGGCAGCGATACCACCGGGGTGCCGGTGCGCTGCATCGCCAGGTAGGCGAAATAGTTGGCCGCATGGTCCGAGCTGCCACGGGCCACGGTCAGCGCCAGCTGCGGCTGTGCCTTGGCCAGTTCGCGCCCCAGCAGCGCCAGCCCTTCGTCGGCATACATGTGTTGGGCGGCTACCGCCTCGGCGGCAAACAGGGCTTCATCAAGCATCAGGCTCAAGGCACTCTCCTTCTACGTACACGTGTTGCACAAACAGGTCTTTATCCATCACCACCACGTCGCCCCAGGCGCCGGTTTCCAGGCGGCCGCGGTCGGCCACGCCCAGGTAATCGGCCGGGTACAGCGACAGCCGGTTGCTGGCCTGCGCCAGCGGCAGGCCGATCTGCACCAGGTTGCGCAGCGCCTGATCCATGGTCAGGGTGCTGCCGGCCAGGGTGCCGTCCGCCAGGCGTACGCCCCCCATGCACTTGGTCACGGTATGGGAGCCCAGCTTGTATTCGCCGTCCGGCATGCCGGCGGCGGCGGTGGAATCGGTCACGCAGTAGAGGCGCGGAATGGCGCGCAGCGCGGCGTGCATCGCGCCCGGGTGCACGTGCAGCAGGTCGGGAATCAGCTCGGCGTATTCGGCGTGCGCCAGCGCGGCGCCCACCATGCCCGGCTCGCGGTGGTGCAGCGCGGTCATGGCGTTGAACAGGTGGGTGAAGCCGCTGGCGCCTTCCTGCAGCGCGGCCACGCCTTCCTCGTAACTGCCCAGGGTGTGGCCCAGCTGCACGCGGATGCCGTCCGCGCTCAGGCTGCGGATCACCTCGTGGTGGCCGGCGATCTCCGACGCCAGCGTCAGCACCTTCAGCGGCGCCAGGCTGCGGTAGTAGTCGATTTCGTCCATCACCGCGGCCACGGCGTCGTCCGGTTGCGCGCCAAGCTTGCCGGGGTTGATGTAGGGGCCTTCCAGGTGCACGCCCAGAATGCGGGCGCTGCCGGCGGCGCGCTCTTGCGCCACCTTGCCCAGCGCCGTCAGCACATGTACCAGCTCGGCGCGCGGCGCGGTCATGGTGGTGGCCAGCAGCGAAGTGGTGCCGAAGCGGGCGTGGGTACGCGCCACATGGTTGGCCGCATGGCCCGCTTCCATGATGTCCACCCCGCCGCCACCGTGTACGTGCAGGTCGATGAAACCGGGCAGCAGGTAGCGTGCCGGCTCGCCCGCGCCGGCCAGGCGGCCGTCGATGGCGGCGATGCGGCCGTTGTCGTCCAGATGCAGCTCGCCATCCAGCCAGCCGGCGGCGGTCAGCATGCGTCCCTGCAGTACCCGTGTGTTCATCGTCTCAGCTCTGCCACAAAGTCGTAGTAATCGTTGCGACACCAGGTGTCGGTCAGTTCTATCGCCACGTTGTCGGCGGTGTAGCCGATACGTGTCATCAACAACATCGCCTCGCCCTGCTTGATGCCGGCGCTGGCGGCAATATCCGGCCCGGCATTCACCGCGCGGATATGCTGCAGCGCGCGCACCACCGGGTGGCCGGCGGCATCCAGGAAGGCATACAGCGAGCTGCCCACCGCCTGCGGGTCCGGCAGGTAAGCCAGCGGCAGCGTGCTCTGCTCGATGGCCATTACCACACCGTCCGCCAGCCGCTGGCGCTTGAGCCGCACCACCTGCGCGGTGGGCGACAGCCCCAGCTTGATCACCTCGTCGTGGGTCGGCGTGCCGATACTGCGCTCCAGCCACACCGACGACGGTTCGAACCCCTTCTGCTTCAGCATCTCGGTGAAGCTGGTCAGCCGTGACAGCGGTTGCTCCAGCCGCGGGGTGATGAAGGTGCCGGAGCCATGCCGGCGACGAATCAGCCCCTGCTCCAGCAGCACATCCAGCGCCTTGCGGGCGGTGACGCGCGAGATGCCCAGCTCGTCGGAGAAAGTACGCTCCGACGGCAGCGCCTCGTCGGCCTGCCACCAGCCGGCATTGATGGCGTCGGCCAGCTTGCGGGCGAACTGCAGGTACAGCGGCGTACTCTGCGTCTCGTCCGGCTTCAGTGCCTGCCAGCGTTCATCCATGGCGAAATCCTCAAGTGGTCTTGGAAAGGCATCAGTGTACGTGCTGCCTGGCTGCCATCCCAGCCGCTTTGTTGCCGCAAAATTAATACCACTACCCAACCACGTCAATACCAGTTGTAGACCAGTTGCAACGATTGGCAACGCTGCAATGCAGCATTGGTGAGGTAAAAAAGCGAGAAAAAATGCCGGGCCGCGCCAATGCTGGCGTTGCGGGGCATTGGGTTACTGGCACAACTGGTATTAAGCAGGTATCAAAAATGCAACACAGGGGGAGGAAGGAGTGTGCTTGCGGCCAACGTTGGCCGCATACGAGTGGCCACGCCCACCGACATGAGGGTTCAGGTGGGCACGCGGCGCTTTGCCCACCCCGCGGGCCAGCAGAGTCGAACCCACTCGCCCCAATCCCGTTGGCGCGAGCCGGGCAAAATGGTGCGTCCCAGGTTTTAAGACGCCGATCTGTCTGAGTCCCGAGCCGTTAGCGAGGGGCGAGTTCGGCGGCGCCTGGGGCGTGCCTTTTTGCACGGGGTTTCGAGCAGCCCCGGGTCGCCTTTTCTTTGGGTACTTTCTTTTGGCGAAGCAAAAGAAAGTACCCCGTGCGCCGGGCGGAACCGGCGACTTCAAACCATCATCCGCGCAGCGGATACAAAACCAGAAACGCGGTAAACGTTGGGCTTCGCTACGCTCAACCCAACCTACAGACAGCCAGCACACAATAAAAAACCGCCCATCCGGGCGGTTCGTCACAGCAATCGGGGCGGCAGCGTTAGCGCGCCACCTTCTTCCAGCCTATCAGCAGCACCGCGGCCACGATGATGGTCATCGACAGCAGTTCCGGCGCGCCCACGCGCTCGTTAAGCAGCCACACCCCCAGCAGTACCGCGATCACCGGGTTGATGTAGGCATAGCTGGTGGCGGCGGCGGCGCTGACGTTCTGCAGCAGGAACATATAGGCGGTGTAGGCGATCAGCGAGCCGAAGATGGCCAGGTACAGCATGGCCAGCCAGCCGTGCCAGCTCGGCATCGCCACCAGCTGCTCGCCACTGGCCAGGCTCAGCAGCAGCAGCGCGATGCCGCCGGTGAACATCATCATGGCGCTGGACATCAGCCCCTTGGGCTGGGTGAGGCGCTTGCTCCAGGCCGAGCCCAGCGCCCAGCCGGCACTGGCGAACAGCAGCGCGGCGGCGCCGGCCGGCGAGGCGCGCAGGTTGGCGCCCATGTTCAGCACCACGATGCCGGTAATGCCCAGCAGCACGCCGGCCACCTCCATGCGCCGCGGCTTGTGGCCGAACAGGCGCGCGAACAGGATGGCAAACAGCGGCACGGTGGCCACCACCAGTGCGGCCACGCCGGAGGACACTTCTTTTTCCGCCATCGTCACGAAGCCGTTGCCAATGGCCGGCATCAGCACGCCAAGAATGGTGGCGCCCTTCATCTCCTGCAGCGTGGGGTTGGGCGCGCCGCGCCAGCGCAGAAAGCCGTACATCAGCAGGCCGGCCAGCACGAAGCGCACGCCGGCCATCAGGAACGGCGGCCAGGCGTCCACACCGATGCGGATGGCGAAATAGGTGGAGCCCCAGATCAGATACAGGGCAAGAAAAGAGGCGGCCAGCTTGAACTGGTGACGGCTGAGGGTCATGACATCGATACCTTGGCTAGGAATCGCACAATGCCTGCTGGCTGTCACCCGGACAAGGGCAAATCCTTGAAAACGGTGTTCTGCCGCCTGCCGCCCTGCGCTCGCGCATGGCAATTGCCGGGCCGGCTTCCTATGCTGGAAACGTCCTTTGCCCGGGTCGGGAACACCCCATGTCCGCTACCGTGCCGCCCTTCCTGCCAGCCGATGTCCACTGGCTGAACACCCTGCTGCAGCATCTGCCCGACCCGGTCTGGCTGAAAGACGCGGAGGGTGTCTACCTGTATTGCAACCAAGCCTTCGTGCAGATGTTCGGCGATGCGGCCAACAATATCGTCGGCAAACGCGACTGCGACCTGGTGGAAGCGGAGCTGGCCGACTTCTTCCGTTCGCGCGACCTGCTGGCCATCCATCACGACCGCGCGCTGGTGAACGACGAGTGGATCACCTTCGCCCACGACGGCCTGCGCCGGCTGCTGCAGGTGATCAAGACCCCGCTGTACCACGGCACGCAGCTGGTGGGCGTGCTGGGCATCGGCCGCGACATCACCCACCTGCACCAGGTGCAGCAGCAGCTGGCCAGCCAGGAAAGCATGCTGCGCTACGTGATGGAAGCCACCGGCGAAGGGGTGTGGGACTGGGATATCCAGAGCGGCATCCTGCAGCACAACAGCCGCTGGAGCGAGATCACCGGCATCGCCGTCGGTCAGGAGTCGCACCCGCTGGGCGAGTTCGTCGCCAGCGTGCATCCGGATGACCTGAGCGCGGTGCAGGCGCTGCTGGAGCGCTGCCAGCGCGGTGAAGCACCGTACTACAGCGAGTACCGCATCTGCCGCCGGGACGGCCGCACGGTATGGGTGATGGACCGCGGCGACGTGGTGGAGCGCGATGCGCAGGGCCTGCCCAAACGCATGGTGGGCAGCCTCAGCGACATCACTACCCGCAAGCAGGCGGAGCAGGCGCTGCGCGCCAGCGAGGCGCGCTTTCGCGCCATCTTCGAGAATGTGGATGCGCTGGCGATACAGGGCTATGCGCCGGACGGCACCGTACTGTACTGGAACCACGCCTCCAGCCTGCTGTATGGCTACAGCCAGCAGGAGGCGCTGGGCAAGTCGCTGTACCAGCTGATCATCCCGCCGCTGGCGCGCGAGATGGTGGAGCGGGACGTGAACTGGATGTTCGCGCAGCAGCGCGGGGTGCCGGCGGCGCATCTGCGGCTGATGCACAAGGACGGCCATCTGGTGGACGTGCATTCCAGCCACACGGTGGTGAATACCGGCGATCAGCTGATGATGTTCTGCCTGGATATCGACCTGGGGGCGCAGATGCGCGCCGAGAACGCGCTGCAGGCCAGCGAGCAGCGCTACCGCGCGCTGTTCGCCGCCTCGGCCGATGCCATCCTGGTGCTGGACGGCCAGCTGATCGTGGATGTCAACCCGGTGGCGGCGCGGCTGTTCGGCTGCGACGGCGCACAGCTGCTGCAGCGCACGCCCTGCGATCTGTCGCCGCCGCAGCAGCCCGATGGCCAGGATTCGGCACAGTTGGCCGCACAGCATCTGCAAAAGACGCTGGAGCAGGGCCTGTGGCAATGCGAATGGCGCTTCATGCGCCCGGACGGCAGCCTGTTCGATGCCGAGCTGCAGCTGACGGTGGCGGAGCTGGGGTCGGAGCGCCACATCCTGGCCACCTGCCGCGACATCACTCAAAAAAAGAAGGACGCGGCGCTGATCTGGCGCCAGGCCAACTTCGACCAGCTCACCGACCTGCCCAACCGCTACATGCTGCAAAGCCGGCTGGCGCAGGACATCGCCCGCTGCCGCCGCGACGGCCAGCGCCTGGCACTGCTGCTGCTGGACCTGGACCACTTCAAGGAAGTAAACGACACCCTGGGCCACCGCGCCGGCGACGAGCTGCTGCAATCGGCCGCCCAGCGGCTGCAGGCCTGCGTGCGGCACGTCGATACCGTTGCCCGGCTGGGCGGCGACGAATTCACCGTGATCATCAGCAGCCTGGAGCATGCACAGCAGGCCGGCGAGCTGGCCGAGCGCATCCTGCAGACCCTGGCCGCCCCCTACCACCTGGGCAACGACGTGGCCTACCTGTCGGTGAGCATCGGCATCACCATTTTTCCGGACGACAGCAGCGAAATGGAATCGCTGCTGAAAAACGCCGACCAGGCGATGTACGCCGCCAAGGACCTGGGGCGCAACCGCAGCTGCTTCTTTACCCAGCCCATGCAGCAGGCCGCCCAGAACCGGGTGCGGCTGAGCCGCGACCTGCGCCAGGCACTGGCCGGCGGCCAGTTCCACATCTACTACCAGCCCATCCTGGCGCTGCAGCAGCGCCAGGTCATCGGTGCCGAGGCGCTGCTGCGCTGGCAGCACCCGGAGCGCGGCTGGATCAGCCCGGCGGAATTCATTCCGCTGGCCGAAGACAGCGGCCTGGTCATCGAGCTGGGCGACTGGGTGTTCCGCCAGGTGTGCCGCCAGCTGAGCCACTGGCGGCAGTTGCAGCCGCAGCTGCACATCAGCGTGAATGTCTCGCCGCTGCAGTTCTTTGCCGAAGGCAGCAGCCTGACCAGCTGGACCGCCACCCTGGACAGCCACGGCCTGCCGGGCGACAGCGTGGTGCTGGAGATCACCGAGCGGCTGCTGCTGGACAACCGCGAGCAGGTAAGCACGCAGTTGGCCGCATTGCGCGACTTCGGCATCCGCGTGTCGCTGGACGATTTCGGCACCGGCTATTCCTCGCTGTCCTACCTGAAGAAGTTCGACATCGACTACCTGAAGATCGACCAGTCCTTCGTGCGCGACCTGGAAAGCGACGCCAGCGACCGCGCACTGTGCGAGGCGATGATCGCCATGGCCCATCGCCTGGGCATGAGCGTGGTGGCCGAGGGCATCGAAAAGCAGGATCACCTGGACTGGCTGCGCGAAGCCGGCTGCGACTATGGCCAGGGCTACCTGTTCGCCCCGGCCATACCCGCCGACGCCTTCGAGCAGCGCCTGTTGCAGCAGGTGCCGCTGCCGACGGATTTATCCGGCCAATAGGCTGGGTTTCCGCCCGGCATCGCGGTACAGTCGTCGGCAGCGCAACCACCACCCCGTACCCATGCCCGACCGCTCCAGCGACAGCAGCACCCAGCTTGCCGACCGCCCGGTTTCCCTGCACGCGGTGGTGGCCACCGTCAGCCTGCTGGCCAAGCGCGGCATCGCCGCCGGCGAGCTGCTGGCCGGCAGCGCCATTCCGCCGGAGCGGCTGCAGGAGCCGGCGCGGCTGATCAGCCACCGCCAGGAGCTGAAGGTGTTCGACAATGCCCGCCGCCTGTCCGGCGACGAGGCGCTGGGCCTGCACCTGGGCAAGGCCATGCATGTGTCCAACTACGGCATCCTCGGCTACACCATGCTGGTAAGCCCCACCGTGCGCGTGGCGCTGGATACCGCCATCCGCTTCCCGCTGCTGCTGGCCAGTTACTTCCGCCTGGCGGTGGAAGAGGACGGCAAGCAGGCGCGGCTGGTGGCGCGCGACTACGCCTACCATGTCGATCTGTACCGCTTCAATGTGGAGATGTGCCTGTCGTCGATGTGGAGCATCATCCGCGACTGCATGGGCGTGCGCTGGCCGCCCACCGCGGTGCAGATGCGCTTTGCCGAGCCGCCGTACGCCGGGCTGTACCCGGCGATTTTCGGCCAGCCCGGGCAGTTCGCCAGCAGCGAGGACGCGGTGGTGTTTCCCGCCAAGTGGCTGGACCGGCCGCAGCCGCTGGCCGATGCCGTCAGCTACCACATGGCGCTGGAGCAGTGCGAGCGGCAGCAGGCGCAGTGGCTGGCCAGCCAGGGCTCGGCGCTGGTGGCTCGGGTGATGCGGCTGCTGCAGTCCGACCCGGCGCGCTTTGCCAGCGTGACGGAGCTGTGCGAGACCCTGCACATGTCGGAACGCACGCTGCGCCGCAAGCTGGCGGCCACCGGCACCTCGTTCCAGGCGCAGCTGGATCGCGCCCGCCACCAGCAGGCGCTGCACCTGCTGCACCACAGCAATCTCACCATTGCCCAGATTGCCGAACAGCTGGGCTTTGCCGAACCGGCCAGCTTCCGCCACGCCTTTACCCGCTGGACCGGCCGCCTTCCCTCCGAGCTGCGGCGCTGAGCGCCGGCCAACCGCGAATACCGTGCCAGGAATTTGGCCGGAATTATCCCTTTGTTGACCGCTTTCTCCCTGTCACACCCCTGTCATCCTGCAGGCAGAATGACTGCAAAAAACCACACGGACAGCTTGAACACACCACCCCGCCGGCCGGCAAGCGCCCAGGCAGGAGTGGGTGTCCTGCCATGACCAAGAGCGCGAAACAGCGCGGTTGAAGAGGAGAAACCACCATGCATCAGACCCTTGTGACGCCCATCACCCCGGCTGCCTTCTTCCCTGCCGGCAACGACTCCCCGCACTTCCCCAGCACCGCCCGGCACTGAAAAGCCGCCTCGCACACCGCCCGCCCGCGCCGCAAGCCACATGCGGCAGCGCTGCGGCCAACCCCTGCCTTACCCACCATCGAACCTTTGCCCCGGCACAGGAGGAGCAGTCATGCCCGCAGACCGTGCAGCAATCGAAATTGACCAGGTCATCAAGCGCTTTGGTGACAGCGACCAGGCGGTGCTGGCGCTGGATCATGTGTCCATCAGCATCCGCGAAAACGAGTTCTTCACCCTGCTGGGGCCGTCCGGCTGCGGCAAGACCACCCTGCTGCGCATGATCGCCGGCTTCGAGGACCCCAGCGGCGGCGATATCCGCCTGTATGGCGAATCGCTCACCGGCAAGCTGCCGTTCCAGCGCCCGGTCAACACCGTGTTCCAGAGCTATGCGCTGTTTCCGCACCTGACGGTGGCCGAGAACATTGCCTTCGGCCTGGAAATGCGCGGCGTGGCCAAGGCCGATATCGCCCCGCGCGTGGACAGCATGCTGGCGCTGGTGAAGCTGGCCGGCTTTGCCAAGCGCCGCCCGCACCAGCTGTCCGGCGGCCAGCAGCAGCGCGTGGCGCTGGCCCGCGCGCTGGCGCCGCACCCCAAGGTGCTGCTGCTGGATGAATCGCTGTCGGCGCTGGACCTGAAGCTGCGCAAGGAGATGCAGGTGGAACTCAAGCGCCTGCAGCGCGAGACCGGCATCACCTTCGTGTTCGTCACCCACGACCAGGAAGAGGCGCTGACCATGTCCGACCGCATCGCGGTGATGTCGGCCGGCAAGGTGCAGCAGATCGGCGCCCCGGAGGACATCTACGACCGCCCGGCCAACCGCTTCGTCGCCGACTTCATTGGTGAAACCTCGTTCCTGAGCGGCCACATCGCCGCCGACCGCCTGCACTTCGGCGACGCCGGCAGCCTGCCGGCCAGCGTGCTGGACAGCCGCCGCGATGGCGAGGCGGCGGTGGCGGTGCGCCCGGAGCGGCTGCAGTTGGCCGCAAGCGGCGACGACGGCCTGCACGGCGTGGTAGCCGAGGTGGTGTACCGCGGCGTGGACACGGTGTACACGGTGCAGCTGGCCGACGGCCAGCCCTGCCGCGTGCGCAAGACCAACAGCCTGGGCGCCAGCCGGCTGGCCGGCGTGGGCGACCGCGTACGGCTGACGGCACTGGACGGCGCCTTCCACCTGCTGCAGGAGGCGAGCCATGGCTGATACCCGCAACCGGCTGCGGCAATCGCTGCTGCTGGCACCCACCACGCTCACGCTGCTGGCCTTCATGGTGCTGCCCATGCTGCTGATGGCGTGGATGTCGGTACTGCAGCCCGACACCTACGGCGGCGTGCGCTGGCACGACTGGAGCCTGGATGCCTACGTGCAGTTCCTGTACGAGCGCGACCTGGACGACAGCCTGGCGCTGAACAGCGACTACGTGGAAATCTTCGTGCGCTCCTTCCTGCTGGCCGGCTTCGCCACCGCGGTAACGTTGCTGATCGGTTTTCCGGTGGCGCTGTATATCGCGCTGAAGGACGAGAAAACCCGCCAGCGGCTAATCCTGTTGGTGTCGATTCCGTTCTGGACCAACCTGCTGGTGCGCACCTACGCCTGGATTCTGCTGCTGCGCAACGGCGGCCTGATCGACAGTGCGCTGTCGACACTGGGGCTGGGCAACGGCTCGCTGGACATCCTCTACACCCCTACCGCGGTGGCCATCGGCTTCGTGTACTCCTTCCTGCCGTTCATGATCCTGCCGATCTACACCAGCCTGGAAAAAATGGACTGGCGCCTGGTGGAGGCCGCCTTCGACCTGGGCGCCAACCGCTGGATGGCGCTGCGCCGGGTGATCCTGCCGCTGGCGATGCCGGGCATCGTGGCCGGCTGCCTGATGGTGTTCATCCCGGCCATCGGCTCCTACTACATCCCCGAGCTGCTCGGCGGCGGCAAGAGCCTGATGATCGGCAACCTGGTGCAGAACCAGTTCGGCACCGCCCGCAACTGGCCGTTCGGCGCCGCCCTGTCCTTCATGCTGCTGGCCCTGGTGCTGGCGAGCATGCTGATCTACACCAGGCGCTTCCAGCGCCCGCCGGGAGAGTGAGATGCAGGTATCGCACAAGCTTTGGCAGTTCCGCGGCGTCAGCACTACCACGCTGCTGGCCTTCGTCTACCTGTACCTGCCCATCGTGGTGCTGGTGGTGCTGTCGTTCAACGCCAACCGCATCGCCACACTGTGGAGCGGTTTCTCGCTGGACTGGTACCTGAAGGTGATGGACAACGACAACATCCTGCGGGCAACGCGCAACTCGCTGATCATCGCCAGCGGCGCCACCGTGCTGTCCACGCTGTTCGCCACCATGGCGGCACTGGCCATGAGCGGGCGGCGCTTTCGCGGCCAGGCGCTGATCAACGCCATGCTGGGCCTGCCGCTCCTGGTGCCGGAGATCGTGACCGCGGTGGCCTCGCTGCTGTTCTTCCTGGCGCTGGGGCTGGAACTGGGGCTCACCACGGTGCTGATCGCCCACACCGTGTTCTGCATCCCGTTCGCCTATTTGCCGATCCGCGCCCGCCTGGCCGGGCTGGACCCGCGGCTGGCCGAGGCGGCGGCCGACCTGTACGCCGGGCCGTTCGCCACCTTCCGCCGCGTCACGCTGCCTTTGATCCTGCCGGGCATCCTCTCCGGCGCCATGCTGGCCTTCATCGTGTCGCTGGACGACTTCGTGATCACCTTCTTCGTGGCAGGGGCCGGCGCCACCACCCTGCCGGTGTACATCTTCGGGCTGATCCGCATGGGGATCACGCCGGAAGTGAATGCGGTATCCGCCTTGCTGTTACTGGTGTCCATCGCCTTCGTAGTGCTGTCCTACTGGCTGGGCAAACGCCAGGCCTGATCGATCCATCCGGGAGAAACGCAATGAAACTCAGCAAACTGCATATTCTGACGCTGTCCCTTGGCATGTTGGCCGCAAGCCCGGCCATGGCCGCCGGCGAGCTCAATCTGTACAACTGGTCCGACTACATTCCGCAGGACCTGCTCAAGCGCTTCGAGAAGGAAACCGGCATCAAGGTGAACCTGGATGTGTTCGATTCCAACGAATCGCTGCTGGCCAAGCTCAAGGCCGGCGCCAAGGGTTACGACGTGGTGGTGCCGTCCGACTACATGGTGAAGATCATGGTGGACGAGGGCCTGCTGGAGAAGATCGACGCCAGCAAGATGGCCAACTTCAAGCTGGTGCAGGCACCGCTGAACAAGCCGGACTTCGACCCGCAGCGCGCGTATTCCGCACCCTATATGTGGGGCGTGACCGGCTTTACCTACGATGCCAGCCACGTGCCGGGCGGCAAGCTCGACCCGAGCTGGAAGAGCTTCTTCATGCCGCCGGCGCAGCTGAAGGGCAAGGTGGTGGCGCTCAACGACGTGGCCGAGCTGTACAAGGCCGCCGCCATCTACCTGAAGGTGGACCAGTGTACCGAGGACCCGAAACAGGCCAAGCGCATCCAGGACCTGCTGGAGCAGCAAAAGCCGCTGCTGGCGATGTACAACTCCGACGGCACCATCGAACGCATGCAGGCGCAGGAAGTGATCATGCACCAGCAATGGAACGGCGCCGCCTACCGCACCCGCCAGAAGCTGAAATCCGCGGTGTTCGTGTACCCGAAGGAAGGCATTCCGTTCTGGAACGACAACCTGGTAGTGCCCAAGGGCGCGAAGAACCGTGACAACGCGCTGCGCTTCATCAACTGGATGATGGAGCCGAAGAACATCGCCGAGGCGTCCAACTTCACCGGCTACAACAACGCCATCAAGGGCTCCTCCGCCTTCTTCGTGGCCGACCTGCGCGCCGACCCGGCGATCAACCCCACCGATGCCATGCGCAAGCTGTTCGTGCCGAACCAGAACTGCTCGGCCAAGGCCAACCAGCTGCGCGACCGGGTGTGGACCAAGCTGAAGAAATAATCCGCTTCGGCTGACGCGGCCAACCTTACCTGCCCCAAAACACAACGGCGGTGCGCTGCAGCGCGCACCGCCGGGGAGACTCTCATGCTGACGATTTACAGTGACGACCACCACCTGCACCACGGCCATGCCGAGCTGATAGACGGCACGCTGAAACCCTGCTTCGAAATGCCGCGCCGCGCCGACATGGTGCTGGACCGTGTGCGCAAGGTCGGGCTGGGCGACATCGCCGCGCCGCGCGAATTCGGCCTGGAACCGGTACTGCGCGTGCATGACGCCGGCTACGTGCAGTTCCTGGAAACCGCCTGGCGCCGCTGGAGCGCCGACGGCCGCACGCATGATGCGCTGCCACTGGTGTGGCCGGTGCGCGGGCTGCGCACCGATCGCAAGCCGCAGGATATCGAAGGCCAACTGGGCTATTACTCCTTCGATGCCGGCGTGCCGATCACCGCCGGCACCTGGCAGGCGATACGCTCGTCGGCCAATGTGGCACTGACCGCGCTGGACGAAATGCAGCGCAGCCAGCGCAGCACCTTCGCGCTGTGCCGCCCGCCCGGCCACCATGCCGCTGCCGACTACATGGGCGGCTACTGCTACTTCAACAACGCCGCCATCGCCGCCCAGGCGCTACGCGACCAGGGCGCGAAGCGGGTGGCCATCCTCGACGTGGACTACCACCACGGCAACGGCACGCAGAGCATCTTCTACCAGCGTTCCGACGTGATGTTCCTGTCGCTGCACGGCGACCCGCTGGTGGAGTACCCGTACTTCCTCGGCCATGCCGACGAGCCGGGCGAAGGCGAAGGCCTGGGCTACAACCACAACTACCCGCTGCCGCACGGCACCGACTGGGCCGCCTACCAGCTGGCGCTGCAGGACGCCTGCCGCTGCATCGCCGACTATGCACCGGACGCCATCGTGGTGTCGCTGGGGGTGGACACCTTCGAGCACGACCCGATTTCGCGCTTCAAGCTGAAGAACGACGACTACCTGCGCATGGGCGAGCTGATCGGCCAGCTCGGCAAACCCACCCTGTTCGTGATGGAGGGCGGCTACGCGGTGGAAGACATCGGCATCAATGCAGTAAATGTGCTGAGCGGCTTTGAAAGCGTGGCCAGCTGACAGGGAACGTTGGCCGCAAGCGCTATCCGCACCGCTTGCGGCCAACATGACGGCAGATTGGCCGGCAGGCACTACAATCCGCTTATCAATCATCCGTCGGCAAGGCCCCGCCATGAGCATCTGCGTGCTGTTCCCCACCGCCAGCGAGGCGGCCCTGTTCCAGCGTGACGACGTGCACAGCATCGTCAGCGGCGTCGGCCTCACCGCCACCGCCTATGCCACGCTGAAAACCATCCAGCAGCAGCGCCCGTCGCTGCTGATCCTGGCCGGCATCGCCGGCATGTACCCGCATGCCGATCTCGCCATCGGCGACGTGGTGCTGGTGGCCTCGGAAGTGGAAGCCGACCTGGGCTTCTTCACCCCGGAAGGTTTCACCCACCTGGCCCACCTGCCGCTGGACATGGATTTCGTGCGCCGCCATACGCTGCCATGCCACCACCTGCCGGCGGACGCCCCCTTCCCGCTGGCGCGCAGCGCCTCGCTGAATGCCGCGCTGGCGCCGTTCATCGACAGCCGCGGCGTGGACATCGAGAACATGGAAGGCGCCGCGTTCTTCCATGTCTGCCGCGAGGAGCAGGTGCCGTTCCTGCAACTGCGCGCCATCTCCAACGTGGTGAAGCCCGGCCACGACGACTGGGACATGGCCGGCTCGGTGCAGGCGCTTACCGCCGGCCTGCATCGCTTGATCGACCATCTGCAGGCCCGGCACGGCACCTAGCGCAAACCGGAGATAAGACAATGCCGGATGGATTTGTGCTCTGGATCAAAGTAGGCTGGCGAGCGCAGTCTTAGCATGGTGTTGAAAAGCCTTGCCAACCCACCTGAGGAGTCATCATGTTTCCGGAATTTCGCGACCTGATCAGCAAACTGAAAACCGAAGATGCCCATTTCACGCGACTGTTCGAGCGCCACAACGAGCTGGACCAGCAGATCAAGAACATGGAAGCCCGCATCGAAGTTGCCACTGCGGTGGAAATCGAGAACCTCAAGAAGGAAAAGCTCAAGCTCAAGGACGAGCTGTACCTGATCCTGAAAAGCACCGCCGCCTGAGCGCAGCGCCCGCCGGCAACCAGCCCCGCCAGCCCGAAGTTGGCGGGGTTTTACTATTGTGCAAGAACAGGCTTTGCATGCCCCGCCCATCGCGGGTATACCGAATTGGACACACTTTGCACGACAGCGGCATCTTCAAGCTATAACTTGTAGATGTAATAACAATTTAAAACCTGGCTTGGTTTATAGTGCAGCAAAACGCCGGCCTGCGCGCTGTAGCAGCCCGGCAACTACCACATCAGCATTTGGGACCCCATCCCCGTGAGTGAGTTGAACGACAAAACCACCGTCCTGGTGATCGATGATTCATTGATGGTTCGCCAGTCAGTGCGCGCCATGCTGGGTAATGTCGACATTACCCGCTCGGAAATGTGCACCAATGCTGCCGATGCGCTGAGCCGCCTGAAAAGCAAACAGTTCGATGTGGTGCTGTGCGACTACCACCTGGGCGAAGGCATGAACGGCCAGGAGCTGCTGGAGCAGCTGCGCGGCGAAGGCGGCATCCCGCTGACCACGGTGTGGATCATGATCACCGGCGAGCGCAGCTACGAGCGCGTGGTGGCCGCCGCGGAAGTCGCCCCCGACGACTACATCCTCAAGCCCTTCTCCAGCCAGATGTTGCTCGACCGCATGCAGCAGGCGTTCCAGCGCAAATTCTTCCTGCGCCCGGCACACGACGCGCTGATGGACAGCCGCGAAAAGGAAGCGATTCCCATCCTGGAAAGCCTGATTCCCAAGGCCGACACCATGGTGAAGAAGCTGGATGTGCTGCGCCTGCTGGCCGAAACCCATCTGGCGCTGGAGCAGTACGACGCCGCCGCCAGACGCTACCGCGAAATCATGCAGCTGCGGGTGATTCCGTGGGCGAAGATGGGCATGGCGCGCATCCTACACGCTCAGGACAAGGCGGCAGAAAGCGCCGACCTGCTGCAGGAAATCATCCAGGACGCCCCGCACTACACCGATGCCTACGACACACTGGCGCACAACCTGGCGCGCTGTGGCCAGTTCGCCGAATCGCTGGACGTGCTGGAACGCGCCATCGCCATGTCGCCGCGCAATTTCCGCCGCCTGTGCCTGGCCGGCGAAAGCGCGCTGAACGCCGGCGACCCGGCCAAGGCGGCGCAGTTCCTGGAAAAGGCGGTGCAGGTTGGCCGCAACAACAGCGGCTTCGGGCCGGACGTGCTGGTGGATCTGCTGCAGGCGCACAGCGAGGCCGGCAATACCGACAAGATGGACCAGGTGGCCAACCAGCTGTCCACCATGTTCAAGAACGGGCAGGACGGCTTTCTGCCGCATGTCTGCCGCGCCATCAGCCTGCTGGGCCGCCAGGCCTATGCCGAGGCACAGGAATCGCTGCGCCAGGCCGCCGCGCAGCTGGGCGAAGGCCGCCTGGCCTGGCGCAGCGGCGTACGCTTCCTGGAAGCGGTGGTGCGCCTGCCGCCCGACCTGGAAAACTACTGCGGCCCGGCGTGGATACAGCAGCTGTCGATGCGCTTCGTGCGCACCCACCAGGACGTGGAGCAGCTCACCGCCATGACGCGCAAGCGCGAGCAACTGGCGCAGACCATCCGCGATGCCTATGCCGAACTGCAGGTCACCAACGACGAAGCGGTGGCGCTGACCAAGGACAAGAAGCGCGTGCAGGCCGCCATGCTGCTGTACGAGCAGGCGCAGCGCACGCTCAACGAGCGTCTGGGCATGAATGCCTGTTCGCTGCTGCTGCAGCAGGGCGACCCGGAAAGCATTGCCAAGGTGCGCGAAATGCTGCACTGGCTGCCGCTGGAACACGAGCGGGTGCAGGGTTTCCAGCGCGCCCTGCTCAAGCTGGGCAACGCCAGCAGCGAGGCCGAGGTCATCAAGGACTGACAGCGACTTCCGCGGGAGTTTATCAGCGGCAGCATGGTCAAAGCCCTTGCGCAGGCGACGCGGTTGCCAGGCCAGGATGAGGGAAAGGAACGATCATGCGGCTGCTGTGGATAGGACTGTTACTGGCTTCCCTCGCCCACGCGGAGGCCCCGCTACCCGAAATCGAAGGCTGGCAGGATTACCAGGCCGGGCGCTGGCAGCAGGCACGCGACCGCTTTCAGCGCGCTGCGGTGGAAGGCAACCGGGTGGCGGCCTTCAACCTGGCCATCATGCACTGGCGTGGTGAGTCGGTGCCGGTAAATCACGACAAGGCAATACGCTGGCTGCGGGTGGCAGCCGACAAGCAGCTGCCGCTGGCCGAATACGCGCTGGGCCTGCTGTATGAAAACGGCGACGGCGTGCCGCGTTCGCAAGCCAAGGCCACGCACTGGTTCATGCGCGCGGCCCTGCAGGGCCTCAGCGCCGCCGAGCTGGATCTGGGCACCCAGTACTATCTGGGCCGCGGTGCGCCCAAGGACATGCACATGGCCGCCTACTGGTATGAACGTGCCGCCGAACAGGGTGATGCCGGCGCGCAATACCTGATCGCCAGCATGTACGAGCACGGCGACGGTGTGAGTCAGGATCTGGAAAACGCCATCCGCTGGTATGCACGCGCCGGCGTACAGGGCGATGTCGCCGCCAGCCTGAAAGCCATCGCGCTGGCACGCCGCGTCAGCCCGTCAGAATAAACCCTTCCCTTTCAAAGCCTTGCCATATCGTGACCGCACCATGCGTCACGATATGGCAGGCACCGTATTTGGCGCCCAAGCTGTGGATAAACTTATCCACAACCCGCAAGGTTGGCCGCATGCGGCCAACAAACAACAAGGCCGCCCGTGGGCGGCCTTGTTTGCGAACGGCTTGGCCGGGGCTCAAGCCGTCAGCGCAGCAGCCAGCTTGCTACGATGCGCGGCCAGCTGCGGCGGCAGACGGTCGGCCAGCTTGGCGAACCAGTCGTCGTGCGCGGCCAGTTCCTGCTGCCAGGCTTGCGCGTCCAGCGCCATCAGCTGCGCGAAGTGCTCGGCGCTGAATTCATCCAGCCCGGCCCAGTTCAGGTGGCCGTACTCCGGCACCCAGCCCAGCGCGTTGCGCTGCGCCTGTGCCTTGCCCTGCACGCGACCCACCATCCACTCCAGCACGCGCATATTGTCGCCGAAGCCCGGCCACAGGAAGTTGCCGTCCTTGTCGGTGCGGAACCAGTTGACGCAGAAGATGCGCGGCAGCTGCTGCAGCTGGCCGGCCATCTGCAGCCAGTGGTTGAAGTAGTCGCCCATGTGGTAGCCGCAGAACGGCAGCATGGCGAACGGGTCGCGGCGGGTCACACCCTGCGCGCCAAAGGCGGCGGCGGTGGTTTCCGAGCCCATGGTGGCGGCCAGGTACACGCCTTCTTCCCAGCTGGCGGCTTCGAACACCAGCGGCACGGTGCTGGAGCGGCGGCCACCGAAGATGAAGGCCGAGATCGGCACGCCGGCCGGGTCGTTCCATGCCGCATCCAGCGACGGACACTGCTTGGCGGATACGGTAAAGCGCGCATTCGGATGCGCCGCCTTGCGGCCGGTTTGTTTGGCAATCTCCGGCGTCCAGTCCTGGCCCTGCCAGTCGATCAGGTGCGCCGGCGGGGTCTTGCTCATGCCTTCCCACCACACGTCGCCGTCGTCGGTCAGCGCCACGTTGGTGAAGATCACGTTCTCGCGCAGCATGGCCATGGCGTTGGGGTTGGATTTCTCCGAGGTGCCCGGCGCCACGCCGAAGTAGCCGTTTTCCGGGTTGATGGCGTACAGGCGGCCATCCTGGCCCGGCTTGATCCAGGCGATGTCGTCACCCACGGTGCTGACTTTCCAGCCGTTGTAGCTCTTGGGCGGAATCAGCATGGCGAAGTTGGTCTTGCCGCAGGCGCTGGGGAAGGCGGCGGCCACGTAGGATTTCTCGCCCTGCGGGTTTTCCACGCCCAGAATCAGCATGTGCTCGGCCAGCCAGCCCTGGTCGCGGCCCATGGTGGAGGCGATGCGCAGCGCGAAGCACTTCTTGCCCAGCAGCGCGTTGCCGCCGTAGCCGGAGCCGTAGGACCAGATCTCGCGGCTTTCCGGGAAGTGCACGATGTACTTGGTGTCCGGGTTGCACGGCCACGGCTTGTCGGCCTGGCCTGCGGCCAACGGTGCGCCCACGGTGTGCACGCAGGGCACGAAGTCGCCGTCGGTACCCAGCACTTCGTACACATTGCGGCCCATGCGGGTCATGATGCGCATCGACGCCACCACGTAGGGCGAGTCGGTGATCTCGATGCCGATATGGGCGATCGGGCTGCCCAGCGGGCCCATGCTGAACGGAATCACGTACATGGTACGGCCGGCCATGCAGCCGTCGAACAGGCCGTTCAGGGTGGCGCGCATCTCTTCCGGCGCCTGCCAGTTGTTGTTCGGGCCGGCATCTTCACGCTTGCTGCTGCACACGAAGGTGCGGTCTTCCACCCGCGCCACGTCGGACGGGTCGGAGAAGGCGGCGTAGGAGTTGGGGCGCTTTTCCGGGTTCAGGGCCTTCAGGGTGCCGGCGGCCACCATCTGCGCCAGCAGCTGGCTGTTTTCGGCGTCGGAACCATCCACCCAGTGGATGGCGGCAGGCTTGGTGAGGGCGGCGACTTCGGCCACCCAATCGATGAGTTTCTGATGCTGGATGTAGGAGGGTACTTGCAAGGACATATCTACCTCTGCGATTTCAATGGCAGAGCAACCGACAAAACCCGCCTGAATGCTGTGGCCAGGTCAGGTCTGGTAGGTCGCCCTGAGTAGGGGCTGCGGCATTATCGCCGAGCTGTAGTCCCAGAGGTTCAGGCACGACGGAAATCTGCCGTGACGCGACGCTTTTTATGCATCGGTCACGGCTTTTTGTTGCGCAAAAAGCGCAAATCGGTCGAAACAGACGATTGTCAGGTAGTCGGATAACTACTTTGTTGCCAAAGCGGCCAGCACATGAAAAACCCCGGTGGCATGAAATATCGCGCCATGCCGCTGCTCAACCTGCCAGTTCGGCCTCTTCGTCCGGGTCCAGCTCCTCGCCGAGGAAACCGCCGCTCTGGTGCGCCCACAGCCGTGCGTACAGGCCGCCCCTGGCCAGCAGGCTGGCGTGGTCGCCCTCTTCCACGATGCGGCCCTTGTCCAGCACGATCAGCCGGTCCATGGCGGCGATGGTGGACAGGCGGTGGGCGATGGCCACCACGGTCTTGCCTTCCATCAGCCGGTACAGGCTGCCCTGGATGGCCGCTTCCACCTCGGAATCCAGCGCGCTGGTAGCCTCGTCCAGCAGCAGGATCGGCGCGTCCTTCAGCATCACCCGGGCGATGGCCACCCGCTGGCGCTGGCCGCCGGACAGCTTCACGCCGCGCTCGCCGACGTGGGCATCGTAGCCGCGGCGGCCGTGCGGGTCGCTCAGCTCCAGGATGAACTCGTGCGCCTCGGCCTTCTGCGCGGCGGCCACCATCGCCGCCTCGCCGGCATCCGGCCGGCCGTACAGCAGGTTGTCGCGCACCGAGCGGTGCAGCAGCGAGGTGTCCTGCGTCACCATGCCCACCTGCGCACGCAGGCTGTCCTGCGTTACCGCGCGCACGTCCTGGCCATCGATCAGGATGCGGCCGCCTTCCACGTCGTAGAAGCGCAGCAGCAGGTTGACGATGGTGGACTTACCGGCGCCGCTGCGGCCAACCAGGCCGATCTTCTCGCCGGGGCGGATGGTGAGGTTGAGGTGATCCACCACCGGCCGCTCGCCGCCGTAGGCAAAGCTCACGTTATCGAAGCGGACTTCGCCGCGCGCCACCTGCAGCGGCGCAGCACCCGCCGCATCGGTAATGGCGATCGGCCGCGCCAGGGTGTTGATGCCATCCTGCACCGTGCCGATCTGCTCGAACAGGCTGGACATCTCCCACATGATCCAGTGCGAGATGCCGTTCAGCCGCAGCGCCATGGCGGTGGCTGCCGCCACCGCGCCTATGCCCACCTGGCCGCGGCTCCACAGCCACAGCGTGGCGCCGGCGGTGCTGGCGATCAGCCCCATGCTCAGCACGTGGTTCACCACCTCGAAGCCGCTGACCAGCCGCATCTGGCGGTAGACGGTGGCCATGAACTCGCGCATGGCGCTCCTGGCAAAGCCGGCCTCGTAGGCGCTGTGCGCAAACAGCTTCACCGTGGCGATATTGGTGTAGGCATCGGTAACGCGGCCGGTCATCAGGCTGCGCGCATCGGCCTGCGCCTTGGCCGCCTTGCCCAGGCGCGGCACGAAGAAGCGCAGCGTCAGCACGTACAGCACCAGCCAGGCCACGAATGGCCACAGCAGCAGGCGGTCGAAGCTGCCGGCCACCGCCACCATGGTGACGAAGTAGATCACCACGAATACCAGGATGTCGGTGACGATCATCACCGTGTCGCGCACTGCCAGTGCGGTCTGCATCACCTTGGCGGACACGCGGCCGGCGAATTCGTCCTGGTAGAAGCCCATGCTCTGGCCCAGCAGGTGGCGGTGGTAATGCCAGCGCAGGCGCATGGGGAAGTTACCGGACAGCCCCTGGTACTTGCACATCGCCTGCAGCCAGATCAGCAGCGGGCTGGCCAGCAGGATGCCGGCCAGCAGCAGCAGGTTGTGCTGTTCCCTGCTCCACAGCTGTGCCGGCGGCACGTGGCTGAGCCAGTCGACGATGGAACCGAGCATGGAAAACAGCAAGGCCTCGAATGCCCCGATGGCGGCAGTGAGCAGCGTCATCAGCAGGATCAGGCGGCGCAGCCCCAGGGTGGCGGCCCAGACAAACGGCAGGAAACCGGCCGGCGGCTGCGCCGGCGGGGTGTCGGGATAAGGGTCGAGACGACGTTCGAACCACGAATACATAAAGAACACTCCGATGCCGCAACGGGCTTGCCGCTGCGGTCAGGTTTACGGGAAGCGACATATAACATTGGCATCACCGGGCCGACAAGGCAGCCCGGCCTAGTGGCCAGTACCGGCAGCGGCCACGCTGTAGCATGGTGATCGCCACCACCCGCCCACACTGGATTGTAGTAAGGCAGGCGCCAGGTGATTCAGGCTAGCGGATGATACTGCGGCCAACCTTGAGCGCCTGCTGCGTTATGCTGCACACAGTGTTTTCCACCCGAGTGTCATCATGAGCCACACCCTGCTATCCCTGCCCGCCGCCCGCGCGCTGCACCTGGCCGCGCAGGGCATGCTGACCACCCCGCGGCGCAAGGCCGCCAAGGCCGACGTGCTGGCCGCCATCCGCCGCATGGCGCTGCTGCAGATCGACACCATCAGCGTGGTGGCGCGCAGCCCCTACCTGGTGCTGTTCAGCCGCCTGGGCGCCTACGACCCGGCCTGGCTGGACGAGCTGCTGGCCGAGGGCGCGCTGTTCGAATACTGGGCGCACGAAGCCTGCTTCGTGCCGCGCGAGGACTACCGCCTGCTGCGCCACCGCATGCTGAACCCGGCGGCCATGGGCTGGAAGTTCTCGGTGGAATGGATGAAAAAGCACCAGGCCGACATCGAGCAGCTCATTAGCCACATCCGCGACAACGGCCCGGTACGCTCGCGCGACTTCGAACGCCGTAGCGGCAAGGGCAACGGCTGGTGGGACTGGAAACCGGAAAAACGCCACCTGGAAGTGCTGTTCACCAGCGGCCGGCTGATGGTGCGCGAGCGGCAGAACTTCCAGCGCGTATACGACATCGCCGAGCGCGTGCTGCCGGAGTGGAACGATGCCGCCCACCTGCCCGGCGATGACGAGGCGCGGCTGGACATGATCCGCGCCAGCTGCCGCGCGCTGGGGCTGGTGAAGGCCGGCTGGGTGGCCGATTACTACCGGCTGCGCCGCGGCAACGATGCCGCCAGCCTGCACGCGCTGGCCGACGCCGGCGAACTGCTGCCGGTGCGGGTGGATGGTCTGAAGGGCGACTTCTTCGTCCACCACAGCCTGCAGCCGCAGCTGACGTTGGCCGCAAGCGAGCAACTGGCCGCCAGCGCCTGCAGCGTGCTGTCGCCATTCGACCCCATCGTGTGGGACCGCAAGCGCGCCAGCGAGTTGTGGGGCTTCGACTACCGCATCGAGTGCTACACCCCGGCACCCAGGCGCCAGTACGGCTACTTCGTGCTGCCCTTGCTGCTGCGCGGCCGGCTGGCGGGGCGGCTGGATGCCAAGGCGCATCGCGCGCAGGGCGTGTTCGAAGTAAAAGCGCTGTACCTGGAACCCGGCGTGCGGCTCAGCCAGCGCCTGCGCGACGACATCATCAAGGCGCTGCAGCGCGTGGCCGACTGGCACGGCACGCCGCAGCTGCGCTTTGACCGCCTGCCGGCAGGGTGGTAAGCGGCTGGTGAACAGCTCAAGGTTGGCCGCAACGCCGGCGCGGGCGGCTTCAGCCACCCAGGCGATGCACCCGCTCCAGCGAGGGAAAGCGTGGGCACAGGCTGTGCCACAACTGCCCGCTATCGTAAGGCGGCAGCAGAAAGCGGCGGAAAGCCGGCAACGCCGCCTCACTCAGTGCCGGCGTAGCATCCCTGTCGAAGAAGAACGATAGCTGCGCCGCCTGTGCCAGCCACTGCTGGCTTTCGCGCAGCACCGGCGCCTCCGGCGGCGGGCCGTCGCGCAGCGGCAGCAGCTGGAAGGCGGTCTCGCCATACCGGGCCAGCAGTTCGCCATGCGTCAGCAGGAAGTCGATGAAGCGCCGTGCCGCCGCACCATGCCGGCTGGTCCTGGGGCGCACCAGCACGTCCAGCGGCGCATCCTCCACTCGCGGTTGCCGCGCATTCATTGCCGGAAACGGAATGAAACCGATGTCGGCCAGCACCGTACGCGGCATATAGGCCAGCGCGAACGAGCCGGCCAGCACCATGCCCACCTGGTAGCGGTACAGATAGGGCAGCACCTCGTCCCATTCCCTGTCCGCCGCGCCGGGCTGGAACATGCCGGCACGCAGCAGCGCCTGCCACTGCGCCAGCACCGCCGCCACGCGCGGGTCGCGGCAGTCGGCCCGGCCGGCCAGCAGCTGCCGGTGGAAGCGGCCGCCGTTCAGGCGCAGATCCAGGTAATCGAACCATGCCGCCGCCGGCCAGCCGCTTTTCGCGCCCAGCCCCAGCGGCGCGATACCCACCGCCTGCAAGTGCTGCAGGATGCTGAGGAACTGCGCCCAGGTGGCCGGCACGCGCAGCCCCAGCGCGGCAAACAGCGAGCGGCGGTACAGCAGCCCCCACGGGTAGTAGCTGACCGGCACCGCCCAGTAGTGCCCGCCTTGCCGCAACCCGCGCATTACCGCCGGCACAAAACGTTCCCGCAACGCCGGCGACAGCAGGTCGTCCACCGGCAGCAGCCAGCCCAGGCGTACCGCCCGCTGCAGGCGCTGCCCGGCAAACCAGAACGCCAGATCGACTTCACGGCGCTGCAGCTGCAGCGCCGTGTCCTGTTTGTAATCCTCCTGCCCGAACACCAGATTGCGCACCCGGATATCCGGATTATCGTGGCGGAACGCCGCCACGATATCGGCCCAGGCACTGCGCTGTGCACCAGAGCTGACCATGAAGGCCAGCGTGAGATCGGGCGGTACATCCACCGCCCGGGCCGGGTCGGCCAGCAGCAGGGCCAGCCACAGCCAGCCGCATCGGATGCTTCGCATCACCACCTCCCGGCATCGGCCCGAGTTCCGAAGTGGCTGCAGTATAGGGAGGCGGCCATGATCTCAATAAAATCAACGTTTTATCGAAATTTTATAGGGCAAGCTGATATGACTGCCGTGGCAGCAAAAGGATGCGCACCGCAGGCGGTGGCGACTGACAGAACGCGGAAAGGAAAGAAAATCGGCCGCAGGCAGATGCCCGCGGCCGGCAGGGAAGGCCGCTGCGTCAGCGCGCCAGGTGGTGCCAGGCGTACAGCAGGATGAGCGCGCCGATCACCGATAGCACCAGCCCGGCCGGATGGAGCATGGCGCCCTCGGCCGGCGGGCTGATCAGACGGGCGATGAAGCCGCCCACGAACGAGCCGGCGATGCCCAGCACACCGGTCATGAGCAGGCCGAGGTGTTCCGAACCGGGCATGATGAGCCTGGCGATGGCACCAACAACGATACCGACAATGAACATCCAGAGGATGTGCAACATGGTGAAGCCCTCCACTCAAGAGATTGTTCAGGGAGTCGGAATTCTGGCATATAGAATCCCGCTGTCCCGCGCCGTTGCGCCATTTCAGACAATTACCATATAGCACACTGCCGGCAGCAGCCGGCCCTGCGGCCAACCCCTTGTCGGCTCAGGCCAGCTGCAGGCGGCGCTGCTGACGCAGGGTGTGAATGCCGGTGAGGATGATGGCGCCCCAGATCGGGCCGTAGGTGAACAGCGTGCCGGCGGTCACCGGCTCGCGCAGCACGGTAATGGCCAGCACGAACAGCAGCGCCGGCTCCACGTAGCCCAGCAGACCCCACAGCCCCATGGGCAGCAGGTGGCTGGCGGCGATATTGCACAGCAGCGCCACCGAACTCACCAGCCCCAGCCCCGGCAGCAGCAGCCAGTATTTGAACTCGCGCAGCACCACCCAGCCGGACGGGTCCTGCCACAGCAGCAGCACGATCGCCAACGGCAGCATCAGCGCCATTTCCAGCGCGAAGCCGCACACCGCGTCCAGCCCGGTCATGCGGCGCAGCACGAAGTAGGGCGGGTAGCCCAGCACCACCAGCAGCGTCGGCCAGGCGAGGCCGCGGGTGAGCCAGATCTCGTGCGCCACACCCAGCAGCGCCAGTGCCACCGCCAGCGCCTGCAGCCGGTACAGTTTTTCGCCGTACAGCAGACGGCCTACCAGCACCATCACCAGCGGCGCCAGGAAGTAACCCAGCGACACCGCCACCACCTGGCCGTGGAACGGCGCCCACAGGAACAGCCACAGCTGCACCCCCATCATCGCCGTCATCAGCGGCACCAGCAGCATCAGCTTCGGTTCGCGCAGCCGCCGGCAGGTATCGATGAAGGCCTGGCGCTTGCCGGACAATTGCAGGATCAGCAGCACGCCGGGCAGGGTGCAGACAATACGCCAGGCAAAAATGGCCACGCTGTCCAGCGGTGCCAGCAGGGTGACGTAGCCCGGCAGCATGGCAAACAGCGATGACGCCAGCAGCGACAGCGCAATGCCGCGCGGCGACGGGGCGGTGGGGTGAGACATGACAAAACCGTTCGATAGATGGGGGGAGGCCCTATCCTGCCTGTGCTGCGTCGCAGCAGCAAGCCGCACGCGCCCTGTTTTAGTGCATTGGCGACGGTAATGCGCCGCTATCGGCCGCCTGCAGCACGGCGCGCAGCCGCGGCAGCACGAAATCGAGAAACACCTGGTACTTGCGCGGCAGCGGCAAGCGGTAGGGGTGCACCAGGAACACCGGCCAGCGGTCGCTGTGCCAGCCCGGCAGCACCCGCTGCAACTGCCCGCTCGCCAGCGCCGGCGCCGCCAGGAAGTCCGGCAGCGCACCGATGCCGTGCCCCAGCAGGGTAAGCGTCAGGTTGTTCTGGTACAGATTGCAATCCAGCAGCGGCGCAGGCTGCGTCAGCGAGCGCAGTTCCTCGCCGCGGCACAGCGTCAGGCAGCTACCGTCCATGATCAGCCGGTGTGCGGCCAGCTCCTCCGGCGTCTGCGGCCAACCTTGTGCCGCCAGGTAGCCCGGCGCGGCATACAGCGCTTCTTCCACCCAGCCCAGCGGCCGCGCCACCAGCGAGTCGTCGTGCACCTTGCGCGAGCGCACGCAGAAGTCCAGCACGTCGGCAATCGGGTCCTGCACGCGGTTGTTCACCTCCAGCCGCAGCTGCAGGCCGGGCTGTTCGCGGGCCAGCTCGGCCAGGATAGGCGCCAGCAACTGCGATACCGACACATAGGTGCTCACCACCAGCGGGCCTTCCACCGCGCACTGCGCGCTGTCCACCGCCGGCTGCATCTGCAGCAGGCTCTGGCGCAGCGCCTCGGCATGCGGCAGCAGCCGCTGCCCGGCCTCGGTGAGTGCCAGCCGGCGGGTGGTGCGCAACACCAGCACCGCCCCCAGCTGCTTCTCCAGCGCCTTCAGCCGCAGGCTGACCATGCTCTTGGTACAGCCCAGCGCCTCTGCGGCGGCGGTGAAACTGCCGCAGCGAGCCAGCGCTTCGAATGCCAGCACTTCGTCTGGCGATGGCATTGTTTTCATTTTCTCGACAAACCATCAAGGAATAGGCAGTTTATTCCCACAACATAGCAGATTAGGCTGACATCTGTCGCCACCACTCAACAGTGAGGATGTCATGAAACTGCTACGCCAGCTGTTCGATCACCTGTTTTCACCCCGCCTGCTGCACGTGGAACCGCCCCTGCCCTGCGCCGAACAACGGCTGGAGCAGCTGCGCCACCAGGCAGACAGCCTCAGCCGCGGCCGCTGGGTGTGATGCCGGCCATCCGGACGGCAGCCATCGCTGCCGTCCGCGGCTACAATGCCGTTTTCCCGCCACGCCAGCCGCCATGTCATTGATCTACCACGCCCACGTCTACTTCCTGCCGGAACAGGCCGAGTTCGCCGCCGCGCTGCATGCCACCCTGAGCGCGCAACTGCCGCCAGGCTGCTGGCTGGGGCGGCTGATCCACCGCGAGGTTGGCCCGCATACCCGGCCGATGTTCGAGATCGACTTTGCCGACAGCCTGCTACCCGCCGTACGTACACTGCTGGAAAAACACCGCGGCCAGCTGCCGGTGCTGCTGCACCCGCAACTGGCCGACGAACTGGCCGCCCACACCACGGCGGCAAGCTGGCTGGGCGAGCCGCTGCCGCTGAAGCTGGAAACGCTGTCCCGCGCCTAGTCACCGCTGGCCGGGCTGGATGTTTCCGGCGCGTGCGGCGGCTGTTTGCCCAGCTGCTGCGCCAGCTGGCGCTGCCCCTGCTTGAGCAGGTCCAGATCCGACAGCATCTCCCAGGTCAGGTGATCCAGCCGCTTGTGCAGGCCGTCGATGGCGTTTTCCGACTTCAGGTTCACCTCGAAGTCGCGAATCATGGTCATGCGGTCGCGCGCAGCCTGGCGGTTCTGCGACATCATGATGATGGGCGCCTGGATGGCCGCCAGCATCGACAGCATCAGGTTCAGGAAGATATACGGGTAGGGATCGACTGCCTGTGTACCCAGCACGAAGGTGTTCACCAGCGCCCAGGCCAGCAGAAAGCCCATGAACAGCAGGATGAAGGTCCACGAGCCGCCGAACTCGGCCACGCGGTCGGACAGCCGCTCGCCCAGGGTGGGGCCGTTGTCCAGCAGCGTGCTTTCCGGGCGCACCGACTGCAGCTTGCGCGAGATGCGCATCAAGGCCTGCAGCTCACGGTCGGCCAGGCCGCCGACGCCGGTATGCAGAAGGTGCTCGGCCAGGTATTTGATGTCTTTGCTGGTAGGGTTCATGCGGCACCTCTGAACGAAATAGTGTTGTCTCTACGGTATTTTCCAATTCCTGCCCACTGCCCGCACGCACTGTCTTGTGTCCAGATGTAATCGGGAAACAAAACAGGCCGCCCGCAGGCAGCCCGTTGCAGCTCATGACGCAAGCCGCATCAGCCGCTGTTGCGCAGGCCGGCGGAGATGCCGTTGATGGTGAGGTGGATGGCGTACAGCGCCTCTTCGTCGTCCGGCTGGTCGCGCAGGCGCTTGAGCAGCTCCACCTGCAGCAGGTTGAGTGCATCCAGGTAGGGCAGGCGGGTATCCAGCGAGCGCGCCAGCGTCGGGTTGCCCTGCAGCAGCTTTTCCTGGCCGGTGATGGAGAAGAATGCGGCCAACGTTGCATCGAACTCGGCCTGCAGGCGGCCGAACAGGCGGTCGGCCAGCGCGGCATCGCCCACCAGCGCGGCGTAGCGGCGCGTAATCTGCAGATCGGCCTTGGCCAGTACCTGTTCCATATTGGACAGCATCACCTGCAGGAAGGGCGAGCCGCTGTACAGCGCCTGCAGCCGTGCCAGGCCGACCGCTTCGCCGTGGGCATCGAGGAAGGCGCGCACCGCGCTGCCAAAGCCGTACCAGCCCGGCAGCATCACCCGCGACTGCGACCAGGAGAACACCCACGGAATGGCGCGCAGGTCCTTGATGCTGGCCAGCGTCTTGCGCGAGGCCGGGCGGCTGCCGATGTTGAGCTTGGCGATGGCGCCGATCGGGGTGGCCTCCATGAAGTACTGCATGAAGCCGTCCGATTCCACCAGCGCGCGGTAGGCGCGGAAGGCGCTGTCGGACAGCTCGGCCACCGCGCTTTCGTCGGTGATGCGGCTGTCGCCGTGCGCCAGGGTGGATTCCAGCGTGGCGGCCACCAGCGCTTCCAGGTTGCGGGTGGCGTTGTCCGGGTCGGCGAACTTGGCGGTGATCACCTCGCCCTGCTCGGTGATGCGGATGCGGCCAACCACGGTGCCTGCCGGCTGCGCCATGATGGCCTCGTAGGACGGGCCGCCGCCGCGGCCCACCGAGCCGCCGCGGCCGTGGAACAGGCGCATCCGGATGCCGGCCTTGTCGAACACGCGCACCAGGCGCTGCTCGGCCTGGTACAGCTGCCACTGGCTGGTGACATAGCCGCCGTCCTTGTTGCTGTCGGAGTAGCCCAGCATCACTTCCTGCACCTCGCCACGGCTCTTCAGCAGCTGCTGGTACCACGGCAGGGCAAACAGCTGCTGCATGATGCTGGCGGAGGCGTCGAGGTCGGCAATGGTTTCGAACAGCGGCACCAGGTTCAGGCTGATGGCCGGCACGCCGCCATCCAGGCGCAGCAGGCCGCACTCCTTGCACAGCAGTGCCAGCGCCAGGATGTCGGACACGCTGGCGCAGTTGGAGATGATGCACTGCGCGATGGCGCCGTCGCCGAACTGGCGCTGCACCAGCGCCGCTTCGCGGAAGATGCCCAGCTCTTTTTCGCTGTCGGCGCTGTAGCTGAGGTAGGGCGAGTACAGCAGGCGCGGCGTGGCCAGTTCGCGCAGCAGCACGCGCACGCGCGCCGGTTCGTCCAGCGCGTCGTATTGCTCCAGGTTGGCGTGGGCGAACAGTTCGCTGACCACGCCGGCATGTTTTTCGGCGTGCTGGCGCAGGTCCAGCGGCATCAGGTAGAAGCCGAACACGTCCACCGCGCGCAGCAGTTTGCCCAGACGGCCGTCGATCAGCAGGGCGCTGCCGTGCTCGGTCAGCGAATCGGCCAGCGTCTGCAGCTCGGCCTGCAACTCGGAGGCGGAAGCGTAGGGCTCGCCGGCGCTCCAGCGGCCACGCAGCGGCAGGCCCAGGCCGGCCGCGGTGGCGGACAGGCGGCCTTCGATGCTGGCCAGCGCCAGGCGGTAGGGTTCTTCCTTGCGGCTGATGGCGGTATCCGGCGAAGCGGTGGCCAGGCGCTGCACCCCGGCGGATACCTGCACGTGGCGCTGCGACAGCGACAATTCACGGTACAGGCCGGCCAGTTCGTAGAAGTAATGCTTGAACGCCACTTCAGCCTGACGCTTCACCGCGTGGCGCAGCACGCCGGCGTCGACATTGGGGTTGCCGTCTCGGTCGCCACCGATCCAGCTGCCCACGCGCAGGAAGGACGGGATGTCGGCGCGCTCGCCCCACAGTTCGCGAATCTGCTTGCCCAGGCGGTCGTACAGCGCCGGGATGGACTGGAAGAAGGACAGCGGGTGGTAGGCGACGCCGTTTTCGATCTCGTCGGCTACCGTCATCTTGAACGGGCGGATCTCGGTGGTCTGCCACAGCGCGTGGATCACGCGGGTGAGCTTGGCCTCCACTTCCTGCTCTTCTTCCGGAGTGATCTCCACGGAAGACAGCTGCTGCAGGAACTTGCGCACTGCCCGGTGGCCATCCAGCACGCTCTGGCGCTGCACCTCGGTGGGGTGCGCGGTGAGCACGGCGCTGACGCTGGCCTCCTGCAGCGCGGCGTTCAGCTGTGCAAACGGCACGCCAGCCTCGTGAATGGTGGACAGCGCCCGCGACAGGCTGCCGCGCTGCGGCGCGCTGCCGGCACGCTGGTGCGCACGGCGGCGGCGGGCGTGGTGCAGGTCTTCGGCAATATTGAACAGCTGCGAATACAGGCCGCAGGCACGCACCAGCGCGGTGGTGGCGGCCGGGGTGAGCCGCTGCACCAGTTCGTCGGCGCGCTTGTCGTGCTGCAGCGCGCCAGCGGGAATGGCGCGGATTTCATCCACTACTTCGTCGCCGGCCTGTTCGCGCAGCAGCGCTTCCAGCAGGCGGTTGAGCCGCGCGAGGTCTTCGCGCAGGGGCAGGTCCTTGTCCAGATCAGTCATCTTCTTCCGTTTTCCCTGATAGTCATTGTCGTTGAATCCCGGCAGAATCTGCGCCGCGCTGCCGGCCCCCGTTTCGAGTGGTGTCGTGGCCATGCGCTACGCCTATCCTGTGCTGCTTCGCGCTGCGAAGTGGCGGCTTTATCCCTGCCGCCTTGTCTGCCGCAGCGGAGCGGCTTTTTTCTGTGTTGTGCGGCACCTGCTGTTTTCGCGCCCCGGCATGCGCCAGGCCGGACTTTGCGCCAGCGTGCCATGCCAGGCCGCCGGCTGCTTGCCCGCTCGCCGCCTTCCTGCCGGGCAACGGCGGGCAAACCACTTTTGTGCAGTGCAATGGCCGTGGCTGTCAACCTGTTTGCGCGCCGCGCGCCATTTTGCCGCCGCGCCATGCCCGCACCAGCAGCTCGTGCAGCGCACCATGCCGATCCATCCTGCCGTAAAACCCCGATGCCGTGTAGTTAAACTACACGTACTGTTGCAGCTACACACACTGCCCTGCGTCAAGGTGGTGCGTAGCCGGCGTGCTAGAATTGCGCATCCCCTTTTCGTGCAGGATCGCCGTCCATGAACAAGCTCGTCATCGCCAGCCGCGAAAGCAAACTCGCCATGTGGCAGGCCGAACACATCAAGACCCGCCTGGAGGCCCTCTACCCGCAGCTGCAGGTGGAAATCCTCGGCATGACCACCCAGGGCGACCAGATCCTGGACAAGACGCTGTCCAAGATCGGCGGCAAGGGCCTGTTCGTGAAGGAGCTGGAACAGGCGCTGCAGGACGGCCGCGCCGACATTGCCGTGCACTCCATCAAGGACGTGCCGATGAACCTGCCGACAGGCTTCGCGCTGGCCGCGATCTGCGAACGCGAAGACCCGCGCGACGCCTTTGTTTCCAACACTTACGCCAGCCTGCACGAGCTGCCGGCCGGCGCAGTGGTGGGCACCTCCAGCCTGCGCCGCGAATCGCAGATCCGCGCCCGCTACCCGCACCTTACCGTCAAGCCGCTGCGCGGCAATGTGCAGACCCGCCTGCGCAAGCTGGACGAGGGCGAGTTCGACGCCATCATCCTGGCCGCCGCCGGGCTGAAGCGCCTGGAGCTGGCCGAGCGCATCCGCTGCGAGCTGGCACCGTCGGAAAGCCTGCCGGCAGTGGGCCAGGGCGCACTGGGCATCGAAATCCGCGCCGACCGCAACGACCTCATCGAACTGCTGGCGCCGCTGAACCACGCCGACACCGCCGCCTGCGTCACCGCCGAACGCTCGCTGTCGCGCGTGCTGGGCGGCAGCTGTCAGATTCCCATCGGCGGCTTTGCCACCATCACCGATGACGTGATCACCCTGGGCGGCTTCGTGGCGCACCCGGATGGCTCGGTGATGCTCACCGCCAGCGCCAGCGCGCCGCGCGACTACGCCGACGCGCTGGGCCGTGCGGTAGCCAAGAAGCTGCTGGACCAGGACGCCGGCCCGCTGATCGCGGCCGTCATCGCCGAACAGGCCAACAAGTAAGATGCCCGGCACGCTGCCGCCCACACTGCTACTGGTCCGGCCGCAGGCCCAGGCGCTGCGCCAGCAGGCCGAGCTGGCGGCACTGGGCATCAGCAGCCTGCCGTTCTGCGCGCTGGACACCGTGGCGGATGCCGCGGCGCTGGCTGCACTGCCGCGCCAGGCCGCCGGCAGCGACGGCGTGATCTTCGTCAGCCCTTCCGCCATCGACATCGGCTGGCCGGCCATCGCCGCCAGCCTGCCGCCGCACACGCTGCTGGCCTGTGTCGGTGCCGGCAGCGCCGGCAAGCTGGCCGCCGCCAGCGGCCGCACGGTCATCGCGCCGGACGACGGCAACGACAGTGACGCGCTGCTGGCCCAGCCGGCGCTGCAGCAACTGGCCGGCCAGCGCTGGCTGATCGTGCGCGGAGCCGATGGTCGCGCGCAACTGGGGGCGACCCTTGCCGCGCGCGGCGCTGCCGTCGCCTACGCCGACATCTACCGCCGCGAGCCGCAGCCGCTGGACTGGGCGCTGTTCGAACAATTGCGGCAACACGGCGCGCTTGCCGGCCTGCTGGTCGCCTCCAGCGAGGCCGCCAGCGCGCTGTTTGCCGCCGCCGGCGCCACGCGGCAGCCAGCGTTGGCCGCACAGGTTTTCTTTACCCTGCACCCGCGCATTGCCGAGCGGCTGCGCCAGCTGGGCGCCCGCGATATCCGCCTGTGCGATGGGGGCAGCGCCGCACTGGCGGCCATGCTGCACGGCTGAAACCGCCGGCACAGCACCGCAGCCGGCCGCAGCGGCAGGCGCACATTTCTGGCAGCCCATGTACTTGGGCGTTACAATGCCCTGCATTACCCGGCGTAGATACGCCCCTCTGCTAACCCAGCCGCGCCTTGCGGCCAACTTGCGGTTACCTGTACCCCATGAGCGAAGCCAATTCCGTCAACAGCGGCAGTGCGCTGCCCGCCAAGAAATCCGTCAATCTGGCACTGATCATCGCCATCGCGGCGCTGGGCGTAACCGGCTGGCAATACTTTCAGACCCGCCAGCAGCTGACCGAGGCGCAAACCGCGCTGGCCAGCCGCCTGGCCGAAGCCGGCGGCAGTGCCAAGGCCATGCAGACCCAGACCGAGCAGGCGCTGGCCGCCTCCCGCGCCGCCGAGGCCAAGCTGACGCTGCTGGAAGCGCGCGTCAACGAATCCGCCGGCCAGTACGCCACGCTGGGCGCCATGTACCAGGAACTCACCAAGACCCGCAGCGACTGGCTGCTGTCCGAGGTGGAACACACCCTGGCGGTATCCAGCCAGCAGCTGCAGCTGGCCGGTAACGTCAGCGGCGCCGTCACCGCGCTGGAAATGGTGAGCGACCGCCTGAACCGCGTGGACAGCCCGGCGCTGATCCCGGTGAAGAAGGCCGTGGCCAAGGACCTGGAAACGCTGAAAGCACTGCCCTACCTCGACAGCGTGGGCCTGACCGTAAAACTGGACACCCTGATGCTGGGCGCCGAAACCCTGCCGCTGGTGATCGACCAGCACCGCCTGGCCGGCCAGAGCAGCCCGGCCGCGCTGCCGGCCAACTCGCCGTGGTGGGAGCGGCTGCTCACCGACGTGAGCCACAGCCTGGGCGAGATGGTGCGCATCCGCCGCATGGACAAACCGGAAGCGCTGCTGCTGTCGCCGGAGCAGGCATTCTTCCTGCGCGAAAACCTCAAGCTGCGCCTGCTGGATGCCCGCCTGGCGCTGACCCAGCGTGACGGCCCCAGCTACCAGGCGGATCTCGCCGCCGCCGGCCAGTACGCCAAGCGCTACTTCGACGGCGATGCCCCGGCCACGCAGAAATGGCTGGCCACCCTGGGCGAGCTGGCCACCGCACGCCTGAACATCACCCTGCCGGACCTGTCCGCCAGCCTGAAAGCCGTGCGCGAGGCGCAGGGCACCAAAGTGGAGTAAGCCGTGAGATTCGTACTGTGGATTGTCGGGCTGTTTGCCCTGGCGGTGCTGATCGGGCTGGCCTCTACCGTCAACACCGGATACGCCATCCTGTTCGTGCCGCCGTACCGCATGGAGGTGTCGTTCAACCTGCTGATCGTCGCCATCGTGGTGCTGATCCTGCTGGCCTACGGCGTGCTGCGCCTGATCAGCCTTGCGGCCAACCTGCCGACCGAGGTGCGTGCCTTCCAGCGCCAGAAGCGGCTGAAAGCCTCGCGCCATGCACTGCGCGAAGCGGCACTGGCCATGTTCGAGGGCCGCTACCAGCGCGCCGAACGTGAAGCGATCAAGTCGATCGACGACGAGTACTCCAGCGACAACCAGGCGCTGGCGCTGCTGATCGCCGCCCGCTCCGCCGCCAGCGTGGGCGACAACGCCAAGCGCGATGGCTACCTGTCGCGGCTGGAAGGCATGCCGGAGCGCAGCCAGCTGGCGCGCCACATGGTGGAAGCGCAGATCCGCATGGATGCCAAACAGCCGCTGGAAGCACTGGCCGCGGTGGAACGCGCCCGCGCCATCAGCAGCAACCTCACTTCCGCGCTGCGGCTGGAGCTGAAGATCCGCCTGATGCTGAAACAGCCGGAACAGGTACTGCAGCTCACCGAAAAACTGCTGAAGGCCGACGCGCTGGACGCCGAACGCGCACGCCGCTACCGCCTGGCCGCCTACCGCCAGCAGCTGGCCGGCTTCGCCAGCGAGCGCGAAGTGCGCGACTGGCTCAAGCGCATCCCGGAAGTGGAACGGCAGAACCCGGACCTGGTGTCCGACTGCGCCAAGCAGCTGATCGCCCTGCAGGCCTACGGCGCCGCCGCCGAGGTGATTGCCGGCGCGCTGTCCAATGACGAGCAGGCCACACCGGAGCTGGCACGCGAACTGGGCATGCTGGCCGAGCATATCGACAGCCAGCGCCGCCTGACGCTGATGCGCGACGCCGAGAACTGGCTGAAATCGCGCCCGCACGACCACATGCTGCTGCTGGCGCTGGGCCGCCTGGCACGGGCCGAGCAGCTATGGGGCAAGGCGCAGAGCTACCTGGAAGCCAGCCTGTCGGTGCAGCCGACACTGTGCGCCCATGCCGAGCTGCACCAGCTGTTTGCCACCATCGGCAAGGAAGACAAGGCCGCGCAGCACCAGGCGCTGGCGCTGGAAATCGCGCTGCAGCAGGGCTGCTGAGTTTTTTCCTGCCGATAAAAAAACCGCCCTTCGGGGCGGTTTTTTCTTGCCTGCGGCGCGGCAGCAATTCAGGCCGGCCCGAAACCCAATGCGGCCAACTCTGCCGCCGTCAGATGGCGCCACTGCCCCGGCGGCAGCTCGCCCAGCGTCACCGCGCCCAGCGCCAGCCGGTGCAGCTGCTCCACGCGGTTGCCCGCGGCCGCCACCATGCGCTTCACCTGGTGGTACTTGCCCTGGGTAATGGCCATGTCCAGTACGCAGTCAGCCACCTGTTCGGCACTGTCCGCAGCAAGGGTTTCGTTCTCGTCGTGCAGCAGCACGCCGTCGCGCAGCCGCTGCAGCAGTTCGGCGCTCACCGGGTGCTTGGTGGTGACGCGGTACAGCTTGGGCACCTGTTTCTTCGGCGAGGTCAGCGCGTGCACAAACTGGCCATCGCTGCTGAACAGCAGCAGGCCGGTGGTATCCACGTCCAGCCGCCCCACCGCGCTGATGCCGAGGTTGTTCAGCTGCGGCGGCAGCAGCCGGTACACGCTGGGGTGATGGATGGGCTTGTGCGAGGTTTCGAAGTTGGCCGGCTTGTGCAGCAGCAGGTACAGCGGCAACGTCAGCAGCGGCCAGTCCTCACCATCCACCGTCAGCTGGCGGATGGCCGCCGGCTCCACCGGCGCGCGCCAGTCGTCGATGGTTTCGCCATCCACGGCCACCAGGCCGTAGTCGATCAGCTGCCGGCATTCCTTGCGGCTGCCAAAGCCCTGTTGTTGCAATAAACGGTACAGTTCCATCGCGCCATTCTAGCATTAGCACCGCAGCGCCCCGCGCCCGACGGTGTCAGCGCGTTGTCATGTCAGCTGGTGATTTTTTATTCCAACAACCGTGCTAGCATTGGCTTTTAATAACAAAAACCTTTAGCTAGTCGCGTTATTTGTAATGATTTACCTGGATTCCGGCACGCTGTTGCTCTGCCTGGCCCTGCTGCACCTGCTGTGCGGCGCGATGGTCTGGCTGCTGCAACGCCAGAGCGCCCGATATTACTGGCTGGGCTTCAGCCTTGCCTCCGCCTTGCAAGCCAGCAATACCCTGCCGTTGCTGCCCATGCCGGCCTATCCGCCGGCCTTGCTGATTCCCCTGCTTACCCTGCTCAAGGGCCTGCTGCTGCTGGGCGCCTTCCAGCAGTTGCTGGCCCTGCCACGGCCGGCCCTGCTGCAACGCCAGCATCTGCTGCCACTGTGCGCCATTACCGTGGCGGCAACGCTGCTGCTGCCCGCCGGCCCGCTGCTGGCCACGGTCTGCCCGCTGCTGTTGTCGCTGGCCTGCGGCAGCCAGCTGGCCTGGCTGCTGTGGCAACACGGCCATAACCAGCAGCGTGCGACACGCGTGCTGGCCGGCTACCTGGCCGCCTGGTGCGGCTACCAGCTGCTGCTTGCCCAGGCCATGCCACAGCCGGTGGAGCACCCGGCCATGTCGCCGCTGTTGCTGCTGCCCTTGCTGGCCAATGCCGCCATCCTGCCGCTGTGCTTCATCCATCTGGGCCGTGAGCAGGAGCTGGCGGCGCTACAGCAGCTGGCCCACCTCGACCCGCTGACCGGCATTCTCAACCGGCGTGGCTTCGAGGAGCAGGCCGCACGCCTGTGCGCACTGCACGCGCGCCTGCAGCAGCCACTGGCCTTGCTGGTCATCGATCTGGATTACTTCAAGCGCATCAACGATCGCTTCGGCCACAGCGCGGGTGATAGTGCACTGCGCCGGCTGGCCGCCGTGATCAGCGGCAACATCCGCCGCGGCGACCTGTTCGGCCGCATCGGCGGCGAGGAGTTCTGCCTGCTGCTGCCGCATACCGACATGCCGGGGGCCTGCGAGGTAGCCGCCAAGCTGTCGGCCTGCATTCGTGAAGTGGAGGTAGGCGCCGGCAGCGAGTGCAGCCGGCTGACAGCCAGCATCGGCATCTCCAGCGTGCCGGACTGCGGGCCGCATGGTTGGCCGCAACTGTTCGAGCAGGCCGACCGGCGCCTGCTGCGGGCCAAACGTGCGGGGCGCAACCAGCTGATCTGGTGCGACGCCTGAGCCCATCACGCAGCCGTTTCTTCCTGCGCTGACGCTGCCGGCCTGCACAGCCGGCAGCTCACACCAGCTGTCCTCGCCGTTTCTTCCCGCTCCTCCCGGCAACACCCACCGCTACCCCCTGATGCGGCGAGAGCCTTGCCATAGCGCCGCGCCGTGCATTGCCGTAGCTCCCCGCTCACCAATCCTTCCCCGATCCCGCCATCAGCCAGGCCACTGGCACGGCGGCACTCCGCTTCCTCAGCGTTCAATATGATTTTTACGTAATAAATACATGTTAATCGTAAATATATTACGAATTTTACCTACCAGCACCTGCAGCCCGCCGGAGCACCCCATGGCAGGCCTGCTAAAAATCCGCCAGGCAACCCGGCAAAAACAGGCGGTACCGGCGGCTGCACATCACGCCTGGCCAGCACCATGGCCACCCACCGCAAAAATCAGTGGCGGGGACAAAACATGCCCGGGCTCGACCCACACCAGCTGCGCCCAACCTGCCGCGCTGAACAACCCGCCATTGCGGCAATCCAGTGCAGCACCCTCATTCGACACATCCCTCACTCTCCGGCCGCACGGAAGGCATTGCACGAAAAGCGCGGCAAGGGAGCCGCCACCCCGAAGGCGTAGCCAGCGGCGAGCATCGCCCTGTTACCCAGCAGCCGTGCCCAGTCGCAACGTTGGCCGCAACGTTGGCCGCAACGTTAGCCGCAACGGCCGGCAACACCAGGCAGCGAGCGCCACAACCCGATCTTTCCCGCAGAAAGCCGGACATCATCCTTGATAGCAGCCATATGACGCTTTTGCCGACACAACTGGCCAACGCCAATCGGCAAGCAGTTGACGCCAGGCAGCACTTGATCAAACCTCACACGGTAAGCAGCACATCGAATTGCATATTCATACTTTGTAAACCCGGCCTGCCCAGCCGTTTTCGCCCGGCCTCGCGCTTACCCGCGAGCGGGTAAACAGCGCCTTTCCACAGGAGTCACCATGTTGCTCAGCCCGGAACAATTGCTTGCCTTTCTGCCCGCCGCGGTACTGATTACCCTGTCGCCCGGCCCGGACAACCTGATGGTGCTGAGCCTGGGTGTGGCCCGTGGCCGCAAGAGCGGCATGGTGTTCGGCCTGGGTTGTGCGCTGGGTTGCCTGAGCCACACGCTACTGGCCGCGCTGGGCGTAAGCGCGCTGATTGCCGCCACGCCGTGGGCGCTGCTGGGGCTGAAGGTGCTGGGTGGCGGCTATCTGGTGTGGCTGGGCTGGCAGGCGCTGCACAGTGCCGGCAGCCGGCTGCAACCGGCGCAGCAGGGCGGCGCGGAACCTTCGCTGCGGCAGCTGTTCGGCAAGGGGCTGGTGGCCAATGCCGTCAATCCCAAGGTGATCCTGTTCTTTCTGGCCTTCCTGCCGCAGTTCATCTCCGGCAGCCAGCATGCCGCCTGGCAGACGGCGCAGCTGGGCGTGCTGTTCACGCTGCAGGCGGCGGTGCTGTTCGGCAGCCTGGGCTATTTCGCCGGCCATGCCGGCCGCTGGCTGAACACCTCGCCACGGCGCGGCATGTGGCTGGATCGCCTGGCCGGCACCGTGTTCATCGGCCTGGGCCTGCGCCTGCTGGTGGTTCGCTGAACGGCCGGAGGCCGCGAAATGCGACAATTTTCAACCCCTGCGGCATAAAGCATCACGACATCTGACAATTGTCGTAACAAGCCATGTGGCAAGCACAGCTTCATGCCAGAATGACCACATGCTCGCCCCTTGCATTCAACCATGCCCGATACCCCGCAACTGGTCAGCGCTCACGGCCAGCGTCTGAAAGTCCTTGCCGCAGGCATCATCATCAGCCTGCTATTGCTCATTGGCGGCAGTATCGAGCTGGCCAGCGCCTATCGCGCCACGCTGGAGCAGGGCTACAACCAGGCGCGGCTGGACAGCATGCTGTTTGCCGAATGGATGCAGCAGGAACTGCGCGAGGTGGAGCTGCTGCAGAACATGCTGTCCGAGCAGCTGGAGGAGCAGGACTTCATCATCAGCAGCGGGCCGCAGCGCAATGCGCTGGAATCGCGGCTGGTGCACGCCATGCGCGGCGTGCCGCAGGCTTACGACATCATGCTGGTGGACCGCCACTGCCAGCTGGTGCTGTCGTTCAAGGTTTCCCCCGGTTTCGATGCCAGCGAAAGCAGCTACTGCAAGGCGATGCTGGCCCCCACCCGTGACGACCGTTTTGTTTCCACCCGCTTTCGCAACGCCAGCGGCGATGACGTGGTGGTGGCTACCCAGCGCGTGCGCGGGCTCAATGGCCGCGTCATCGGCCTGATCGGCACCGTGATCCGCACCGGCGTGTTCCAGCAGCTGCTGGATCGCTCGGTGGTGAGCGGCCGCTACGACGAAATGGCCTTTCTCGACAGCCGCCTGCAGCTGCTGGCGCGCATGCCCATGCTGTCGGGTGACGCCGCCCAGGCAGTGGACGACCGCGAGGCGCGGGCCATGCTGGCCCGCAGCGACAGCGAAGCCAGCTACGAGCGCCGCTCGCCACTGGATGGCCGCAGCCGGCTGTACTCGGTGCGCAAGATCGACCGCCTGCCGCTGCTGGTCACCGTGGGGCTGGACAAGGACACGCTGCTGCAGGGCTGGCAGCTTCGCGCCTGGCTGTCGCTGCTGGCCTGGCTGCTGGTCAGCGCCCTGGCTGCCTACTGTGTGACGCGCTACCAGCAGGGCAGCCGCAAGCTGGAAAAACTGGCCATCCGCAGCATTGCCGTCGACCACGCCGCCGAGGCCATCGTGATCGCCAATGCCGAAGGCGCGGTGGAGTACGTCAACCCGGCGTTCGAGCGCCTCACCGGCCTTGGCAATGCCGACGTGCAGGGCAAAATCCAGCTGGCCGAGCTGCTGCTGGCCGAGCATCCGGACCTGAAAAACACCATGGTGGAAACGCTGATCTCCGGCGATACCTGGCGCGGCGAGCTGGCCAGCAAGCACCGCGACGGCCACCCGTACCACGAAACCATCTCGGTAGCGCCGGTGCTGTCGCCGGAAGGCCGCGTACAGTACACGGTGGCGATCAAGCACGATATCAGCGACGCCAAGCTGCTGCAGGCCGAGCTGCAACGGCTGGCCAACACCGACGAGCTGACCGGCCTGTACAACCGCCGCCAGTTCATGCAGCGCACCAGCGAGGAAATCGCCCGCAGCCAGCGCTGGGATCGCCCGCTGACACTGGCCATGCTCGACCTGGACCACTTCAAGCAGGTCAACGACCGCTACGGCCACCCGTTTGGCGACGAAGTGCTGCGCCGCTTCGCCGCCTGCTGCCAGACCACGGTACGGCTGGAGGATGTCTGCGGCCGGCTCGGCGGCGAGGAATTCGCCATCCTGCTACCGGACACCGACCGCTACAGCGCCAGCCAGGTCATGGAACGGGTACGCGAGGCGGTGGCCGCGCTGCAGCTGCCCAACCCGCTGGGCGGCATGCCGGTGCAGTTCACCGTCAGCATCGGCATCAGCGAGCTATACCCGGGCGATGCCACCGCCACGCCGATGATGGCGCGCGCCGACGCGGCGCTGTACCTGGCCAAGCAGGAAGGCCGCAACCGGGTGCGCACCGGCTAGCCGTTTGCGCTGGCGCAAACGTTGGCCGCAAGCCGGCGCTGTGTCCGCCCGATAGCCGCCATCTGTGCCTGTCTGCCCCCCTGGACGCTGCCTAAGCTCGGCGCGTACAACTCATCGGGCGCAGATCATGGCCATTCCCATCCATTTCGTTTCCAGCAAGGTCTACCCGCGGCTTACCGGCGGGCGTTTCAACAACTGGCGCATCGCCTTCGTGCTGATTACCCAGCTGATCTACTTCGGCCTGCCGTGGCTGCAGTGGGGCGGCCGCCAGGCGGTGCGCTACGACTTCGCCAGCATGCGCGGCTACCTGTTCGGCCTGACGCTGCTGCCGCAGGACCTGATCTACCTGGCCGGCAGCCTGATCATTGCCGCGCTGGGGCTGTTCCTGTGGACCATGCTGGCCGGGCGGCTGTGGTGCGGCTTTTCCTGCCCGCAAACGGTGTACAGCCAGATCATGCTGTGGCTGGAGCGCTGGGTGGAAGGCCCGCCCAATGCCCGCCGCCGGCTTGATGCCGCACCGTGGGGCGCGGAGAAACTGCTGAAGAAGGGCAGCACGCAAACACTGCTGCTGCTGTTCTCGCTGTGGACCGGCCTGACCCTGGTGGGCTATTTCACCCCGATGCGCGAGCTTGCGGCCAACCTTGGCGCCGGCCATATCGGCCCATGGGAAGCCATGTTCGCGCTGGGCTATGCCGCCTTTACCTGGCTGCTGGCCGGCCACCTGCGCGAGCAGGTCTGCAAGCACATGTGCCCGTACGCCCGCTTCCAGGGCGCCATGTTCGACGACCACACCTTGCTGGTGGCCTATGACCAGGCCCGCGGCGAGCCGCGCGGCGCCCGGCGCAAGGAAGCCGCCACCGCCGCAGCGCAAGGCGACTGCGTGGACTGCGGCCTGTGCGTGCAAGTGTGTCCCACCGGCATCGACATCCGCGCCGGGCTGCAATACGAGTGCATCGGCTGTGGCCTGTGCGCCGACGCCTGCGACACGGTAATGGACAAGCTGGCCGCGCCGCGCGGGCTGATCCGCTTCACCACCCAGCATGCGCTGGCCAGCGGCAAGCCGCCGCGGCTGTGGCAACGCCCGCGCGCACTGGTCTACGGCGGGCTGATCGCCACGGTCACCGTGGCCATGCTGGCCAGCCTGGCGCTGCGCCAGCCGTTCCGTGTCGATATCCTGCGCGACCGCGCGGTGATGGCGCGCGAAACGCCGGACGGCAATATTGAGAACGCCTATACCGTGCGCATCTTCAACACCCTGCCGCAAGCGCGGCAGTACCGGCTGGCGGTGAATGGCGAAGGCGTGGTGGCGGCGCAGCCGGCGGAACCGCTGCTGGTGCCGGCCGATGGCGACCGCAGCTTTATCGTTACCGTGGCCGCCGACCCGAACCAGCTGGCGCGCGGCAGCCATGCGGTGACATTCACCCTGCAGGATGCGGCCAACCCGCAGCAACGGGTTAGCGAGGAAGCGCGGCTGCTGATGCCGTAAGAGCGTGTTCACGATCGGCTGCGCGTCGGCGATACGGCGTTAAAAACACCTTGTATCGCCCTGGCTCGCGAGAGCGTGAATACGCGCCAAAGCCGGTTCAACCGCTACGCCGCCAGGCGCGCGCCAGCCAGTCCAGTGCCGGCTGCTGGCTGGCGGCATCGAAGTAGCTGGCATTGAGCCGCAGTGCATGGCGGCCGGCCTCGCCCGGCTGGCACAGCGTGCCCGCCGCCAGCTGGATGCCATGCTGCTGCGCCTCGGCCGCCAGCAGTTCGCAGTCCGCCGGCAGGTTTTCCAGCCACACGAAATAGCCGCCCTCGGCTGGCGGCAGTACGCAGCCGGCAGGCAGGATGGGCCGCAGTGCCGACTCCAGCGCGCGCACCCGGCCGGCCAGTTGCTGGCGCAGGCGACGCAGGCCGGGCAGGTGGCGGCCGCCGGTCAGCAATTCGGCCAACGCCAGCTGGTTGGGCAGCGGGCTGGCCAGGGTCTGCGCCAGCTTCAAGCGCCGCGCCAGTTCGGCATAGCGCCCCGGCAGCAGCCAGCCCACGCGGTAACCCGGCGCCAGCGATTTGGAAAAAGTGCCGCACAGCAGCACCCGGCCGCTGTCGTCGGCGGCGCGCAGCGGCAGCGGTACGGCTTCGTCGAAGCCCAGTTGGCGGTAGGCGTCGTCCTCGATCAGCGCCACGTCGTAGCGCGCGGCCAACGCCAGCAGTTGCTGCCGGGTGGCCGGTGGCAGGCTGCGGCCATGCGGGTGGGCAAACGCCGACATCAGCGCGATGCCCTGCAGCTCGCCGCGCGCCAGCGCCGCCTCCAGCGCGGTGGTATCCAGCGAGCCATCCGCCGCCAGTTGCAACGGCAGCAGGCGCACGCCGTGTTCGGCCAGCCAGCCCAGCAGGCCGGGGAAGGCCGGCAGCAGCACCGCCAGGGTTGGCCGCGCCACACCGTGGGTGACGGCGGCAATCGCCAGTGACAATGCCTCCATGCCGCCGCAGGTGATCAGCACTTCGTCGGCGTGCAGCTCCCAGCCTTCCGTCGCCGCTTCGCGCGCCAGCTGGCGACGCAACGCCGGCAGCCCGGCCAGCGCCGGCTCCGCCAGCGCCTCGTGGTAGTGGCGCATGGCGGCAACAAAGGCATGGCTCAGCGCGCGGGTGTCGTACAGGGCAGGGTGGGGAAACGGTGCGCCCAGCGGGGCAATCAGGCTGTCGCCGGCGGCACTGGCGCCGGCAGCCACCACGTAGCCGCGGCGCGGCTGCGCCTCGGCATAGCCCAGCCGCTCCAGCTCGTAGTAAGCGCGGCGCGCGGTGTTGAGGCTGACGGCATGCTGCTGCACCAGCTGGCGCAGTGAAGGCAGCGCATCGCCGCGGCGGTAGTCGCCGCGTTCGATGGCGTGGATGATGCCCTGCACCAGTTGACCGTATTTGCTCACGCTGCGCCCCTGCGCGGAAAAGGGCGATTATGCCGTGCGGCAGCGCCGTGGCAAATCAGCGTTCGTGATGTTCCAGCGCCGCATAGACCTCGGCGCGGGTGCCGCTGAGCAGGCTGTCGAAGCCGCCGCTGTCGCGCAGTTTCTTCAGCTCGCGGTTGAAACGCGCCACCAGCTCCGCCGCGTGCGGCGTCTTGCGCGAGATGGCCACGCACAGCGGCGTGCTCCAGTAGGCGCGGTCCTGCGGCACGATGCGCGTGGCGTCGCCCGGCTCCAGGTGCAGCAGGGTGGTGAGCATGCCGGCCTCGCTTTCCATCGGGAACAGGTCGATGCGCCCGGCGGCCAGCTTGCGCAGATTGCTGACATCGTCACCGGCGGTGTCTACCTTCAGCACACCCTTTTCCTGCAGCCGGGTAAAGGTGTCGGAGTAGAAATTGCCGACGGTGATGCCGAAACGGTAGCGCGACAGGTCGGCCAGCGTGTGCCAGGGGTAGCGTTCGCCGCGGCGCTGGAACAGCACCATGCGGAACGGCAGCACCTCGTCGGTGAACAGCAGGTCGCGGCGGCGATCCTCGTTCGGCGTCCAGCCCACGCTGCCGTCCACGTCGCCGATGCGCGCCAGCTGGATGGCGCGGTTGTTCGGGTACCAGCTGTAGCGCACGGTAACATTGCCGCGGCGGAACACCTCGGTGACCAGCCGCGTCAGCACGCCGCCGTAGCGCAGCTTCTCGCCTATCAGCGGGGCATACTCCGAATTGGAAAAATGCACGCTGAGCGGTGGCTCCGCCGCCTGCCCCAGGCACGGCAACAGGCCAAGCCACACCAGCGCGATAGTGCGCCACATCGTTATCTTCCTTCGTGACTACCTTGTTTTTATAAGCGCGAGCGTAAACCGGAGCGCGCACTAAAAACAAAGCCCAACAGGACAGGTAGTCCCCTGCATCGTCCTGCCCGCCTACTGGTTTGAGGATAGAAAAGCCGACGCCACACGACCACGCGGGAACTGGCCCCCTGGCCTTAACAGGAAGTGGCACTGGCGACGGGGCCACTTTGCCGGCAGCATCACGGCAGCGTTATCTACCGGAGCCTGCCATGCCCTTCTACCAGCCCCCGTCTTTCGTCGCTGCGGCCAACGTTGGCCGCACACTTGCCAGCGAGTTTCCGTTCGCCACCCTGATCACCCAGCACGAGGGCACGCCGTGGATCAGCCACCTGGTGCTACTGCCGGACCCTGCCGACCCGGACTGCCTGCTGGGCCACCTGGCCGCCGCCAACGGCCACAGCCAGGCCGTGCTGCAGGCGCCCAGCGTGGCTATCTTCCACGGCGAGCACGACTACATCTCGCCGCGCTGGTACAGCAGCCCCAATATGGTGCCCACCTGGAACTACCGCGTCGCCCATGCCCACGGCCAGGCCAGCGTGGTGGACGGTGCCGGGCTGTCTGTCCTGCTGCAGCTGCTGGCCGCGCGCTTCGAAGGTGCGGATGGCTGGAGCATGGACGCGGTGCCGGAAAAGGCGCTGACTGCCATGCAGCGCGCCATCGTCGGTTTCCGCCTGCGGGTGGCACGCTGGGAAGTGAAGGAAAAGCTCAGCCAGAACCGCACACCGCAGGACGTGGCCGGCGCGGTAGAGGCGCTGCAGGCCGGCAGCCCGCAGCAGCAACAGTTGGCCGCACGCATGCTGGCGGTAGCCGCGCGCTGACGCAGCGGGGCCGGAGGTCTATACTGCCGGCCTCGACAAGCCCAGCACGAAAGCCAGCCATGGCCCTGAAAGCCACCATCTACAAAGCCGACCTCGCCATTTCCGACATGGATCGCGGCTACTACGCCAGCCACAACCTGACGCTGGCACAGCACCCGTCGGAAACCATCGAGCGCATGATGCTGCGCATCGCGGTGTTCGCACTGCATGCCGACGAACGGCTGCACTTCAGCAAGGGCATCAGCGCCGACGACGAGCCGGACCTGTGGCGCAAGAATTACGCCGAAGAAGTAGAGCAGTGGATCGAGCTGGGCGAGCCGGACGAAAAACGCATGCGCCAGATCTGCAGCCGCGCCGACAACGTGTGGGTGTACAGCTACGGCGGCCGCTCGGCCGAGGTGTGGTGGCCGGGCATGGCCGGCAAGGTGGGCCGCTTCGAGCACCTGAACATCATGAGCGTGCCGGTCGAGGCACTGGCGGAACTGGCCGCGCTGTGCCAGCGCAGCATGCAGCTGACCGCCACCATCCAGGACGGCACGCTGTGGCTGAGTAGCGAGCAGGGCAGCGCCAGCCTGACGCCGCAGCGGCTGTACGGCGGCGACAACCGCTGAGCGGCACGCTTACTGGCGCCCGCCGGCTGACGTGCTATCACATAGCATGCTCAGCCGATTCCTACCCTGCCTGTGCCTGCTGCCGGCACTGCTGGTCAGCCTGCCAGCCCATGCGGCCAACCCCGATGCCATAGTACTGTCGCGCATCTCCGGGGAGCCGCTGTCCGATGTCACCTACCGCATCCTGCAGGAGGCGTACCGCCGGCTGGGCATCCGCCTGAGCAGCGTAGCGCTGCCGGTCGAGCGCTCGCTGCGCTACTCCAACAGCGGTGGCACCGACGGCGAGGTGATGCGCATCGCCGGCCTCGAACAGGACTACCCCAACCTGGTGCGCGTGCCGGTGCCGCTGCTGGAGGTGCGGATGCAGGCCTTCACCACCGGGGCCAACTACCCGGTGCATGGCTGGCAGAGCCTGCAGAACTACCGGCTGTGCGTGCGCAGCGGCATCCGCATCGTGCTGCAGCACACCGAGGGCATGCAGCGCGAAATCACCCACAGCGAGCAGCAGCTGTTCTCCATGCTGCGTGCCGGCCGCTGCGACATGGCCATTCTCAGCCAGGATTCCTGGCTGCTGATCGACCGCCTGCACCAGGGGCCGCTGCACGCGCTGGAACCGCCGCTGAGCAGCGAGCCGCTATACCACTACCTCAACAAGCGCCGCGCCGCACTGCTACCCGGGCTGACCGCCGTGCTGCGCGACATGCAGCGCGACCACAGCATGCAGCGCATCCTGCAGCAGTTCGATGCCGAAGTGGCGGCAGCACGCGCACGTCAGGCGCTGCCCTGAGCCGTCAGCAGCGCAAAGCCGCGCCGCGCCAGCTGCTCGGCGTCATTGCGGCCCAGCAGCTGGCGGTCGTGATGCGCGCTCTGCACCAGGCCGAACAGCATGAAGGCCAGTAGCGCCGGGTCGCTGCCCGCCGGCAGCTCGCCCTGCTCGCAGGCGTCCTGCAGCATGCGCTGCAGCGCCTCGCGCAGCCTGGCCTGGCCGGCCATCAGCGCATCGCGCACCACGCCGGGCTGATCGTCGAACTCGTAGCAGGCCGCCAGCAGCGGGCAGCCGCCCGGGTAGCGGCCGGCTTCCAGCCGCCCCACCCAGGCGTCGAACAGCGCGCTCAGCCGCGGCAGGCCGCGCGGCAGTTGCAGCACCGGCTTGAGCGTCTCCTCGACGAACTGCGCCTGCGCCGCCTCCACCACCGCCAGCTGCAGCGCCTCCTTGCTGCCGAAGTGCGCGAACAGCCCGCTTTTCGACATGCCGCTGGCCGATGCCAGCTCGCCTATGGTCAACGCGGCAATACCGCTGGCGCTGGCCAATGCCACGGCCTGTTGCAGGATGGTCTCCCGCGTGACTGACTTTTTACTCATCACTACTTGCCTTGCCTGGGTTTACGTGCAAAATAGCACGATCGTTCTTTTTTGAAAGCCCCATCATGAGCGTTTTCAGCAAAACCGTGGAAATCCGCTGGGCGGACATCGACGCCAACCGCCACCTGCGCCACAGCGCCTATGCCGACCTGTGCGCGCACAGCCGCATCGAATGGCTGCAGGATGCCGGCTTCGGCCCGGAGGCCTTCCAGCGCCTGGGCTTTGGCCCGGTGCTGTTCCGCGAAAGCACCGAGTACCGCCGCGAAGTGCACCTGGGCGAGCGTATCACCATCCGCCTGAGCCTGGCCGCCGCCAGCCCGGACAACGGCCGCTGGACCTTCCGCCACGAGCTGTACAAGCCGGACGGCCAGCTGGCCGCCATCCACGAAGTCACCGGCGCCTGGATGAGCCTCACGGCGCGCAAGCTGATCCCGCCGCCGGGCGAGCTGCAGCCGCTGCTGGCCGAACTCGGCCACAGCGCCGACTTCATCGCCCTGCCGCTGCCCACCTACAAATAAACCCGGAGCCTTGCCATGCCGCTTGCCGCCCGTATCGCCATCGCCGTAGTGGCGCTGATCCATGTCTACATCCTGGTGCTGGAAATGCTGCTGTGGACGCGCCCGGCCGGCCGGCGTGCCTTTGGCCTGACGCCGCAGCTGGCCGCCGACACCCGCGTGCTTGCGGCCAACCAGGGGCTGTACAACGGCTTCCTGGCCGCCGGCCTGCTGTGGAGCCTGCTGCCTGGCAGCCCGGCCGGCATCGCGCCGTTCTTCCTGGGCTGCGTGCTGCTGGCCGGCGTGTTCGGCGCCGCCACCGCCAGCCGCAAGATCCTGTACGTGCAGGCGCTGCCGGCCGCCATTGCGCTGGCGCTGCTGCAGCTGTAGCCGCAAGGTTGGCCGCAGCGCGGCGGGCAGGGGGCGCGGCAAAGGCGTACAATGGGCACATCCGGCCGGAGCCTTTGCTACCGGCCGCCCTTTTTCGAGCGAGAACCATGTCCACCCTGACCGAACTGCTGCAGGCCGCCGACGCGCGCCGTGCCGAGCTGACTCCCCGCCTGGCGGAAGAGCACACCAATGCCTACCGCCTGTTCCACGGCAGCGCCGAAGGCCGCCCCGGCCTGTCCATCGACCGCTACGGCGATGTGCTGCTGCTGCAGACCTTCCACCACCCGCTGAGCGACGACGAGTACGCCGCCATCGTGGCGCACTACGCACCGCTGAATCTGCACCCGGTATACAACGACCGCAGCGAAGCCAATTCGCGCATCGGCAACCCGCTGCCGGCGGACGAACTGGAGCAGGCACAGCTGCCGCGCCTGATCAGCGAACTGGGGGTGAACTACCACTTCCAGGCCCGCCACCAGGGCCAGGACCCGTGGCTGTTCCTCGACCTGCGCGCCGGCCGCCGCCGCGTGATGGAACTGGCCGCAGGCAAGAGCGTGCTCAACCTGTTCGCCTACACCGGTGGCGTGGGTGTGGCCGCCGCCAAGGCCGGCGCCAGCTTCGTGATGAACGTGGACTTCGCCGAATCCAGCCTGCAGGTAGCGCGCGCCAACGCCAAGCTCAACGCGCTGACTACCCGCCCGCGCTGCGTGCAGAGCGACTGCTTCGCCGCCATGCGCCAGCTGTCCGGCATCGGCCAGCCGAAAATGGTGCGCGGCAAGAAAATGCCCCCGTTCCCGGCGCTGGAGCCGCGCCAGTTCGACCTGGTGTTCCTCGACCCGCCGCGCTACGCCAAGAGCCCGTTCGGCGTGGTGGATCTGATCAACGACTACCCGGCGCTGCTCAAGCCGGCGCTGCTGAGCACCGCGCCCGGCGGCGTGCTGATCTGCTGCAACAACGTGGCACAAGTGGACCGCGACACCTGGCTGGCGCAGCTGCTGCGCAGCGCCGAGAAGGCCGGCCGCCCGGTGCACAGCCACGAGTGGATCGAGCCGGAAGGCGACTTCCCCAGCTTTGACGGCCAGCCGCCGCTGAAGATGGTGCTGCTGCACGTGTGAGCGTAGCCGCATCCACCGCGTGACAAGGCCCGGCCATGCCGGGCCTTGTGCTTTTTCCGGCCAGCCTGGCCACACCACAGGTTCGATAAAAACACACACAGCTGTTTATACAGCCAGCTTCATGATTCCGCGGGGATTTCCTACACTGAGAAAGGTACCCGGAGAATTTGCATGCAAGCACCCCCAATGCCTGCCGGCGAGCAGGCCAGACTCGCCATACTGCATCGTGCCGCCTTGCTGGATACCCCGCCGGAGGCGGATCTGGACCGCGCCGTTTCCCTGGCGGCCGCGGTATTTGCCATGCCTACCGCCATGCTCAGCCTGGTGGACAGCCATCGCCAGTGGTTCAAGGCACGGCATGGCACCACGCTGTGCGAAACCCCGCGCGATGTTTCCTTCTGCGGCCACGTGGTCGCCGATGGCAGCCTGCTGGTGGTGGAAGACGCGCTGCAGGACGAGCGCTTTGCCGACAACCCGCTGGTAGCCGAGCAGGGCATGCGCTTCTACGCCGGCGCGCCGCTGCGGCTGGAAGGGCAGTACGTCATCGGAACACTGTGCGTAGTGGATGAACAGCCACGGCAGTTCGGCCAGGAGCAGCAACAACAGCTGCAACTGCTGGCCGATACCGTCAGCGATCTGCTGCGCCGGCGCATGGCGCTGCAGGCGGTGGAACGGCAGTGCGAACGGCTGCTCAGCGTCAACCGGGCGCAGGCCGGCTTTCTGCTCGACCGCAATATGGAGCCGGCCAGCCAGACCATTCTTTCACCCTTGCTGGAAAGCAGCGGCAGCAAGCTCGGCTTCATCGCCAGCTGTCAGCTGGACCCGGAAGGCAACCTGTACCTGGACATCCTCGGCCTGGCGCAGAACGACCCCATCGCCATGGCCTGGCTGCTGCCGCTGCTGCACAAGCACGAGGGCAGCTACCGGTTGTATGGCTTCGACCACATCCTGGCGTCGGCACTGAGCGACGGCGAGCCGCTGGTGATCAACCAGCCGCGGCTGTTCGCCGAGGACGACAGCCGGCTGGCCGAGCTGACCTCGCTGCTGGCGATTCCCTGCTTCTGCCACGGCACGGTGAAAGGCCTGATGGTGCTGGCCGACCGCCCCGGCGGCTACGAGCACGAACTGGTGGCGCAGCTGTCCACCCTGGCCGACACCATAGGCTCGCTGCTGCACGTACGCGACCTGGAACTGGCGCGCCAGGCGGCCGAGGCGGAACTGGCGCGCCAGGCCAGCATCGACCCGCTCACCGGCCTGGCCAACCGCCGCGCCTTCCTGGAGCGCTGCCAGACGGCGCTGCAGCTGCTGCAGCGCTACCAGAGCCGCTTCAGCGTGCTGATGCTGGACCTGGACCACTTCAAGCTGATCAACGACGGCCTGGGCCATGCCGCCGGCGACTACGTGCTGTGCGAGATCGCGCAACTCCTGCGTCAGCAGCTGCGCGACACCGACCAGATCGCGCGCTGGGGCGGCGAGGAGTTCTGCATCCTGCTGCCGCAGGAAGACAGCACCAACGCGCTGCGCCTGGCCAACCGCCTGCGCGAGGCGATATCGCGGCTGGAGCTGAGCTGGCACGAGCGGCTGATCCAGCTCACCGTCAGCATCGGCGTGGCCGACATGCAGTCGCCGCAGGACAATATCGACATCCTGCTCGCCCGCGCCGACCAGGCGCTGTACGCCGCCAAGCGCGCCGGGCGCAACTGCTGCCTGCAGGCGGAAGCCTGAGCGCCTGCCGCGCGCTACAATGCGCGCATGCTCCAGATCAAATACCTCGCCGGCTACCCGGAAGCCATTCTGCAACAGGTGGCCGCCCTGCTGGACAGCGGCCAGCTGGGCAGCTGGCTGGCCCGCCGCTACCCGGAACGCCACGACATCCAGACCGACCGCGCGCTGTACGACTACGTCAGCGAGCTCAAGCAGCGCTACCTGAAAAACACCCCGGCGCTGGCGCGCGTGCAGTACGACAACAAGCTGCACCCGGTAAAGGGCACGCTGGGCAGCAACGCCTTCGTGTCGCGGGTGCAGGGCGGCAAGCTCAAGAGCAAGAACGAGATCCGCATCGCCACGCTGTTCCGCGATGCCCCGCCGCCGCTGTTACGCATGATCGTGGTGCACGAGCTGGCCCACCTCAAGGTCAAAGACCACGACAAGGCCTTCTACCAGCTGTGCTGCCACATGGAGCCGCACTACCACCAGCTGGAACTCGACCTGCGGCTGTGGCTGCTGGCGCGCGAGCAGGAGGCCGCCCCCGACTGAGCGCGGGCGTGAAAAAGCCCGGCAACGCCGGGCGGGTGTGTTGGCAGCAGCCTGCCGGAGGCGGCCTTGCGGCCAACCCTGTCAGGTGCGGAAGCGGTTCACCGCCAGGCGCAGCGCCTCGGCGCGGCCATAGATGTCCTCCACCTGCACCACGGCACTGTCGGCGGCGGACAGCGCATCCTCCACCACCGCCGCCACCTGTTCCACACTGCCGGCAATGCTGGTGCCGGCCTTGCTCTGCTCCGACATCGCCTGCGCCACTGCTCGGATATGCTGCAGCGAGGTATGCGCGCGCTCGTTGATGCTGCCCAGCGCCTGCGACGCCTCCTGCACCTGCTCCACGCCGCCCGCCACCGACGGCGCAATCGCCTGCACCCGCTCGGACACGCTGCCGGTTTCCGCCACCACCGCCTGCACGATGCTGGCGATCTCGTCGGTGGCCAGCGCGGTGCGCTCGGCCAGCTTGCGTACCTCGTCCGCCACCACCGCGAAACCGCGGCCGGTCTCGCCGGCGCGCGCCGCCTCGATCGCCGCATTCAGCGCCAGCAGATTGGTCTGGTTGGCGATCTCGCGGATGGTTTCGGCAATACCGCTGATATTGCGCGTGCGCTCCGACAGCGACGCCACCAGGCCGTTCACCTCGCCCACCTGGCCGGAAATCTGCTGGATGCTGCCCATGGCCTGGCCGGTGAGCCCGGCGCCGCTGGCCGCTTCCTCGGCGGTGCGCTGCGCATCCTGCTCGGTTTCCCGCGCGCTGGCGGTAACGTGGTCGATGCTCACCGACAGCTGCTCGATGGCCGCCGCCGCCGACGAGGTGGACTCGCTGGCATTGTGCGACACCGACCGCAGGTGCGACATCTGGCCCTTCAGCGCCTCGCCGGCATCGGCAATGCGGTGGCTGCCGTCGCGGATCTGCTCGATGATGCGCGCCAGCCCGCTCTGCATCTGCTGCATGCTGCCCAGCACGCTGTCCGCCGGCCCGCGCACTTCGATGACATGGGTCAGGTCGCCCTCGGCGATGCGGCCAACCACTTGCGCGGCATAGGTCGGGTCGCCCCCCAGCGAGCGCAGGATGCTGCGCGCCATGAAGTGGGCCAGCACGCCCACCAGCAGCACGCCCAGCACGATCAGCACCAGCATGAAGCTGGCCTCGCGCCAGAACACGGTATCGATGTCATCGACGAAGAAGCCGGTGCCGATCACCCAGCCCCAGGGCTGCACCCGCACCACGCCGTTGAGCTTGGTGATCTCCTCGCTGCTGCCGGGCCGGGCCGCGGGCACGTACACCAGCCCGTAGTGCTGCTGTTGCAACGCCGCGTCGTACACCTGCACCGAAGTGCGGCCATCCGCCATCTTGCCGCCGTCGTCCACCTTGCCGATGCGCGATGCCTTGGGGTGCAGCAGCATCACGCTGCCGCTGTCGCGGGCGAAGAAATACACATCGTCGTTGCGGATCAGGCCCAGCGTGCGCAGCGCCTGCTGCTTGGCATCGGCTTCGGACAGCTTGCCGGCCTCGGCCTGCTTGGCTGCCTCGGCCACCACGTGCTCGGCCACTTTCAGCAGCTGGGTGATCTGCAGTTCTTTTTCATGGATCAGCGTGCTGCGGATGGTCTGCAAGGCAAAGCCGCCCAGCAGCAACAGCCCGATCAGGCTGGCGCCGATCAGGATCAGCAAACGGGTGGAGAGTTTCATGGGGGATGTTTCCGTGGGGCTAATTGTTGTTTCTGGCGCATGCCGCCGTAGTCTCCGGTATCGGCCACGCCACCGGGCTCGTCAAGCCGGAGGGCGAAGGGTACGCCGCCTGCGTGACAATTTGATGCCATGCCCGGCACGCGCCAACCCCGGCACGGCTTTGCGGTATCATCTGGGCCTTGCCACCCTGGAGACTCGCCATGAGCGACAGCAACACCACCCCGCAACCCTGCTTCAAGTGCGGCTCGCCCGCCGAACTGGTCAAGGCAGGCTCGCGTCGCTTCTGGGTGCAATGCACGCGCTACGCCGGCCAGGGTAACTGCAGTGCCATCGGCCCGCAGGCCGACAACAAGAAAGAGGCCATCGCCGGCTGGAACAAGCTGCGCTGAGAACCTATTTACGATCTCGCGAACCAAGGTGAGGCAAGGCAAAAACGGAGGGGCGCGCAGTGACATGAAGTCAATGCGCATCTCCGAGTCGAATTCAACGCCGTATCGCCAAGGCGCAGCAGATCGCAAGCAGACTCAAAGCGCGATCTTTCCACCCGGCCCCCGGCTAACCCGGACAACCCCGACAGGCCGCCCGCGCGGCCTGTTTTGCAAGCGAACACAGGCATGGAGCTGTTCAAAATGCTGCACACGCTGGGTCAGCGTGTGCGCGACACCCTGAGCATGGAGGAGGGCGACGGCGTGAACGAGCCCGCGCCCGCCGCCAGCGACGACACGGCGCCCCCCGCCACCGCCAAGCCACGCCGCAACCTGGTCAGCGAAGTGCTGGACGAGTTGCCGCCGGCGCCGGTAGCCACACCCGCTGCCGACACGCCGCAGCCGGAAATCATCACCCTGCCGCCACGGCAGCCCAAGCCGCAGCCGGCGCCGCCGCCCGCGCCGGAACTCATCAGCGAGCTGCCGAGCCAACTGCCGCAGTACAAGCACGTCGCCCCGCCGCCCAGCGCCGAGCCGCTGCCGGTGATCGGGCTGGCGGAGGTACAGCACAATCTGCAGCGCGACCTGAAACGCCGCAGCCCGCGCGAGCTGCCGCAGCCGCGCAGCGGCAAACCGTCGCGCGACCTGCCGCTGATTGCGCCGGAAGAAGTGCGCGCCAGCCTGCAGCAGCTGCACGGCGAGCGCTACCGCGCCCCGGACGCCATGCTGGGCACCAGCGAGCCGGCACCTTCCAGCCTGGCCGCCTACTACCCGCCGGACCCGCTGCCGCATTTCGAAACCCCGCTGCCGCCGGACGAGCGCGAACGTGCCGCCAGCGCACTGTTCGGCCCCAACTCGCGCTTTGGCAACAAGGAGCGCGAGCAGCCGGCCGACACCGCAGCCAGCGAGGCCGCGCCAGAGCAGGACGACAGCACCGCCATGCACGATGCGTGGGATGGCAGTAACGAAACGGCCGCCGAGGCCGAGCTGCCGCCGGCAACGTTGGCCGCAAGCACGCCAGACAGCATTGCGGCAGCCCAGCCGCTGCCAGCCAGCCCGCTGCCCGGCGCCAGCATCAGCATCGACACCCGCTCGCCGTGGCAACTGCGCCAGCAAGGCAACTGGACAGCCAAACCGGCCACGCCGCAGGCCGCCCGCTTCAGCCCGCCAGCCGTGCCGGCGCCAGCGGAAGTCCCGGCCGCCAGCAGCCCGGCGGATGCCGCCCAGCCGGTGAGTGAGCCGCAGGAAATCGCCCCGCCAGCAGTACCGGCGCCCACTCCGCCGGCAGCGCCGTTGCCTGCGGCCAACCCTGCGGCAGAAGCAGCGCCGTGGGACGACGCGCCGCGCCCGAGCAGCTGGCAGCAGCAGCCATCATCCAATGGCGACATCGTCTGGCATGTGCTGGATGACGACAGCGCCGCTGCGCCCGACGACGAGCCGGCAGCGGCAGCACTGCGCCCCGCCAGCCCCCTGGTGTGGCAGGTGCTGGACGACGATGCAGCCCCGGATGAAGGCGATGCCGAAGACGATACCGAAGATGCGCACCTTGGCCACGACAGCAGCTGGCAGGCCGCGCCGCAGCAACTGCCGCTGATGCCGCCGCCGCGCCACATCCCGGTGGTGTACGGCGACGTGACGCTGCCGTCGCTGGAGCTGCTGCGCCCGGCGGAGACGCACAAGGCGGTGCAGAGCGAGGACTACCTGATCGAACGCGGCATCCTGATCGAGGAGCGCTGCGCCGAATTCAAGGTAAAAGTGGCGGTGGTGGATGCCTACGCCGGCCCGGTGATCACCCGCTACGAGGTGGAACCGGCGGTGGGCGTGCGCGGCAGCCAGGTGGTGAACCTCAGCAAGGACCTGTCGCGCGCGCTGGGCCTGGCCTCCATCCGCGTGGTGGAAACCATCCCCGGCAAGACCTGCATGGGGCTGGAGCTGCCCAACCCGCAGCGGCAGATGATCCGCCTGTCGGAGATCTTCGGCGCCGACGTATTCACCCAGTCCGCCTCCAAGCTCACCATGGCGCTGGGGCAGGACATCACCGGCGCGCCGGTGGTGACGGACCTGGCCAAGGCGCCGCACCTGCTGGTGGCCGGCACCACCGGCTCCGGCAAGTCGGTGGGCGTCAACGCCATGATCCTGTCACTGCTGTTCAAGGCCACGCCGGACGAAGTGCGCTTCATCATGATCGACCCCAAGATGCTGGAGCTGTCGGTGTACAACGACATCCCGCACCTGCTGGCACCGGTGGTGACCGACATGAAGCTGGCCGCCAACGCGCTGAACTGGTGCGTGGGCGAGATGGAAAAGCGCTACCGGCTGATGAGCCACCTCGGCGTGCGCAACATCGCCGGCTACAACGACAAGGTGCGCGCCGCCGAAGCCGCCGGCCTGCGCCTGACCAACCCGTTCACGCTGACGCCGGAAACGCCGGAACCACTGACCACGCTGCCCTTCATCGTAGTGGTGGTGGATGAGTTCGCCGACCTGATGATGGTGGCCGGCAAGAAGATCGAGGAACTGATCGCGCGCCTGGCGCAGAAGGCACGCGCCGCCGGCATCCACCTGATCCTGGCCACCCAGCGGCCGTCGGTGGACGTGATCACCGGCCTGATCAAGGCCAACATCCCCACCCGCGTGGCGTTCCAGGTATCCAGCAAGATCGACAGCCGCACCATCCTCGACCAGATGGGCGCCGAAAGCCTGCTGGGCCAGGGCGACATGCTGTTCCTGCCGCCGGGCACCGGCTACCCGCAGCGCGTACACGGCGCCTTCGTGACCGACGAGGAAGTGCACGCAGTGGTGGAGTACCTGAAGCAGTGGGGCGAGCCGGACTACGTGGAAGGCCTGCTCACCGGCGAATCGGTGGCCGACGAGGAACAGCTGGAAGCCAAGGGCAAGGCGGCCGCCGGCAGCGAGGCCGACCCGCTGTACGACGAGGCGGTGGAAATCGTGCTGCGCACCCGCAAGGCATCGATCTCCTCGGTGCAGCGCCAGTTGCGCATCGGCTACAACCGCGCCGCACGGCTGATCGAGGACATGGAAGCCGCCGGCATCGTTTCGGCGATGGAAAGCAACGGCAACCGCACGGTGCTGGTACCGCAGCGGGATTACTGAGCCCGCCCCGCCAGGCAAACATGCCGCCCAACCGCAAGGTTGGCGGCATTTTTTTGGACCGTACACGGTAAGGCAGAAGCCCGATGCAGGTGGGCCTTCCGCCGCCTGCACAAACCAAACCGGCTTGGTATCCGCTGCGCGGATGATGTTTGAAATCGCCGGTTCCGCCCGGCGGACAGGTTAAGGGGGCCACCGCAGCCCCCTTAACAATCCCCGGCTCGCACCAACGGGATTGGGGCACATCGGTTCTATTTTTTGGAAGGTTGCCCTGGTGGGCGCTTAGTGTGCCTAACCTCGTAGGGCGGGTTGGCCGCATCAACCCACAACCATGACATGCGGCCAACGTTGTGTAGCACCCAAACTGCCCCACGGGGAGCGCCGGCAAAAACGGTATCCGCAAGGTTTTAAGCGGCCGCTTTGTCTGAGCCGCGCGACGTTAGCGCGCGGCGAGTTCGGCCGCGCCTTGCGGGTGCCGTTTTTGACGGGGTTTCGCGGACCATAAGGGGCGAGCGGGGGTGGAGGGGGGCGGCGGCACGCCCCCCTCCCCGTACGCCGGGCGGAACCGGCGACTTCAAATAGCATCCGCGCAGCGGATTCCACACCCACCATCATCAGCGCAACAGCCCAGCAAACTCGAGGCATCCGACAGCAAGGTTGGCCGCACGGTGCGGCCAACCTATAATCCTTGCCCATAGTCGCCGCACACTTACAACTTTGGGACATCCATCATGCAAGACTCGCACGCCTGGTCCGGCCGCTTCTCCGAACCTGTTTCCGAACTGGTGAAGAAATACACCGCCTCCGTGAACTTCGATAACCGCCTGGCCGAGTTCGACATCGAAGGCTCGCTGGCGCATGCCGCCATGCTGAACAAGTCCGGCGTGCTGTCCGATGCCGACCTGGCGGCCATCCGCCAGGGCATGAGCGAGATCATCGCCGACATCCGCGCCGGCAACTTCGCCTGGAGCGTGGACCTGGAAGACGTGCACATGAACGTGGAGCGCCGCCTCACCGACAAGATCGGCGACGCCGGCAAGCGCCTGCACACCGGCCGCAGCCGCAACGACCAGGTAGCCACCGACATCCGCCTGTGGCTGCGCGCGCAGATCGACCTCATCGTCGGCCTGATCGCCGAGCTGCAGACCAGCCTGCTGGACCTGGCCGACGCCAACGCCGACACCGTGATGCCGGGCTTCACCCACCTGCAGGTAGCGCAGCCGGTGACCTTCGGCCACCACATGCTGGCCTACGTGGAAATGCTGGGCCGCGACGCCGAGCGCATGACCGACTGCCGCAAGCGGGTGAATCGCCTGCCGCTGGGCGCCGCCGCGCTGGCCGGCACCACCTTCCCCATCGACCGCTTCTACACCGCGCAGCTGCTGGGCTTCGACGACGTGTGCCACAACTCGCTGGACGCGGTATCCGACCGTGACTTCGCCATCGAATTCACCGCCGCCGCCAGCCTGGTGATGGTGCACCTGTCGCGCCTGTCGGAAGAGCTGATCCTGTGGATGAGCCCGCGCGTCGGCTTCATCGACATCGCCGACCGCTTCTGCACCGGCTCCTCCATCATGCCGCAGAAGAAGAACCCGGACGTGCCGGAGCTGGTACGCGGCAAATCCGGCCGCGTGGTGGGCCACCTGATCGCGCTGGTTACCCTGATGAAGGCACAGCCGCTGGCCTACAACAAGGACAACCAGGAAGACAAGGAACCGCTGTTCGATACCGCCGACACGCTGATCGACACCCTGCGCATCTACGCCGACATGATGCGCGGCATCACCGTGAAGCCGGCGGCAATGCGCGCCGCGGTGCTGCAGGGCTTTGCCACCGCCACAGATCTCGCCGACTACCTGGTGAAGAAGGGCATGCCGTTCCGCGACAGCCACGAAGTGGTGGCGCTGACCGTGCGCCATGCCGAGCTGCAGGGCGTGGACATCGCCGACCTGAGCCTGGACAAGCTGCGCGAGTTCAGCACGCTGATCGAGCAGGACGTGTTCACCGTGCTGACGCCGGAAGGCAGCCTGGCGCAGCGCGACCACGTGGGCGGCACCGCACCGAACCAGGTGCGCGCGCAGATTGCCCGCCACCGCGCCCGCCTCGCCGGCTGAGCCTGCGGCCAACCCTGATGACAAAGCCACCGTTACGGTGGCTTTGTCTTGTGGCCGGCGCCGCGGCTACAGGCCGTAGGCTCTGGCCCGCTGCCGGTACAGCGGCTCGCGCTGGCTGGCGATCTGCTGCCACAGGCAGTGCACCACCTGCGGGTGGTACTGCGCGTACAGCCGGTTGAAGGGCAGGAAATAATCACGGGTAGCGATGGGCGGCGACAGCGCCACGATATCGTCGCTGTTCTTCAGGTAGGTATCCACCAGGATGTTCTGCGCGGCATACACCCTGATGCGCCCCTTGCGCAGCTTGGCCAGATTGGTTTCCACCCCCACCGCGTTTTCCACCGGAATGCCCAGCTGCGCCAGATCCCGAACCACCGACCAGCCAAGATCGGTGCCCACCTTGCCGTCATAACCCAGCAACTGCTTGCCGTCCCAGCTGATGCCGCTGCCGCGCTGCACGAAGAAGCTGTAGCTGAGCGTGGCCAGCCGGTAGCGCCCATCCGGCTGGCCGTCACGCAGCGGGTAGTGGGCGTAGACGGCGCGCTCCGGGTTGTAGGACAACAGCAGCATGGCGTCCTCGGTGCCGTTGCGCAGCGCCTGCAGGCTACGCAAGCTGGGCAACCGGTCTATCTTCAGTGTGATATCGCAGGCCTGGGCAGCCAACTGCACCAGCTCCACCGCCAGGCCGGGCAGGCCACCGTCCGCCTTGTCCGTATCGGTCAGGTAGGGCATGCCCGCCTGGTCGCTGATCACCAGCCGCAGTGTTTCAGCCGCGGCCGCCGGCGGCGCCGGCACAAGCAGGATCAGGCTCAACAGGAAAAACAGGCGCATGGAACCTCGCGTCCCGGCAGTGGCTGCCGGAGGATGATGTGACAATGCCGGCATGGCGCCCGAAACGCGCCGGCTACAGCCGGCAGGCTGGCAGCACAAGATGACATTGCCGTGAATTTAATGGCCTACACATTGCATCACGTCGTACGACGGCGCAATATTCACCGGTCTGATGTCCCCTCCAGGAAAGGAAGCAAAATGCGTAAACTGTTGCTGCTGGCCGCTCTGGCCTGTACCGCTGCCGGCGCCTACGCCGCCGATAACGCCTGCGAAGCCAAGGCTGCCGAGAAGAAACTGGCCGGCGCCGCCAAGAACAGCTTCATCCAGAAGTGCCAGAAAGACATGAAAGCCGCCGCCCCGGCTGCCGCTGCCGCGCCGGCATCGTGCGAAGCCAAGGCTGCCGACAAGAAACTGGCCGGCGCAGCCAAGGGCAGCTTCATCAAGAAATGCGAGAAGGACATGAAGGCGCAGGCACCGGGTGCCCAGGGCGTGTGCGAGAACAAGGCCGCCGACAAGAAACTGGCCGGCGCCGCCAAGAAGAGCTTCATCCAGAAGTGCGTGAAAGACGCCGGCGGCAACTAAGCGCCAGCCTGTCAGTCAGCACAACGCCCCGGCATGCCGGGGCGTTTTGTTTGCAGCGGCCGCCTGCACCAAAGACCAGTGCCATGGCCGCAACACCGGGCCCGCCCGGCGCCTGTGCCATGCGCGCCCTGCAGCGCAGCAGCCATTGCGCGAGGCGGATGGGGCTAGCTGCCGCGCGCGCGGCGCACGGAGACACTCTCGCCGCCTATGCCCCAGTTGTCGGTATCCACCTCGTCGATCACCACCACGGTAGTAGCCGGGTTCTTGCCCAGCACGTCCTGCAGCAGTCGGGTGACGCCGGCGATCAGCTCGGCCTTCTGCTCGCTGCTGGCGCCTTCGCGGGTAATCTTGATGTTCACGTACGGCATGTCTGCTCCTTGTTGAAAGTCGTTGCGGCCAACCTTGCCCTGCCGGCGGGCAGCCCTTCGCGCGCCACCAGCCAGGCGCCCAGCGACACGCTGCACAGCGCGGCGGCCAGCGGCAGGCTCAGCGCCTCGCCCAGTGCCGGCACCGCCAGCAGGCCGGTCAGCACCGGTATCAGCGCCATCAGCGCCGAGATGCGCGCCGGCCCCAGCACGCTGACCGCACGCAGGTACACCAGCATGCCGACAATGGCCGGTACCACGGCATGAAACAGCCCCAGCCCGGCCACGGTAGCCAGCGACACCTGGCCCAGGCCCTTGGGCAGCCACAGCAGGTATACCGGCAGGTACAGCACGGCGGAGGCCAGGGTGACGAAGGCGGTGAGCTGCCAGGCCGGCAGCTGCCAGCGCCGCGCCAGCAGACCATATACCGCCCATAACAGCGACGCCAGCAACAGCATGCCGTCGCCCAGCCATTGCCGGCTGCCGGCATGGCCCTGCAGCAGCGGCAGCGCCAGCAGCAGCACGCCCAGTGCCATCAGCAGGTAGCCGGGGCCTTGCCGCCGCTGCGGCCAACCCTGGCCGGTGCAAAGCAGCAGCAAGGCCATCAGGAAGGGCTGCAGGCCGGGAATCAGCAGCGCGGCATGCGCTGCCGGCACCCACTGCACCGCGCTGTAGCACAGCAGGCAGAAGCCGATGCAGCCGATCACCGCCAGCAGCCACAGCCGGCCGTCGCGCCAGCTCTCGCGCGGCGGCAGCCCCAGAAAGCACAACAGCAGGCTGGCGATGGCCAGGCGCAGGCCCAGCAAATCGTACGGGGTAAGGCCGCTGTGGCCACCGGCACGGGCCACCAGCATGAAACCGCTCCAGATGGCGACGGCGGAAAAGGCGGCAAGATAGCCCTGCCGCAGGGAAGGCGTAGCCATGACAGGCTCCAGGACGAGATGTGACGGCAACAGTTTGCGCCGGCCACATCATCCTGAAAAATGAATTAGTATGATCATATCCATCCCGAAAAGAGAACGATCATGGACCTGGGCGATCTGCGCATTTTCCAGGCCGTGCTGCAGGAAGGCGGCGTGACTGCCGCTGCCCGCCGCCTGCACCGCGTGCAATCCAATGTCACCACCCGCATCCGCCAGCTGGAAGACAACCTGGGCGTGGCGCTGTTCGAACGCGAAGGCAAGCAGTTGCGGCCAACCCCGGCGGCGCGCGTGCTGCAAGGCTATGCCGGCCGCCTGCTGCAGCTGGCGGAAGAGGCGCAACAGGCGGTGGCCGGCGATACCCCGGCCGGCAGCCTGCGGCTGGGGGCGATGGAAAACACCGCCGCGGTGCGGCTGCCGCCCTTGCTGGCCGATTTCCACCAGCGCTACCCGCAGGTACGGCTGGAGCTGCGCACCGCCCCCACCGCGCCGCTGATCGCCGCGGTGCTGGCCGGCGAGCTGGACTGCGCGCTGGTATGCGGCCCGGTGGACGATGTACGGCTGGACAGCGTGCCGTTCAGCCGCGAAAACCTGGTGCTGATCAGCGCGCTGGGGCAGCGGGTGGCGCCGGATGCCGGCCCCTACACGCTGCTGGCCTTCGACCGCGGCTGCGCCTACCGCCAGCGGCTGGAGCGCTGGCTGGCCGACAGCGGCTGCGTGGCCGACCGCCTGGTGGAGCTGGATTCCTACCACGCCATGATCAGCTGCGCCGCCAGCGGCATGGGGCTGGCGATGGTGCCGGAAGCGCTGCTGGCCATCACCCCGGCCGCCGGCAACGTGGCCATCCACCCGCTGCCGCCACAGCTGGCGGTGGCCGATACCGTGCTGGTGCGCCGCCACGGCCAGCACGCGCCGGCCATCGATGCGCTGGCCGCCTTGCTGCCGGGCGCCGCCGGCGGCTGAAATCGCCGCCCGATCAAGGCATTAGCCGGCTGCTTGACGGCCATCAACACGGTGGCATTGCTGTGTGGATAACATTCGATTGCGCCAAAAAAAGAAAAATTCTTATTACAGGGCGCCTCGAAAAGCCCCGGTTTCCAATAGAAGCCAGTCGCGGCGAGACAAGGCGCGAATGAAAAACTCCGACGCCGCATAGGGTTGCTATGTCAGGAGGCGTTTTTCGTGAGCAACGCAGTATCGCGACGAAAGCAGGGTTTTGCGGGGTGCCCGACAGATAAGGCGCAGTTGATCCCTATCCATGCACCGTGACCAGACATGCCTACAACCACTCCCAAATCACTTTCCCTGGCGACCAGGCTCGGCCTGCTGCTGAGCCTGGCACTGCTGCTCGTCCTCGGCGGCGCCGGCTTCCTGCTCAGCAACTGGCTGGGCAACCGCATCGAAGCGCGCGCCATCGCCACCATGCAGACCACCAACCAGCAGGTGGTGGACACCATCGACGCCTATGCCCGCGTGCTGGAAGACAACGCCCGGCAGAGCACCCGCCTGCTGGCCACCGGCCTGCCGCGCCCGCTGCGCGTCGATGCCTCCGGCGCCAGCGCGGCGCTGTACGGCGGCAGCCAGCTGCTGAACGACAACAACAGCCTGGTGGACAACTACACCCAGGCCACCGGCAACGTCGCCACCCTGTTCGTGAAGAACGGCAGTGACTTCCGCCGCATCAGTTCCTCGGTGAAGCAGGAAGACGGCCGCCGCGCGGTGGGCACCTCGCTGGCGCACGAGAGCCCTGCCTACGCGCTGCTGTCTGCCGGCCAGCCGTATACCGGCCCGGCGCGCCTGTTCGGCCGCGACTACATGACCCACTACCAGCCGATCAGCGATGACGCCGGCCAGGTGGTGGGCGCGCTGTTCGTCGGCATCGACAACACCGACGGCCTGAAGGCGCTGCAGCAGAAGATCCTGTCGATCAAGATCGGCGATACCGGCTACGTCTACGTGCTGGATGCCCGCCAGCGGCCGGGCACCATGCTGATCCACCCGAGCGCCGCCGGCAAAAACCTGCTGGAAAAAACCGACGCCGACGGCAACACCTTCATCAAGACCATGCTGCAGCAGCAGAACGGCCAGATCAGCTACCTGTGGCAGGACCCGGGCGCCAGCGAACCGCGCCGCAAGCTGGCCACCTTCCAGAGCTACCCACACTGGGGCTGGCTGGTCGCCACCGGCGCCTACCAGGACGAACTGGTGCGCGAGCCGCGGCAAATGCAGCTGACCATGCTGCTGGGCACGCTGCTGGTGCTGCTGGCACTGGTGGCCATGCTGCACTTCGCCATGCGCCGCTGGGTCAGCCGCCCGCTGGAACAGCTGGTGGCGGTTACCCGCCGCATCGCCGCCGGCGACCTCACCGCGCAGGTCGACGTGGACCGTGGCGACGAGATCGGCCAGGTGCTGGCCGCCAGCAACCACATGTGCAGCGAGCTGCGCCAGCTGATCAGCGAGGTCAACCAGGGCGTGGGCGGCCTGGGCCGCAATGCGCAGAACGTGTCGCAACTGGCCGACGACGTGGCACAAAGCTCCAGCGAGCAAAGCGCCGCGGTATCGGCCATGGCCGCCTGCGTGGAGGAAATGACCCACAGCATCGGCCAGGTCAGCCAGCACGCCGGCAGCGCGCGCGAACTGGCGGTACAGTCCGACCAGGTATCGCGCAGCGGCGAGGAGACCGTTGGCCGCACGGTGAACACCATGCGCGAAATCGCCGCCGCCTCCGGTGACACCGCGCGCACCGTCACCCAGCTGGGCGAGCGCTCGGAGCAGATCAGCCGGGTGGTAACGGTGATCCGCGATATCGCCGACCAGACCAACCTGCTGGCGCTGAACGCCGCCATCGAAGCTGCCCGCGCCGGCGAAATGGGCCGCGGCTTCTCGGTGGTGGCCGACGAAGTGCGCCAGCTGGCCGAACGCACCACCCAGTCCACCCAGGAAATCACCGGCATCGTCACCCGCATCCAGAACGAGGCGCAGCAGGCGGTGGACAGCATGAACAGCGCCGCGCTGCAGGTAGAAAGCGGCGTGCGCGCCGCCAGCGAAGCCGGCGACAGCCTGCAAGACATCCGCGACGGCGCACGCCAGGTGGAGCAGGCGGTGGTGGGCATTGCCGACGCGCTGCGCGAGCAGAGCACCGCCAGCATGGACATCGCCCACAACGTGGAGCGGGTGGCGCAGCAGGCCGACCAGAACCACCACAAGGCCCGCGACGCCTCGCTGGCCGCCTGCGAAATGACCGCGCTGGCGCAGCAACTGCGCCAGGCCGTGGCGCGCTTCACGGTGTAGGCCAGGGTTGGCCGCATAAGGCAGTAGGGCGGATGCCCGCAGGGCGATCCGCCAGCGTGCGGCCAACGTTGTGCTCCGCAACCCCGTAGCCCGGACAAGCCACAGGCGCATCCGGGCCTGGTACCACGCCTAATATGGCAGCTGAATGGCGGAACGCCCCGGCGGGGCTTCCGCCCTGCTTTTTGCAGCAGTTCCTGCTCGTTTTCTCGCGCCGCCGATGGCCGCCGCCGCCGCCTTGGCGTACACTTTCGGGTTCGTTTCGCCACACCGCGGCACACAGTTTGCTGAGCCGCGGCCAACCCGATTGCCCGCCGCCCCATGACCACGTCCGAACTCCTGCTGCCGCTCGACCAGCTGCCCGCCCCCCACCTGGCGGTGCTGCGCGCGCTGGCGCTGCTGCCCAACGGCGAGAACAAGCCCAACCTGCTGATGCTGCTCAGCCTGAACCTGATCCGCGATGCACACGGCAAGGCACTGAACAATGAAACCCTGGGGGCGGTGCTGGGCGACCTGGAACACCGCGACGCCATCGTTCGCACCACCGGCCTGCCCTACCGCATCGCGCCGCAGGCGCGCAACGCGGTGCTGCTGCAGCTGCTGGACGACCAGGCCGAGCTGGCCGCCTGGGGCGAGCTGCTGTGCGACCACCTGCCGCTGCCACGCGCCGCGCCCAGTGCGCCGGCGGTGCAGCTGCGGCTGTGGCTGGCGATCCTGCAGGGCCGCGCCGAGCCCACCGCCGAGTGGCTGGCGCTGTACCAGCAGCTGGTGCAGGGCAGCAGCGGAGTGGCACCGCAACCGCCGTTCAAGCGCCTGTTCCACACCGCCGCCGGCCGCGCGCTGTTCGACCGCCTGGACGACGACATCCAGGTGCTGCTGCTGATGGACTACCTGCCGGACGCCAACTGGCGGCTGGACCATTTCACCGAAGGCTACCGCTACGCACTGGCGCGGCTGGAAGACGGCTACCGCGACTGGGACGAACTCACCGCGCAGCTGCTGCAGCAGGCACTGTGGCGTGCCGATTTCGAGCTGGTCACCCGGCCGGGCGCCGAAGGCGACGGCCTGCCGGTGGCGCGCCGGCTGCTGCTGCCGGTAATGCAGGGCCGCTATGCCGAGGCGCTGGAGGTGGTGGCCGAATGGCTGGCCGACATCCGCCGCGAAACCGGCAAGCGCACGCTGGAGCTGCCGGCGGTATTCAACGCCTTCTACTGCCTGGCGCTGATCGGCAGCCGCGACGACAAACGCCAGGCCGAACTGAAGCAGGCCATTGCCGCCGGCGTGCGCCAGCGCCACGGCCACAGCTACTACGTGCTGCAGCACCTGCTCACGGTGCAGGAAAGCGCGGCGGTGGCCGCCGGCCTGCAACTGCCGGACGCCTCGGCGCTGAGCGGCCTCGATGGCCTGCTGCTGGCGGTGGCCGCCTGGTGGCTGGACGTGAAACAGGCGCGCACCCCGGCGTGGCAGGCGGCGCTGACACAGTTCGGCCAGCAGCTGCAGGACGAAGGCTATGCCTGGGCGGCAGAGGAAGTGGCCGCGCTGCTGTGGCGCCAGTTCGGCGTGCCGCGGCAGCAGCCGCAGTGGCATGCCCAGCGCCAGCTCACCCCGCTGGTGGACATCTACCGCCGCCAGGAAGCCTGGCAGCACGCACTCAATGCGCTCAAGCTGCTGGGCGCCGGCAAGGAGACCCCGCTTACCGTGGACAGCAAGGACACCCGCCTGGCCTGGCTCATCACCGTGGCGCCGCATGGCGTGCTGATGGAGCCGCGCGAACAGAAACTGGGCGCCCGCGGGCAATGGAGCCGCGGCCGCGCCGTGGCACTGCGCCGCCTGCTGGAGACCCCGGACGAATTCGACTACCTGGGCGAGCCGGATCGCCGCATCCTGCGCCACATCAAATCGGCGCACGACAGCTACTACGGCGGCGGCAGCGCCTACGAGCTGGACGCCGAGAAATCGCTACCGGCGCTGGTAGGCCACGGCGCGGTGTACTGGGCCGACGCCCCGGACGTGCGCGTGGACGTGATTGCCGGCCAGGTGTCGCTGCAGCTTACCGAGGACGCGCGCGAGATCCGCGTGCGCCTGCACCCGGGCAAGATCGCCGCCGACAGCGAAGTGGTGTGGGAAAAAGACACCCCCACCCGGCTGGCGGTGTACCAGGTTGGCCGCGAGGTGCGGCAGATCGCCGGCATCATCGGCCGCGAACTCACCGTGCCGCTGGCGGCCAAGGCGCAGCTGATCGACGCGGTGACCAGCGTGGCGCCGCTGGTGCCGATTCATTCCGACCTGCCGGAGCTGGCCGGCCACCTGGACAGCATTCCGGCCGACGGCCGCCTGTACGCCCACCTGCTGCCGCTGGCGCAGGGCCTGCGCCTGCAACTCTTGATGCGGCCGCTGGCGGCGGCCAACTGGTGCAAGCCGGGCAGCGGCATGGAAAGCATCGTCGGCGAGGTGGATGGCCGCACCGTGCAGACCCGCCGCAACCTGGCGGCCGAGCGCGCCGCGCTGCAGCAGGTGCTGGCCGCCTGCCCGGCGCTGGCCGGCGCCGACAACGACGGCCAGGAATGGCAGTTGCCGTCGCCGCAGCAGGCACTGGAAGTGCTGTCCGAACTGCAGCAGCTGGATGCTGCGCTGCTGGCCTGCGTGTGGCCGGAGGGCGAGCGGCTGCGCATCAAGTCGCGCCGCGGCCTGCCGCAGCTGCAGTTGTCGGTGAAGCGCCACGGCGAATGGTTCGTGCTCACCGGCAAGCTGCAGCTGGACGACGGCCGCGTACTGCAGCTCAAGGAGCTGCTGGAACTGGCCGCGCAGCAGCAGGGCCGCTTCATCGCACTGGGCGACGACGACTGGCTGGCGCTGACCGACAGCATGAAACAGCGGCTGGAAGAGCTGGCGCTGCTGGCCGACCACGTTGGCCGCGACGGCATACATTACGCACAGTTGGCCGCACCGGTGCTGGCCGAGCTGTCCGGCGAGGTGGGCGAATTCGACGCCGACACCGCCTGGCAGCAGCAGCTGGCCACGCTGGACAGCCTGCGCGACTACCAGCCGCAGCTGCCGTCCACGCTGCAGGCAGAGCTGCGCGACTACCAGCGCGAAGGCTACGACTGGATGGCGCGCCTGGCGCACTGGGGCGTGGGCGCCTGCCTGGCCGACGACATGGGCCTGGGCAAGACGGTGCAGACGCTGGCGCTGCTGCTGGAGCGCGCTCCCGGCGGCCCGCAGCTGGTGGTGGCGCCCACCTCGGTGGCGCTGAACTGGCTGTCCGAGGCCGCCCGCTTCGCCCCCACCCTGCGCGTGCGGCCGTATCACCAGTTCCGCTCGCTGGTGGACCTGGGGCCGTTCGACCTGGTGGTGGTGAGCTACGGCCTGCTGCAGCTGGATGCCGACGCCTTTGCCGCGGTGGACTGGCGCTCGGTGGTGCTGGACGAGGCGCAGGCGATCAAGAACGCCGGCACCAAGCGCTCGCAGGCGGTGATGTCGCTGAACGCCGGCTTCCGCCTGGCCGCCTCCGGCACCCCGGTGGAAAACCACCTGGGCGAGCTGTGGAACCTGTTCCGCTTCCTCAACCCCGGCCTGCTGGGCAGCCAGGAGCGCTTCCAGCAGCGTTTTTCCACGCCGATCGAGCGCGGCGACAAGAACGCGCGCGCGGCGCTGAAGGCGCTGATCCAGCCCTTCATCCTGCGTCGTACCAAGAGCCAGGTGCTGCACGAGCTGCCGCCGCGCACCGAGATCACCCGCAAGGTGCCGCTGTCTCCGGACGAGGTGCATCTGTACGAAGCCATGCGCCAGCAGGCGGTGGACAAGCTCGACCAGCTGCAGGGCACCGATGGCAGGCAGATGCAGGTGCTGGCCGAAATCACCAAGCTGCGCCGCTTCTGCTGCCACCCGCAACTGGTGCTGCCGGACAGCGCCATTGCCGGCAGCAAGTTGGCCGCATTTACCGAAATCGCCGAGGAGCTGCTGGAAAACGGCCACAAGGCACTGGTGTTCAGCCAGTTCGTCGACCATCTCAAGCTGGTGCGGCAGTGGCTGGACGATCAGGGCATCGCCTACCAGTACCTGGACGGCAGCACACCGGCCCGGGAGCGCAAGGCGCGGGTGGATGCCTTCCAGCGCGGCGAGGGCGATGTGTTCCTGATCAGCCTGAAAGCCGGCGGCACCGGCCTCAACCTCACCGCCGCCGATTTCGTCATCCACCTCGACCCGTGGTGGAACCCGGCAGTGGAAGACCAGGCCTCCGACCGCGCCTACCGCATGGGCCAGCAACGGCCGGTGACCATCTACCGGCTGGTGGCCGAGCACACCATCGAGGAGCAGATCGTGGCGCTGCACGGCGTGAAGCGCGATCTGGCCGACAGCCTGCTGGAAGGCGGCGACGCCAGCGCCAAGCTGGATACCGAGGCGCTGCTGGCGCTGCTCAAGGGCGAGCTGTAACACCCTTGCGGCCAACATCGCGCCCGCCATGTCACGGCGGGCGCGATTTTTTTGCGTGCATAAGTACGGATTAAGCCGGCTTGGCTATGCTCAAAGCCTACTCTGGGGTGGAGGTTGGCATGCTGCGCAACTCGCAACACAGCTACGGGCTGGCAGCCCGTGTCTTTCACTGGCTGTCGGCCATCGCCGTGCTGACGGCGCTGTTCTGCGTCGAGATCAACGGTTTCTGGCCGCGAGGCTCCGCCGAGCGCATGCAGCTGCTGCTGTGGCATATCGATGCCGGCCTGCTGACCGCCCTGCTGCTGGTGCCGCGCCTGCTGTGGCGGCTGGGCAACCGCCCGCCGGTCATCACCCCGCTGCCATCGCCACTGGTGCAGCGGCTGGCGCACGCCGGGCACTGGACGCTGTACGCGCTGATGCTGCTGTTGCCGCTGTTCGGTGTGCTGACGCAGCAGGCCGGCGGCAAGCCGGTGGCACTGTTCGGCATCGCCATGCCGGCATTCATCGCCCCGGCGCCGGGTCTGCGCCACCTGTGGCGCGAAATCCACGGCCTGCTGGGCAACCTGCTGCTGATCGTGCTGGCGATACACGTGGCTGCCGCGGTGTGGCACCACCGCTTCCTGCGCGACGACACCCTCACCCGGCTGATCGGCCCGCAGCGCTGAGTTTTCTTTCTGCCGGGCTGTCCTTCCGGCGGGCTGTGCGCCCGCCGCCGGCTTTCTAGAATGGCGCGGTTCTGTCACGGAGCCGCGCCATGTCCGTTTTCCGCCTCGAAGCCGCCAATGTAGTGCCGCCGGCACAGCTGCATGCTGCCTTCGGCACCGCCTTTGCCGACTACCTGATCGGCCCGTTCAGCCAGCCACTGGCATTGTGGCCGAGCTTTCTTGCCCGCCAGGCGGTGTCGCTGTCGCGCAGCCGGGTGGCGCTGCGCGGCAGCGAGATCGTGGCTTTCGCGCTGGTGGCGCCACGTGGCCCGCGCTGGCGGCTGGCCACCATGGGCGCCTTGCCGCAGGCCCGCGGCAGCGGTGCGGCGCCGGCGCTGCTGGACGAGCTGATCGCCCGCGCCAGCGCGCACGGGCTGGCGGAACTGGAGCTGGAAGTGTTTGCGCAGAACGAACGCGCCTTGCGGCTGTACCGCAGCCGCGGTTTTGCCGAGCTGATGCCGCTGCATGGTTACAGCCTGGCGGCAGGCGCGGCGTTGCCGGCGGCCGGCCAGCCGCCGCAGGACGTTGGCCGCGAGGCGGCGCTGGGCTGGCTGGATGCCGCCGAGGCCGCCGGCTGCGTGCTGCCGCTGCAGGTCAGCGCGCCGGTGCTGGCCTCGTCGCAGCTACCCTGGCAGGCCTGGCAGCAGGACAGCGCACAGCTGGTTTTCGTGGCGCAGGACGATGATGTGCAGATTCTCAGCCTGGTAGACCGCCAGCCGGCACAGCAGGCGGCGCGTGCGCTGCTGCAGTCACTGCGCGCTGCCCACCCGGCATTGCCTTGGCGAGTGCCTTACCTCCAGGCGCCGCAGCTGGGGGGTGATGCGCTGCTGGCGCTGGGCTGCCGGCGCGAGCCGCTGCACCAGTACCTGATGCGCCGCCCGCTACCCTGACATCCGCCGAGCCGGCTCAGGTGTGCGGGAACTGCGGATTCCACGCCACTTCCCACAAAAAGCCGTCCGGGTCGCGGAAATAACCGCTGCGCCCGCCCCAGAACGCATCTTCCGCCGGCTTGACGATCTCGCCGCCGCGGCTGGCGATTTCATCCAGCAGCGCATCCACCTGCAGCCGTTCGCGCACATTGTGCGCCAGCGAGAAACCGGGAAACGCCGCCGGCGGGCTGTCCGGCACGCCGGCGTCCTTGGCCAGCTCGCTGCGCGGGAACAGCGACAGCCAGGTCCTGCCCATTTCGAAGAAGGCCACTCCGGCGCCTTCCGGCATGGCGATCTGCGGCAGCGCCAGTACGTCGCGGTAGAAGGCGGTGGCGCGCGCCAGATCGGCCACTCCCAGGGTAATGAAACTCAGTCGTGCTTCCATGTCGCTCTCCTCGTGGCAATGTTCAGCGCCGGTGCCAGGGCTGGCTGGTCTGCTGCTGCAGGCGCTGGCGGACATCCGTGCCGGCACCGGCCTGCTGCAGAAAGCCATCCAGCGAAATATCGTCCGGCCAGGCAAGGTTGGCCGCATGCACCGCCTGGATGCGGTCGGTGCGGAAGTGGCGGTAAGCCTGGCGCAGCCGGCACCAGGCAGCCAATGTCCAGTGCTCCCCCCAGAAGAATAGCCCCAGCGGCGCCACTTCCCGCTCGCTGCTGCGGCCGCCTTCGTCGCGGTAGTGCAGCTGCAGGCAGCGCTGCTGCTCGCAGGCCTGGCGCAGTTCGGTCAGCACCGCCGGCGCCGGGGAGCGCAGCGGCGGCACGAACAGCGGCGAGGGCGTGAGCCCGCCGCTGCCCAGCACGGCGTGGATCTTCTGCAGCGCGCTGGCGGCGGCTGCGGCGGTGTCGCTGTCGGCGCAGCCGGCCAGCATGCGCGCACCAGCTTCCAGCGCCGCCAGTTCCGCCGTGTCGAAGCTGATCGGCGGCGGGGTGAAGCCCGCCTCCAGCCAGTAGCCTTCGCCGGCCTCGCCGTTCAGCGGTGCGCCGCTGGCCAGCAGTGCGGCCATGTCGCGGTACACGGTGCGCGGCGATACCTCCAGCCATGCGGCCAACTGTGCGGCAGTGGTTCGGCGGCGCCCACGCATCAGCAGCAGGATCTGCAGCAGGCGGTCGGCTCGGCGCATGATGTCACTCCATTGGCATGTCCGCCGGCAGTGTGGCCGTCATCGCGGCGGCGATCAAGCGGAAGTCGGCGGCGCTGATCTGCAGCATGCCAAAACGGAAGGCCTGGCCCCAGTGCTGCGGGTCGGGGATGCAGGCCAGCCGTGTCAGCAGCGGACGGATGGCAGCTGCCGTGGCGGGCAGGAACTGCACATCGCGCCGCCACGGCGTGAAATCCGCCGCCATCTGCACCTGGTAGGGCTGGCCCGGCTGCACCAGGCCGATGGCGGTAAAGCACTGGCAGGGCGTATCACCAGCGAACTGCTCGCGCGGCGAGTAGTACACCAGGCCGTCGCCGGGCTGCATGCGCGCCAGCGGCCCGGCCTTGCCGTGGCACAGCTGGGCGAAGCCGCCAGCCACGCCGCGGCCAACGTGGTCGCGGCTGGCAACACCTATCCAGTAGCGGCTCATGGCGCGCTGTGCACGCCGATGATGTTGCCGTCCGGGTCGGCGAACTGGCCGATATGGCCGAGGCCTTCCGGCAGCGCCGTCTTCTCCAGCACCACCTGGCCACCGGCGGCAGGCACCCGCGCCAGCAGGGTGGCGACATCGGCGCCACCGTCGAGGTACAAGCGGCAGCCCTGTGCGGCCGGTCGCAGCCGCGGGCTGGCCAGCAGGCAGCCCTGGCTGCTGCCATCGGCCTGGGTGAACACCGCATTGCGCTCGCCCATGAAGTCCCGGCAGCGCAGCGTGGTGGCGAAGACCTGCTGATAGAAGGCGACGGCGCGCTCGAAGTCGGTGACGGGGATTTCGAACCAGTGAACGAATGGCGACATGATGGTTTCCTTGTTGGGCAGGACATCCTGCATGTGGCCAGTATCGGCAGGGGCTGCTGACAGCGTATTGTCAGCAGGGCGGTAGCACAGTGGCCGGGCGTGGCGCGGCAGCAACACGGCGGCATTCGTGCTTTAAGTAAATATTTATAAAAATCTCACCATTGCCTGCGCGGCTTCGCTGGCCGTGCCGCAGCGGCCCATACAAGACAGCAGCGTGCAAAAAAACCGGCTATCACTTGTTTAGCCGTTGTTGTCGCCGTGGATTCGGATATATAAATACAGCCTGCAATTGGCTGTATTGATTCTATGTTTTTCACTTTCAACTAACGCGCCTGCCACAACAACGACATGCCCACCAGAGTGATGGCCAGAGCCATGAGCGACTCCACTGCGCCGGCAGCAACGTCCCAGCCGGGACGCATGATTGCCATGCACTTGCGTCAGGCAAGGCAAGCCAGAAAGAGCGGCCAGCACCACCTGGGCAGGCTGGCGGCGGCGAACGCGCTGGCCTTGTGCAAGACGCCGCAACACCAGCAGCAGCGCAACGAGGCGCTGCTGCTGCTGGCGCTGCACCTGCTGCGCATGGGGCACCTCACCGAGGCGGTGCAATACGGGCTGGAGGCAGCGGCCGGGCTGGATTTCGTTGGCCAGGCCGGCGCCCGTGCCGACGTGCTGTGCACGGTGGCCATGGCCTGCAACGAGATGGGGCTGGGGCAGGACGCGCTGAAGTACGCGCTGGAGGCGCTGAGCGCCGCGCGCATTGATGGCGACCCGCTGCTGCTGTCCTGGGCGCTGAACCGCGCCGGGCTGGCCACCTTTTCCGCGCTGGGCGACCTGGAGCAGAGCGTGAGCCTGCTGCAGCAGGCCGACCAGCAGGCGCGGCAGGCCGGCGACGATGTCGCCTGTTTCAGCGCGCTGACCAACCTGGGAGTCAACTACCGCGCGGCCGGCCTGCAGCAGGAAGTGCTGGGCAATCACGACGAGGCGCGGCGGCTGTTCCTGCTGGCACGCCAGCAGTTCGTGCAGGCGGAGGCGCTGGCCACCAGCGGCAGCAATCTGCACTCGCTGACCACCAGCTACATCAACCTGGCGGAAATCGACATCAACCTGGGCGACCTGGCCACGGCCACCAGCGCGCTGGCGCGGGCGCGCGGCCTGGCCGAGCAGGGGCACTTCACCCATATGCAGCGCAATGCCGACCTGGCCGAGGCCGCGCTGCTGCATCACTCCGGCGAGCACGAGGCGGCGGCGAAGGCGCTGCGCAACCTGCTGGCGCAGGGCGAGCTGATCGAATTCGACATGGTGGTACTGGCGCACGAAGGGCTGTACCGGCTGTACAAGGACACCGGCCAGTTCCAGCTGGCGCTGGCCGAGCTGGAAGAACTGCGCCGCATCGAGAAGGCGCTGACCAACCAGCGCAGCAGCACCCAGGGCTGGGCGATCCGCAAGGAGCTGGAGATCACCAGCGCCCAGCTTTCCGCCGAGCGCGAACGGCTGCAGGCGGAGCGCGAACGGCTGCGCGCGGCGCGGCTTGAGGCGGAAAAGGCGCTGGCCGATGCGCGCATGAACGAGCTGGAGCAGGCGGCGCTGTTCGACCCGCTGACCGGGGTGGCCAACCGCCGTTCACTGGATCTGGAAGGCCCGGCGCGGCTGGCGCGGCTGGGCACCGAAGCCGGCGGCCTGGCAGTGGTGGTGCTGGATCTGGATCACTTCAAGAGCATCAACGACCGCTTTGGCCACGCCATCGGCGACGAGGCGCTGAAGAAGGTGGCGCAGCTGGTGACCCTGCGCACGCGCAGTAGCGACCTGGTAGCGCGCTACGGCGGCGAGGAGTTCGTGCTGCTGCTGCAGGAAGACATGGTGGAAAGCGCGCTGGCCTGTTGCGAGCGCCTGCGGCTGGCAATCATGGAATACAGCTGGCAGGACGTGCACCCGCTGCTGCACGTTACCGCCAGTTTCGGCCTGCACTGGTGCGAACAGCCGCAGGGCTGGGACGAGGCGCTGCGCGCGGCCGACCTGGCGCTGTACGGCGCCAAGCACAATGGCCGCAACCGGCTGCAGATGTCCGCCGGCGGCCTGTCCGGCTGAGCGCCGGTATCGCTTAGAGTTTCTTTTCCATCATCAGGTAGCGGGCGTCGCCCAGCCCGGAATGGGCAAACCCTTCACTGTGGTACAGGCCAAGGCCGATGTGGTTGTCCTCGCGCACTTCCAGCGTCACCTTGGCACAGCCACGGCTACGGGCGCCGTCTTCCACCGCCTGCATCAGCAAGCGGCCCAGCCCCTTGCCGCGGCCGGCTGCCAGCACCGACAGATCATGCAGATTGCACACCGGCGCGGCGTAGAAGCTGGAAAAGCCCAGCACGCACAGCGCATGGCCCACCGGCTCGCCATCCAGCTCCGCGATCACCGCGAACAGGCCGGGGTGGCGGCCCAGCGCATCGGCCAGATGCAGCCGGGCATGGCTGGACAGGCCGGCGCCGCCGCCCATCGGGTCGCTGGCATAGCCGTCGGTCAGCCGCACCAGCAGCGCGCGGTCGGCGCGGTCGGCAAGGTTGGCCGCACGAACCTGCAGGACACTCATTTGGCTGCGCTCGACGACAGCTGATCGACCGGCGGTTTGGGCAGATACAGCGGCGCCTTGTAGCCGCAAGCGGCAACGGTAACGGACAGCAGGGCAAGCAGCAGCACAGTACGCATAAGGATTCCAGTGGTCAGCTATGGCAAAATGGCAGTCTAACAGGCCGCGGCAGCCTCACCCAAGCGCCGCGGCCGCTCTTTTGGACAGGACAAGCAATGAGCGAAACCGAATTCCTGAGCATCAGCGAAGCCATCTTCCGCCGCATCGAAAACGCGCTGGACGATGCCGGGCTGGATGTGGACTGCGTGATCAGCGGCAATGTGCTGGAGATCGAGTTCGATGACGGCAGCAAGGTGGTGGTGAACCGCCACGTACCGAACCAGGAGCTATGGATCGCCGCCAAGAGCGGCGGCTTCCACTTTGCCCAGCGCGACGGCCAGTGGATCGCCGCCCGCGACGGCGCCGAGTTCGGCGCCACGCTGTCGCAGGTGGTGAGCGCCGCGGCCGGCGAGCCGTTCCAGTTCAGCGTCTAGGCATGGACAGCGTACTGCTGCTGGCAGGGCTGGCGGCATCGGCCTTCCTGTCCGCCACGGTGCTGCCGGGTAATTCCGAGCTGGCGCTGGGCGGCGTGCTGCTGGCGGCGCCGCGGCTGTGGCTGCCGGCCTTGCTGGTGGCCACTGCGGCCAACAGTGTCGGCAGCCTGACCAGCGTATGGCTGGGGCGCCGTGTACCGCCCAAGCCGCTGCCGCCGCGCGCGGCGGCGTGGTTCGCCCGCTTCGGCCCGGCAGCGCTGCTGCTGAGCTGGCTGCCGGTGCTGGGCGATGCGCTGCCGCTGGCCGCCGGCTGGCTGCGCCTGCCGTGGGCCGCCTGCGTGTGCTGGATCACGCTGGGCAAGTTCGCCCGCTACGCGGTGCTGGTGGCCGGCATGCTGTGGCTGGGGCATGGCCATTGAGCGCTGCCATCCGGCAGGGCGACCATCGCCCCCGTCGCCTGTTCGGTTTTCCGTGCGCCGGCGCACTGGCAGCCACCTGCCCAGTTAGTCATGGCAAAACTGCCGCCAGCACGTAAGGTGAACATGGCGGCCATTATTTTTATACGCAGCCGGTGCCCGCCGGCGCCGGCTGCGCGCTTTATCAGCTACCCGGACATTTCATGAGCAAACACATTCCGCGCAAACGTTTCGGCCAGAACTTTCTGCAGGATCAGAAAGTCATCGAGGACATCGTCAACGCCGTCGGCGCCGCGCGCAACGACGTGGTAGTGGAGATCGGCCCGGGCCTGGGCGCGCTGACCAAGCCGCTGTTGCAGCGCCTGGACCACCTGCACGTGGCGGAGATCGACCGCGACATCATCTCCCGCCTGAAAAGCGAGTACCCGCCGGCACGGCTGACCATTCACGAAGGCGATGCGCTGGTCTTCGATTTCGGCTCGGTAACCGACGGCAAATTCAAGCTGGTGGGCAACCTGCCGTACAACATTTCCACCCCGCTGCTGTTCCACCTGGCGAGCTACGGCGAGCGGGTGACCGACATGCATTTCATGCTGCAGAAGGAAGTGGTGGACCGCATGGTGGCCGTGCCCGGCACCGCCGATTACGGCCGCCTGACGGTGATGCTGCAGTACCGTTTCGACATGGAACAGATCTTGCTGGTACCGCCCGGCTCGTTCTACCCGCCGCCGAAGGTGGACTCGGCCGTGGTGCGCATGATTCCGGTACCGGGGCGTTGCGGCATTGCCCGCGACGAGGCGCTGCTGGAGGAGGTGGTAGCCAAGGCGTTCGCGCAGCGACGCAAGACGCTGCGCAACAACCTGAAGGGCGTAATCAGCGACGAGGCCCTGGCCGCACTGGGCATTGATGCCGGGCTGCGTGCCGAGAACCTCAGCGTGCAGCAGTACGTGGCCATTGCCAACGCGCTGGCGCCCCAGGCTGCCGGCTAGGCGGCATCGACAGACGGCGGAAAAGGGCAGTCATGATCCGATTCGACAATGTGCACAAGTGGTTCAAGGACCTGCATGTGCTCAAGGGCATCAGCCTGGAAGTGCAGCAGGGCGAGGTGGTGGTGGTGTGCGGGCCGTCCGGCTCCGGCAAGTCCACGCTGATCCGTACCGTCAACCAGCTGGAGACCATCAGCGAAGGCGGCATCTGGGTGGACGGGGTGAATGTGGCCGATAAGAAGACCGATCTGAACGCGCTGCGCGCCGAGGTGGGCTTCGTGTTCCAGCACTTCAACCTCTACCCGCACCTGTCCGTGCTGGACAACATCACGCTTTCGCCTATCAAGGTAAAAGGTGTACCGCAGGCGGCGGCGGAAAAGCTGGCCATCGACCTGCTGGAACGGGTGGGCCTGGCGCACAAGCGCGATGCCTTTCCGTCGCAGCTGTCCGGCGGCCAGCAGCAGCGTGTGGCGATAGCCCGCAGCCTGGCCATGCAGCCGCGGGTGATGCTGTTTGACGAACCGACCTCGGCGCTGGACCCGGAGATGATCGGCGAAGTACTGAAGGTGATGAAGGACCTGGCCGAGTCCGGCATGACCATGATGGTGGTGACCCACGAAATGGGCTTTGCCCGCGAAGTGGCCGACCGCGTGGTGTTCATCGACCACGGCGAGATCATCGAGCAGGCGGCGCCGGAGGCGTTCTTCACCAACCCGCAGCACGAACGCGCCAAGCAGTTCCTGCGCCAGTTGCTGACGCCGATGAACTAGCCGCAATACAGATTTTTTAGGTCGCCCGGCATGCCGGAGCGGCCGGGACAAGCAGCAAACACTCGAGAAAAATGGAGAAACTCATGCGATTTACTACCCGACTGCTGGCCAGCGCCGTGATGGCATCCGCCCTGGCCGCACCGGCCATGGCCGAAGGTACCCTGGACAAGATCAAGCAATCCGGCACCATCGTGCTGGGCCACCGCGATGCCTCGATCCCGTTCTCCTACCTGGCCGAAGGCCAGACCCCGATCGGCTACTCGCACGACCTGCAGCTGAAGGTAGTGGAAGCGCTGAAGAAACAGCTGAAGATGCCGAACCTGCAGGTGCGCTACAACCTGGTGACCTCGCAGACCCGCATCCCGCTGGTACAGAACGGCACCGTGGACCTGGAGTGCGGCTCCACCACCAATAACCTGGAACGCCAGAAACAGGTGGCCTTCTCGATGGGCATCTTCGAGATCGGCACCCGCCTGCTGACCGCCAAGACTTCCGGCGTGAAGGACTTCCCGGACCTGAAGGGCAAGAACGTGGTGACCACCGCCGGCACCACCTCCGAGCGCCTGCTGAAGGCGATGAACGCCGAGAAGCAGATGGGCATGAACATCATCTCCGCCAAGGACCATGGCGAAGCGTTCCTGATGCTGGAATCCGGCCGCGCCGTGGCCTTCATGATGGACGACGTGCTGCTGTACGGCGAACTGGTGAAAGCCAAGAACCCGGCCAACTGGGTAGTAACCGGCAAGCCGCAGTCCTACGAGATCTACGGTTGCATGCTGCGCAAGGATGACCCGGCCTTCAAGAAGGTGGTGGATGACGCGCTGAAGGCGGTGTACAAGTCCGGCGAAATCAACAAGATCTACAACAAGTGGTTCATGAGCCCGGTACCGCCGAAAGGTCTGAACCTGAACTTCCCGATGTCCGAAGAAATCAAGAACCTGGTTGCCAAGCCGACCGACAAGTCTGCGGAGCAGATGTAAGCGGCGTGGTCATACAAGCGGGTGAGTTCGGCTTGCGGCCAACGTAACCGGGCCAGGGGCGTGCCCCTCCCGCTTGCGAAGGGGCGCCGCGCGCCCCTTTTTCTTTGGAGACATCAATGAACTACAACTGGGACTGGCACGTTTTCTTCAGGTCCACCGGTATCGGCCACGAGATCTACCTCGACTGGTTCATCGCCGGCCTGGGCTGGACCATCGCCGTGGCGCTGGTGGCCTGGATCGTGGCACTGCTGCTCGGTGCCATTCTGGGCGTGATGCGCACCCTGCCAAACAAGGCGGTATCCGGCTTTGCCACCGCCTATGTCGAGCTGTTCCGCAACGTACCGCTGCTGGTGCAGCTTTTCGTGTGGTACTTCCTGGTGCCGGACCTGCTGCCAGAACATGCGCAGGTCTGGTTCAAGCAGGAGCTGCCGCCGACCATCTCGGCCTATATCTCGGTGGTGATCTGCCTGGCGCTGTTCACCGCCTCCCGCGTCTGCGAGCAGGTACGCACCGGCATCGAGGCGCTGCCCAAGGGCCAGCGTGCCGCGGCACTGGCGGTGGGCTTCAACCAGGCGCAGACCTACCGCTACGTGCTGCTGCCACAGGCGTTCCGCATCATCATCCCGCCGCTCACCAGCGAATTTCTCAACATATTCAAGAACTCCTCGGTGGCATCGCTGATCGGCCTGATGGAGCTGCTGGCGCAAACCAAGCAGACCGCGGAATTCACCGCCAATATGTTTGAAGCCTTCACGCTGTCCACGCTGATCTACTTCGTGCTCAATATGAGCCTGATGGGGTTGATGGGCTGGGTGGAACGCAAGGTGCGCGTGCCCGGCATGATGGGAGGGGGTAAATAATGGATTTCAACCAGATCATTCCGACGCTGCCCAACCTGGCGGACGGCATGCTGCTCACCCTCAAGCTGCTGCTGCTGGCAGTGAGCGGCGGCGTGGCGCTGGGCACCGTGCTGGCGCTGATGCGCATGTCCAGCAACAGCCTGCTGTCCGGGCTGGCCAAGGTCTACGTCAACTATTTCCGCTCCATTCCGCTGCTGCTGGTCATCACCTGGTTCTACCTGGCGGTGCCCATGCTGCTGAACTGGATGACCGGGCACTTCGTCACCGTCGGCGCCTTCACCTCCTGCCTGGTGGCCTTCATGATGTTCGAGGCCGCCTACTACTGCGAGATCGTGCGCGCCGGCATCCAGTCCATCTCCAGCGGCCAGCTCAACGCCGCCTACGCGCTGGGCATGGGCTATGGCCAGGCCATGCGCCTGATCATCCTGCCGCAGGCGTTCCGCAAGATGATGCCGCTGCTGCTGCAGCAATCCATCATCCTGTTCCAGGACACCTCGCTGGTATACGCGGTGGGCCTGATGGACTTCCTCAACATGGCCCGTTCCAAGGGCGACATCGTCGGTTTGCCGCATGAATTCCTGATTTTTGCCGGTGCGGTGTACTTTGTGATCAGTTTCGGCGCCTCCACCCTGGTGAAGCGCCTGCAAAAGAGGTTCGCGGTATGAGCATGATTTCCATCAACAACGTCAGCAAATGGTATGGCGAGTTCCAGGTGCTGACCGACTGCACTACCGAAGTATGCAAAGGCGAGGTGGTGGTGGTGTGCGGCCCGTCCGGCTCCGGCAAATCCACGCTGATCAAGACCGTCAACGCGCTGGAGCCGTTCCAGAAGGGCGACATCATCGTGGACGGCACCTCGGTGGGCGACCCGAAGACCGACCTGCCCAAGCTGCGCGCCCGCATCGGCATGGTGTTCCAGAACTTCGAGCTGTTCCCGCACCTGTCCATTACCGAAAACCTCACCATCGCGCAGCAGCGCGTGCTGGGCCGCAGCAAGGACGAGGCAATGCAGAAGGGCATGCATTACCTGGACCGCGTGGGCCTGAAGGCGCATGCGCACAAGTTCCCCGGCCAGCTGTCCGGCGGCCAGCAGCAGCGCGTGGCCATCGCCCGTGCGCTGGCGATGGACCCGATCGCCATGCTGTTCGACGAACCGACCTCGGCACTGGACCCGGAAATGGTGAACGAAGTGCTGGACGTGATGGTGGAGCTGGCGCACGAAGGCATGACCATGATGTGCGTCACCCACGAGATGGGCTTTGCGCGCAAGGTGGCCAACCGCGTCATCTTCATGGATCGCGGCCACATCGTGGAGGACTGCGCCAAGGAGGAATTCTTCGGCAACCCGGACGCCCGCTCCGAGCGCGCCAAGCAGTTCCTGTCCAAGATCCTGCAGCACTGAGCACTCTCGCCACAAGGTTGGCCGCAAGCTTGCGGCCAACCCTGGCCATCAACGCCACCGCCCGCGGTGGCGTTGTCGCATCAGGGCCAGTGCGCCAGCTCGCGGTAGTGTGCGCCCTGCGGTGTCAGCGTGGATGCCATCAGCGAAATGCGCCGCAGCGGGTAGGCCAGCGGCGTGATGGCATGTGTTGGCAGTAGCTGGCGCGCGTGGCGCAGCAGGGTGACGTGCGGCAGATAGGCACGCTGCTCGAGGCCGAAGCCGGCAGCAGCCAGCGCGCTGCGCAGGGCGGCGGCCAGTTCGTCCAGCGCCGGGCAGGGCTGGCTGGCGCCGGCCCAGACGATGCCGCCATGCCAGCTGCCTACCTGGTCCAGCTGCCAGGGCGCCCCGGCAGCGTGCGGCAACTGGCTGCCAATGCGGCGCAACTCGTCCAGCCGCTGTGGCGCCACCTCGCCCAGAAAGGCCAGCGTGAGGTGCAGGCTGCCCTGCGGCACCAGGCGGCCGCGGCAGCGCCGGGTGAGCGGGCGTGCCAGGCCATGCAGGGTGCCGGCAAGGTGCCGGCCTGGCAGGATGGCGAAAAACAGTCGCACGGCAGGCTCCTGGCTGCGGGGGCATGTTTGCAGTATGCGGCCAACACCGCAGCGCTGCCGGGCAGGTTTCACATGAAACAGCAGCGGCACGGGGCAGCCAGTTGCAGTTTTGTTGCAAGCCACCCACGCCCGCCCCTGGCGGCGAGCAGCCGGCAACGCCGGTGCTGCCCGCTGCCGGCGCTTTCGGCTACTATCGAATAGTCATGGCAGGAATCGAAAACATGTACTCCACCATCTATCTGGGGCGTCAGCCGATCGTCGACCTCAAGCAACAACGCGTGGCGTACGAACTGTTGTTCCGCTCAGGGCCGGAAAACCGGGCGCTGTTTCAGGACGACATCAATGCCACCGCCGCGGTGATCCGCCACACCTTCATCGACCTGGGGTTGTCGCGGGTGCTGGAAGGCTGCCCGGGCTTCATCAACGTCAACGAAACGCTGCTGAAAAGCCCGCTGATCGAACTGATGCCGCCGGACAACATCATCCTGGAAATCCTGGAAAACGTACCGCTGGACGACAGCGTGCGCGCGCGCTGTGCCGAGCTGCGCCGGCTGGGCTATCACTTTGCGCTGGACGATGTGGTGGCAATTACGCCGGATGTCACCCGCATGCTGCCGCTGGTGGACTACATCAAGTTCGACCTGCGCGAGATTCCGCTGGCCACCCTGCCCGAGGTGGTTTCCCGCCTGCAGGGCTTCCAGGGCCGGCTGCTGGCGGAAAAAGTGGATTCGGTGGAAGAGTTCGAGGCCTGCAAGGCGCTGGGCATCTCGCTGTTCCAGGGCTATTTCTTTGCGCGGCCAACGGTGATGACCCACAACCGCGCCACCCCCAACCGCGCGGTAACGCTGCGCCTGCTGGGCCTGGTGCTGCAGGAGGCGGACATCGGCCGGCTGGAGGAAGTGTTCAAGGCAGCGCCGGACATGGTGCTGGGCCTGCTCAAGCTGGTGAATGCCGCGGAAAACTATCGCCGCCCGGTGTCCTCCATCCGCGAAGCGCTGATGCTGCTGGGCACGGCGCGGCTCAAGCGCTGGGCGCTGATCCTGCTGTTCGCCGCCGACTGCAAGCCGGGGCGCAGCGGCCACAGCCCGCTGCTGGAAATGGCGGCGGTGCGCGGCCGCATGATGGAACTGCTGGCCGACGAGCTGGGGCATGACAGCGACGACGCCTTCATGGCCGGCATCCTGTCGCTGGCCGACAGCATGCTGGCGATGCCGATGCCGGAGCTGGTTTCCAGCCTGGCGCTGCACCCGGCGGTGGAAGACGCGCTGCTGCATCGCAACGGCGAGCTGGGCGACCTGCTGCAGCAGGTGGAGCTGGCGGAGTGCCGCCAGAGCGGCAGCCCCTTGCCGCAGATGGATGCCGAACGCTTCAACCGCCTGCAGCTGCATGCGCTGGAGTGGGTGAAGCAGCTGTGGCAGGACGAGCTGCCGCACTGAGCAGGCAGGAATCGCCACAGCAAAACGCACAAGGCCGGTCGCAAGACCGGCCTTGTGCGTTTTGCTGTGGCCAGGGTTGGCCGCAGGCTAGACGATGTCCAGGTGGTCGATGCCGCCCTGCTCCAGCCCCTGGTGCTTGGCGGTTTCGCTGTGCAGCTTGATCTGCAGCCGCAGATCGTTCACCGAGTCGGCATTGCGCAGCGCATCCTCGTAACTGATCTTGCCGCTTTCGAACAGGTCGAACAGCGCCTGGTCGAAAGTCTGCATGCCGGATTCGCGCGAGCGGCTCATCACCTCCTTGATGCTGGACACCTCGCCCTTGAACACCAGGTCGGCGATCAGCGGGGTGTTGATCAGGATCTCGATCGCCGCGGTACGGCCCTTGCCACCCTTCAGCGGCACCAGGCGCTGCGAGATGATGGACTTCATGTTCAGCGACAGGTCCATCAGCACCTGCTGGTGCCGCTCTTCCGGGAAGAAGTTCAGGATGCGGTCCAGCGCCTGGTTGGCGTTGTTGGCGTGCAGCGTGGCCAGGCACAGGTGGCCGGTTTCGGCGAACTGCAGGCCGTACATCATGGTTTCGCGGTCGCGGATCTCGCCCATCAGGATCACGTCCGGCGCCTGGCGCAGCGTGTTCTTCAGTGCAATCTCCCAGCTGTCGGTATCCACGCCGATTTCGCGCTGGGTGATGATGCTCTTCTTGTGCGGGTGCACATACTCCACCGGGTCCTCGATGGTGATGATGTGGTCGGCGCTGTTGCTGTTGCGGAAATCGACCATGGCGGCCAGCGAGGTGGATTTACCCGAGCCGGTGCCGCCGACGAAGATCACCAGCCCGCGCTTGATCATCGCGATGTCCTTCAGCACCTCCGGCAGCTGCAGCTGCTCGAAAGTGGGGATATCGGTGTTGATCTTGCGCAGCACCATGCCGGCCTTGCCCTGCTGGATATAGGCGCTGACGCGGAAGCGGCCGATGCCCGGCGGGCTGATGGCGAAGTTGGCTTCCTTGTTGGCCTCGAATTCCTCGGTCTGGCGGTCGTTCATCACCGCGCGCACCAGTTCCTTGGTGTGCTGGCCGGACAGCGGCTGCGGCGATACCGGGGTGATCTTGCCGTCGATTTTCATCGCCGGCGGAAATTCCGCGGCAATGAAGATATCGGACGCGTTCTTGCTGACCGCGTGGCGCAGCAGATCATGGATAAATTTTGATGCCTGTTCCTTTTCCATCACCCGCTCCGCTTACAGGAAGTTGTCCTTGTTGGTGGCCTTGCCGCGCGCTTCTTCGTCGGACACGATATTGCGGCGCACCAGGTCGGTCAGACACTGGTCCAGTGTCTGCATGCCATATTGCTGGCCGGTCTGGATCATCGAGTTGATCTGCGCCAGCTTGTTCTCACGGATCAGGTTGCGAATCGCCGGGGTGCCGATCATGATTTCGTGCGCCGCCACCCGGCCGGCGCCGTCCTTGGTCTTCAGCAGTGCCTGCGAAATCACCGCGCGCAGGCTTTCCGACAGCATGGCGCGCACCATGTCCTTTTCCGCTGCCGGGAACACGTCCACGATACGGTCGATGGTCTTGGCCGCGCTGCTGGTATGCAGGGTACCGAATACCAGGTGGCCGGTTTCCGCCGCAGTCAGCGCCAGGCGGATGGTTTCCAGGTCGCGCATCTCGCCCACCAGGATCACGTCCGGGTCTTCACGCAGCGCGCTCTTCAGCGCATTGGCGAAGCTGCGGGTCTGGGTACCCAGTTCACGCTGGTTGATCAGCGACTTCTTGCTCTCGTGCACGAATTCGATCGGGTCTTCCGCGGTGAGAATGTGCGCGTAGTAGTTGCTGTTGATGTAATCGACCATCGCCGCCAGGGTGGTGGATTTACCGGAGCCGGTCGGCCCGGTCACCAGCACGATGCCGCGCGGGTATTCGGAAATATCGCGGAAAATCTTCGGCGCGTTCAGGTCTTCCAGCGACAGCACCTTGGACGGAATCACGCGGAACACCGCGCCCATGCCGCGGTTCTGCATGAAGGTGTTCACCCGGAAGCGTGCCAGGTTGGGCACCTCGAACGAGAAGTCGCACTCGAAGCTGTCCTCGAAGTTCTTGCGCTGATAGTCGTTCATGATGTCGTACACCATGTCGTGCACGTCGTGGTGGTCCATCGGCGGCAGGTTGATGCGGCGGATGTCGCCATGCACGCGGATCAGCGGCGGCAGACCGGCGGACAGATGCAGGTCGGATGCCTTGTTCTTGACCGTGAAGGACAGCAGGTCGGAAATTTCCATTGAGTTCCCCGTTCGCCCGGAATGGCCGCCAGGCCATTGCTCCACAAAAAACCGGCGCGCAGTAGTGATGCGTTAAATGGCAGGCTTGTAACAGTTGTTTTGATAAATCATACACGGCGCTTGGCGGGGCTTCCATGCCGCCAGCACCTGCCTGGGCCGGCGGCCGTACCCCGCCGGGCAGAACATTGGTCTGCCGCTATGCCGGCTGCGGCCAACCTTGGGCATGCGCGGCGCTTCAGACTTCGTACGCGTCGCGCTCACCGCTGTTTTCCTCCGCCTCGGAAAACCACTCCGGCGCGCGGCGGCAGGTCTGCAGCAGATTGGCCAGACTGTCGGCATCGAACTGCTCGCTGCGCGTCTGGCGCTGCAGCTGCTTGTTGTGGTTGTCCACCAGCCATTTGCCGACAAAAAACCCCGCCACCATGCCGGCCAGTGCGCCGTACAGATGCGCCAGCGCAGCGCCCAGCAGTACCGCACCGGCGCCCACCGCCGCGCCCAGCAGCCAGGGCTTGGCGTGCGAGCGGTGCTTGGTGGTTTGCAGGGTGTGCCGGGCAACATTCAGCTCGTCCTGCAGCGCCTCGCATACCAGGCGCCGGGGTTGGCGCCGGGCGGTGATCAGCGCCTTGCGCTGCGCCACGTCGGGCACCGAGAAATACAGCTCGCGCAGTTTGCGGCGCACCTTGCTGATGCGGCTGCTGATGTAGTCATAACTCCTGTGCTGCGTAGCCTGCCCCTGCTGTGGCCTGCGCGTGGGGCCGAACAGCTCGCGCAAGGCGGTCAGCTCCACCGGCACGCCGCCATAGCCGTCCTCTTCGATCACCGCCGCCTTGTCGGCGATGCCCAGTTCATGTTCCAGGCCCCGATATTTTTCCTGGCACAGCGCGCATTTCTTCTCGACCTCTTTCAGTCGGTTGGCTCGCGTGCTTTCGTCACGAATCGGCATGTGCTTCTCCTGTGCCAGGCCAGCCCGGAGCATGGGCAGGACGGTGGCTCTGGTTTTATAGCTCAAGCGCATGCCGCCGGGCGGGAATGCTGGCCGCTGGCAAAATCGCCAGCGGGCGGCCAAACCGCTAACATGGCAACACCGTTACCGGACCCAACGAAACCACGCATCATGACGCAATTGGCACACGCATTGCAGACCGTACGCGACAGCCTGGCCGCCGCGGCCACCGCCGCCGGACGCAGCCCCGACGAGGTGACGCTGCTGGCCGTCAGCAAGACTTTTCCGGCGGAAGCAATCCGCGAGGCATACGCGGCCGGGCAGCGCGCCTTCGGCGAAAACTACGTGCAGGAACTGGCCACCAAGGCGCAGCAGCTGGCGGATCTCGCCATCGAGTGGCATTTCATCGGCCCGCTGCAATCCAACAAGACCCGCCCGGTGGCCGAGGTGGCGCACTGGGTGCATTCGATAGAACGCCTGAAGATCGCCGAACGCCTGTCGGCGCAGCGCCCCGCCGGCATGCCGCCACTGAATGTCTGCGTGCAGGTGAACGTGTCCGGCGAGGACAGCAAGAGCGGTTGCGAGCTGGCGGAAGCGCCGGCGCTGCTGCGCGCGGTGGCGGCACTGCCGCAGCTGCGCCTGCGCGGGCTGATGTGCATTCCGGAGCCCACGCCGGACACGGCACTGTTGGCCGCACGCTTCGGCGTGTTGCGCCAGCTGCAACAGCAGATGGCGGCCGAGGGCATGCAGCTGGATACGCTGTCCATGGGCATGTCGGCCGATATGGCGCAGGCGGTGGCGGCCGGCAGCAGCATGGTGCGTGTCGGCACCGCCATTTTTGGCGCCCGCCACTATCCGGCCTGAGCTATCATCGCGGCACACACAAACTGTATACAAACTACAAAGGGACGAACATGCAGATTACCTTCATCGGCGGCGGCAATATGGCGACAGCCATCATCGGCGGCCTGGTTGGCAGTGGCGAGCATCACATCCGCGTGGTGGAGCTGCACGAGGAGAAACGCACCCAGCTGCAGCAGCAGTTCGGCGTGGAACCGCTGGCCGAGGCACCGGCACAGTTCGGCGTGGACGACGTAGTGGTGCTGGCGGTGAAGCCGCAGGTGCTGCGCGACGTATGCCTGGCGCTGGCCCCTAAGCTGGGCGGCGCGCTGGTGGTTTCCATCGCTGCCGGCATCCGCGGCGACGCACTGGCACGCTGGCTGGGCAGCCAGCGCATCGTGCGCGTCATGCCCAACACCCCGGCCATGGTCGGCAAGGGCGTGTCCGGGCTGTACGCTGCGGCCAACATCGGCGCGGCGGACCGCGATGCCGCCACCCGCATCATGCAGTCGGTAGGCACCACCACCTGGCTGGCGGAAGAAAGCGGCATTGACGACATCACCTGCGTGTCCGGCAGTGGCCCGGCCTACGTGTTCTACTTCATCGAAAGCATGATCGAAGCCGCCAGGCAGTCGGGCTTCAGCGAGGACGAGGCACGCCGCCTGGTGATCGCCACTTTCGACGGCGCGGTGGAACTGGCGCGGCAGAGCCCGCTGCCGGTGGCAACCCTGCGCCAGAACGTGATGTCCAAGGGCGGCACCACCGAGCGCGCCATCTTCCGCTTCGAGGCGGAAGGTGTTAAACAGGCGATCATCGCCGGCGCGATGGATTGCCGTGCCCGTTCGGTGGAAATGGGCGAAGAACTCTCCAAGGACTAATGCATGCTGTTTCTGGAAACCCTGACGTTTCTCATCAGCACCGTGGGCGGGCTGTTCGTGCTGGTGCTGCTGCTGCGCTTTTACCTGCAGCTGTCGCATGCACCGCACAAGCACCCGCTCAACCAGTTCGTGATGGCGGTAACCAATTTCGTGGTGCTGCCGCTGCGGCGGCGCGTGCCTTCCTGGCACGGCTACGACAGCGCCTCCATCCTGGTGGCGCTGCTGGTGCAGCTGCTGGTCATGGCTGTGGTGGTGGCACTGGGGCGCATCCCGTACAACTTCGTCAGCCCGCAGACCTGGTTCGGCCTCTCGCTGCTGGCGCTGCTGGAGCTGTTCCGCCAGTCGCTCAACCTGCTCACCGGCGCGGTGATCGTGCAGGCCATCCTGAGCTGGGTCAGCCCGTACAACGCGCTGTCGCCGATACTGGAAGCACTCACCCGCCCCTACCTCAAGCCGTTCCGTGCGGCCAACGTGGGCGGGGTGGATCTGTCGCCGCTGGTGCTGCTGCTGATTATCCAGGTAATCCAGATGCTGCCACTGCGCCTGCTGGAGCAGCTGTTCTTGACGCAACTCAAGATTGCCGTCTAAGCAATCATTATGGCAGCCGGGCCCGCGTACCCGGTGCTTACAACAGTGGAGATACCAGATGAAGAAATTGCTGCTTGCTGCTGTCGCCTGTGGCGCTCTGGCTGCGCCGGCTTTCGCCAACCTGCAACTGGCGCAGAAGAACAACTGCCTTGCCTGCCACGCGGTGGACAAGAAAGTGGTTGGCCCGGCCTACAAGGACGTGGCCAAGAAATATGCTGGCGACAAGGGCGCCGAAGCCAGACTGATCGCCAAAGTGAAGAACGGCGGCTCCGGCGTATGGGGCGCGGTGCCGATGCCGCCGAACCCGCAGGTGAGCGATGCCGACCTGAAGGCACTGGTGAAGTGGATTCTGACGTTGAAGTAAGACGCAGCACTGCCAGGTAAAAAGCGGCCGCCAGGCCGCTTTTTACCGTCTGCGGCCACGCCTGGCGGCAGGCAATATCCGGCTTGAGCTTTGTAACGGCCGGTACTATACAAGTAGATGATTCCTTAATCATCCATTACCGCTGTTGCACTTTCCCTATGCCGTCGGTAATCTTCCACGCCTGTTTGCCAAAACTCTTAATAGCTGGAAGCTCACATCATGGCCAAGCTGACTGAACAAGACATCCACAACTGGTCCGGTGACGACTACATGAACGCCGACCACCTTGAGTTCTTCAAGGAGCGCCTGCTGCAGATGCAGCAAGAGCTGTTGGGCAACGCCAATGCCACGGCCAGCCATCTGCAAGAGCAGGAGGCCACGCCGGACCCGGCTGACCGTGCCACGCTGGAAGAGGAATATGCACTGGAACTGCGCACCCGCGACCGCGAGCGCAAGCTGCTGCAGAAGATCCAGTCCACCCTGCGCCTGATCGATGACGGTTCCTACGGTTACTGCGAAGACACCGGCGAACCCATCGGCCTGAAGCGCCTGCTGGCCCGCCCGACCGCCACCCTGTCGGTGGAGGCCCAGGAGCGCCGCGAGCGCATGAAGCGCCAGTACGCCGACTGATATCACCGGCTATCCGCGCTCAAGGGCACCCTTCGGGGTGCCCTGTGTGTATCGACAAAGCCCTTTCGCCGCGCGGAAGGGCTTTGTCATGCAAACAGGAAGGCTGCCGATTCAACCGCTTTGCCGGAGCGGCCCGGCTTCGCCGGGTCCGGTTGCACCGGCACAAGTTGCCTTGTCCGCAGCCTGGGCACCCCACGGGGGGCCGTATCGACAAAGCCCTTTCGCAGCGCGGAAGGGCTTTGTTATGCAAACGGGAAGGCTGCCGATTCAACCGCTTGGCCGGCGCGGCCCGGCTTCGCCGGGTCCGGTTGCACCTGCACAAGTTGCCTTGTCTACAGCCTGATCTCCCCGCCGGGTGCCCTTTTGTTTTGCCGTCAAACGCTTGGCACAGCGGGCTCAAGCAGGTAATGTTGCTATGCAAAGAGATAGCCCGACAGGCAAGGAAAACAAATCATGCACCGCCAGACCGACGACGTACGCATCCGCGATATCAAGGAATTACTGCCCCCGATCGCCCATCTTTACGAACTGCCGATCACCGAACCGGCTGCCGAGCTGATCTACCACACCCGCCGCAACATCGCGCGCCTGCTGCGCAGCGAAGACGACCGCCTGCTGGTGGTGATCGGCCCCTGTTCCATCCACGACCCGGCCGCCGCCGAGGAATACGCCCGCCGCCTGCTACCGCTGCGCGACAAGTATGCCGGCGAGCTGGAAGTGGTGATGCGCGTGTACTTTGAAAAGCCGCGCACCACCGTGGGCTGGAAGGGCCTGATCAACGATCCACACCTGGACGAGTCCTACGACATCAACGCCGGTCTGCGCATCGGCCGCCGCCTGCTGCTGAACCTGAACAGCATGGGCATGCCGGCCGCCACCGAATTCCTCGACATGATCACCCCGCAGTACCTGGCCGACCTGATCAGCTGGGGTGCCATCGGCGCGCGCACCACCGAATCGCAGGTGCACCGCGAGCTGGCCTCCGGACTGTCCTGCCCGGTGGGCTTCAAGAACGGCACCGACGGCAACCTGAAGATCGCAGTGGACGCCATCCGCTCTGCCAGCGTGTCGCACCATTTCCTGTCGGTCACCAAGACCGGCCATTCCGCCATCGTGGAAACCGGCGGCAACCCGGACTGCCACGTGATCCTGCGCGGCGGCAAGGAGCCGAACTACGAAGAGCGCTTCGTGAAGGCTGCCGCGGCCGAACTGGCCGCCGTGGGCCTGGCGCAGAAGCTGATGGTGGACTTCAGCCACGCCAACAGCCGCAAGGACTACAAGCGCCAGATGGAAGTGTGCCAGGACGTGGCCAGCCAGATGGCCGCCGGCGACAGCCATATCTTTGGCGTGATGGTGGAAAGCCACCTGGTGGAAGGCCGCCAGGATCTGAAACCGGGCTGCGATCTGACCTACGGCCAGAGCATCACCGATGCCTGCATCGGCTGGGACGATACCGAAGCGCTGCTGGCCACCCTGGCCGACGCGGTGACGGCACGCCGCAGCAAGTTCGGCACTGCTGCCGGCAAGTAAGCTGCCAGTCGCCCTTGTAAAACAGCCAGCGCTTGCGCTGGCTGCCAGGCTGCATACAAAGTTTCTTATGCAGGCTCTACCGGACCCGGCAAAGCCGGGCCGCTCCAGCTAAGTCTTGGCATTGGCAGCCTTCCTGTTTTCATGACAAAGCCCTTGCGCCATGCGCAAGGGCTTTGTCAAAACATCAACAGCCAGCGCTCGCGCTGGCTGTTTTGCTTGCGGCCAACCCTGCCGGGAGGCAGATCAGTCGTCGCCATCCATCAGCCGCCCCAAACCGCCCAGCACCGAACCCTGCTCGCGGTTTTCGCCGCCGGCGCGCGGGCTGGCGGCCAGGATGCGGTCGGCCAGCCGCGACAGCGGCAGTGACTGTAGCCACACATGCCCCGGGCCGGTAAGGCGGGCAAAGAACACCCCCTCGCCGCTGAACAGCGCGGTCTTGAGCTTGCCCACGTATTCGATGTCGAAATCCACCGTCGGCTGGTACGCCACCACGCAGCCGGTATCCACGCGCAGCGTCTCGCCCGGCTGCAGCTGGCGGCTGGTCAGCGTGCCGCCGGCGTGCAGGAACACGTAGCCGTCGCCCTCCAGCTTCTGCATGATGAAGCCCTCGCCGCCGAACAGGCCGGCGCCGATCTTCTTCTGGAACGCCAGGCCCAGGCTCACGCCCTTGGCGCCAGCCAGAAAGCTGTCCTTCTGCGCATACAGCGTGCCGCCCAGCTCCAGCAGATGCACCGGCACGATCTTGCCGGGGTAGCTGGCGGCAAACGCCACCTTGCGCTTCTGGCTGCTCTGGTTCTGGAACACGGTGGTGAACAGAGACTCACCGGTAAGCAGCCGCTTGCCGGCGCCCAGCAGCTTGCCGAACAGCCCGCCCTGGTTGGCCGAGCCATCGCCGAACACGGTATCCATGCCGATGCCGTCTTCCATGTAGTACATCACCCCGGCCTCACCGACGGCAGCTTCGCCCGGGTCCAGTTCCACCTCGACATACTGCATATCGTCGCCGAAGATTTGATAGTCGATCACATCCATGGACATACGGGTTCCTTTCGCGATAGAGGGATTGTCAGCTGGTCTTGTCGTGCTCGTCCGGCGGCGTCCTGGGCGGCCGCAGCAGCATGATCCACAGATGCAGCGCGATGCCGGCCAGCGGCACCAGCGCCAGGATGATGACGAAGACCCATTCCAGGGGGGAGAAAAGCTCGCTCATGACAACAGTGTACCTAAGTGCCTGTTCAAAGTCTGTTCACGCCAGCGCCCGGCAGAGCCCGGCCCCGGCGGTTGGGCCCGGCAAAAAAGCAGCGTCCCTGCGCCAGGGCATTGGCATGAATCAGGCCGGACGTGCGGCCGCTAAGTGACAAATGAAATACATCTTCCCTACAATACTTCGATGCAAAACCATTCCCTATCCCTGCCGGCCGCACTGCGCGGCCAACTGAAGCGCTGGTGGCCGGAGCCGCTGGTCATCGGCCAGCGCGAGCGGTTGGCGGTCACCCTGGCATCGCTGCTGGCCATTGCCATCACCGGCCTCACCACCCACTGGCTGCTGGGCCCGGCGCCGATGCTGGTGGCCTCCATGGGCGCAGCGGCAGTGCTGCTGTACGCACTGCCCAGCAGCCCGCTGGCACAGCCGTGGCCGCTGGTGGGTGGCCACCTGGTATCGGCCAGCGTGGGCGTGCTGTGCGCGCATTTCGTGGCGCAACCGGCGCTGGCGGCGGGCCTGGCTGTCGGGCTGGCCATCTTTGCCATGATCGCACTGCGCTGCCTGCACCCGCCCGGCGGCGCCATCGCCCTCAACGCGGTCATCGGCGGCCCGGCGGTGCACGCCATGGGCTTCGGCTTCGTGGCACTGGTGTCCTGCAATGCCTTGCTGATGCTGCTGCTAGCGCTGGCGCTGAACCGCTACCTGCTGCGCCGCCCCTACCCGCGCGCGCTGCCGGCGCCGAACCGCCACCTGGTCAGCGACCCGACGCCGCTGGCACGCATGGGTATTCTGGATGATGACGTCAACGCGGCGCTGGCCGGCTTCAACCACCTGCTGGACATCAGCCGCGACGACCTGGAGCAGGTGATGACCCTGGCCGAGATGCACGCCTACCGCCGCCGGCTGGGCGATGTGCGCTGCCGCGACTTCATGACCCGCGACGTAGTGAGCCTGCCGCCGGACAGCAGCCTGCAGGAGGCATGGCGCCTGCTGCGCCGCCACAAGGTGCGCGCGCTGCCGGTGGTCGGCGAGTTCGGCCAGGTGGTGGGCATGGTGTCGCTGGTGGACTTCCTCAAGCGGCTGGACGGCACGCCGGAAGGCCTGCGCGAGCGCCTGGCACGGCTGCTGGGCGGCCGCGGCAGCAGCAACCGCGTGGCGGCCATCATGAGCAGCCCGGTGGTGAGCGTGCGTGCCGATCTGCACTTGGTGGAGCTGGTGCCGCTGTTCGCCGAGCGCGGCCTGCACCACGTACCGGTGCTGACCGACGACGGCACGCTGCAGGGCATGATCAGCCAGTCCGACCTGATTGCCGCGCTGTTCCGCGACCGGCTGCATGCCGGCTGACTCTGGTAGACATGCATTCACGGTAAACGTTGGGCCTCGTTATGCTCGACGCCAACCTACCGCTCGTTGAGCAAAACCATGCGGCCAACGTTGGCCGCAGGGCAATAAAAAACGCCACTCCGCAGAGTGGCGTTTTGCATGGGCAGGGCGTGATTACTTCACGATCTGCGCCAGCTGGCCTTTCAGGTACAGATTGGCCATGCTGTCCAGGCTTACCGGCTTGATCTTGCTAGCCATGCCGGCGGCGCCGAAGGCTTCGTAGCGGGCCAGCACGATGTCGCGCATGGCGTCGGTGGAGACCTTCAGGTATTTGCGCGGGTCGAACTCTTTCGGGTTCTGCGCCAGGAAACGGCGGATGGCGCCGGTGGAGGCCAGGCGCAGGTCGGTGTCGATGTTCACCTTGCGCACGCCGTGCTTGATGCCTTCCACGATCTCTTCCACCGGCACGCCGTAGGTCTCGCCCAGGTCACCGCCGAATTCGTTGATGATCTGCAGCCATTCCTGCGGCACGCTGGAGGAGCCGTGCATCACCAGATGGGTATTGGGGATGCGGGCGTGGATTTCCTTGATGCGGTCGATGCGCAGCACGTCGCCGGTGGGCTTCTTGGTGAACTTGTAAGCGCCGTGGCTGGTGCCGATGGCGATGGCCAGTGCGTCCACGCCGGTGTCCTTCACGAAGCGGGCGGCTTCTTCCGGGTCGGTCAGCAGCTGGCTGTGGTCCAGCACGCCTTCGGCGCCCACGCCGTCTTCTTCGCCGGCCATGCCGGTTTCCAGGCTGCCCAGGCAGCCGATTTCACCTTCCACCGACACGCCGCAGGCGTGGGCGAAGTTCACCACGGTACGGGTGACGTCAACGTTGTAGTCGTAGTCGGCCGGGGTCTTGCCGTCGCTCTTCAGCGAGCCGTCCATCATCACCGAGGAGAAGCCCAGCTGGATGGAGCGCTGGCATACGTCCGGGCTGGTGCCGTGATCCTGGTGCATCACCACCGGGATATGCGGAAATTCTTCCACCGCGGCCAGGATCAGGTGGCGCAGGAACGGGGCGCCGGCGTATTTGCGGGCACCGGCGGAGGCCTGCACGATCACCGGAGCATCCACCTTGTCGGCGGCTTCCATGATGGCGCGCATCTGCTCCAGGTTGTTCACGTTGAAGGCCGGCAGGCCGTAGCTGAATTCTGCTGCGTGGTCCAGCAGCTGACGCATCGATACGAGTGCCATGTGGCGAGTCTCCAGTAGTTGAATGCTGTCGCGCCAGCCGGGGCTGGCGCGGAAAAAAGGTTGGCCGCGCGGCCGTTCAGACCTGGCTCAGGCGCGGTTTACGGTGCTCAGTGCGATGCCGGCCGCCATGAAGGAGCCGCCGGCAAAGCGGTTCATCAGGCGCTGGCGCAGCGGGCTGGTGAGCCAGTGCTTGAGCTTGGCGCCGCCAAAGGCGTACACCAGCTGCCAGCTGCTTTCGATCACGTAGAAAGTGCCGGCCAGCACCGCCAGTTGCGGCAGCTGCGGCACGTCGGCACGCATGAACTGCGGGAACAGCGCGGTAAAGAATACGAAGGCCTTCGGGTTGCTCATCGCCACCAGGAAGCCGGTGCGAAAACGCTGCCCGGCGCTGACGACTTTATCGCCCTCGTCATCGCTGGCAGCAGCGGTATCGCTTACCGGCGCGCGCCAGGCCTGGTAGCCCAGCCACACCAGGTAGGCGGCGCCGGCGTACTTGACGATGGAGAACAGCAGCTCGGAGGCCGCCAGCAGCGCGCCCAGACCGGCAGCGGAGCCGCCCATGACCAGACCCAGCGCCAGCAGCAGGCCGGCCATGGTCGGCAGTGCGCCGCGCAGGCCGAAGCGGATGCCGTGGCTCATTGCCAGCAACATGTTGGGGCCGGGGGTGGCGGAGACGAAGAACACCGTCACCACGAAGATCAGCCAGGTATTGAATGCCATGGTCGCAGCTCCTTGAAAACAGTCTTGCCGAGTCTAGGCCGCTGGCCTGTACCCGGCAAGTTACATGCTGTTCACGATTGCGCGTGAACGGTTGCGGCCAACGTTGGCCGCAAGCAACGACCTGCAGCCAGAACCTTACATGGCGAGTACCTCTTCGCCTTGCCCCGCTCTGGCTCGCCAGGTCGTCCGCGGCTTGTTAAGCGCGCTCGGCCAGAATCGCCACTGCCGGCAGTTCCTTGCCTTCCAGGAATTCCAGGAAGGCGCCGCCACCGGTGGAGATGTAGCTGATGTCGTCGGTGAGGCCGAACTTGGCGATGGCCGCCAGGGTGTCGCCACCGCCGGCAATCGAGAACGCCGGCGACTTGGCGATGGCTTCGCCCAGCACGCGGGTGCCGTCGCTGAACTGCGCAAACTCGAACACGCCCACCGGGCCGTTCCACACCACGGTGCCGGCCTGGGCCACGATGGCGGCCAGTTCGGCAGCCGATTGCGGGCCGATGTCCAGGATCATGTCGCCGGCAGTCACTTCGGCCACGTTCTTCAGCGTGGCGGCGGCGGTTTCGGCGAACTCGCCGGCACACACCACGTCGCTCGGCAGCGGCACGTCGCCACCACGGGCGCGGATCTTGGCGATGACTTTCTTCGCCTCTTCCACCAGGTCGGCTTCGGCCAGCGACTTGCCGATGGTCTTGCCTTCGGCCAGCAGGAAGGTGTTGGCGATGCCACCACCCACGATCAACTGATCCACCTTGTCGGCCAGTGCTTCCAGGATGGTGAGCTTGGTCGAGACCTTGGAGCCGGCAACGATGGCCACCAGCGGGCGGGCCGGCGCCTGCAGCGCCTTGCCCAGCGCTTCCAGCTCGGCAGCCAGCAGTACGCCGGCGCAGGCGGTCGGGGCGAACTTGGCCACGGCATGGGTGGAGGCTTCGGCGCGGTGCGCGGTGCCGAAAGCATCGTTGACGAAGATGTCGCACAGGCTGGCGTATGCCTTGCCCAGCTCTTCGTTGTTCTTTTTCTCGCCCTTGTTCAGGCGCACGTTCTCCAGCATCACCACGTCACCTGCGGCCAACTGCAGGCCGGCCTGCCAGTTGTCGGACACGGCAACGGCCTTGCCCAGCAGTTCGGACAGGCGGGCGGCTACCGGTGCCAGGCTGTCTTCCGGCTTCGGCTCGCCTTCGGTGGGGCGGCCCAGGTGGGTCATCAGGATCACGCTGGCGCCGGCCTTGAGGCAGTGCTCGATGGACGGCAGGCTGGCGCGGATGCGGGTGTCGTCACCGATCACGCCATTTTTTACCGGCACGTTCATGTCCACGCGGATCAGTACGCGCTTGCCGGCCAGGGCCAGGTCGGTGAGTTTCTTGAATTGCATGTTTTCTCCTCAGCTGGGCAGGGCGGGTGTAGAGCCTGTTCAATGCCTTTTGGCGACTGCGCTGGCCCGACAAATAGTCAGATGCCAGGCGGACGGCGCAGGCCTTAGTTATTCTAAGGCCAAGCCGGCCAACGCCGCAGATGGCGGTTTGCCGGGCCAGCCCTACGGGGCCGGGTTCTGCCGGCGCATCGCGTTGTCGATCGTCCCTGGCAGTGAAGGCACTGCGGCGGGACTCTCTCCTAGCGCTGCATCCGGCAGAAGCCGGCCGCAGCCGTCAAAAGACATTGAACAGGCTCCTGGGCCCGCCATTATCACTCTGCTGCTGCCGGTAAGCCGGGCAGCGGCAAATCGGTTATTGGCGTGGGCCGCTTGCGGCCCACCCTACCAGGCTGGCGCCAACCCGCAGGTTGGCCGCATCAGTCCCGGTTTACTTCGCCTCGAACATTGCCTTGGCGGTTTTCAGCATCTGCTGGCAGAAGCCCCACTCGTTGTCGTACCAGGCCAGCACTTTCACCATATTGCCGCCGGTTACCTTGGTCAGGGTGGCGTCGAAGATGGAGCCTTCGGTGCTGTGGTTGAAGTCGCTGGATACCAGCGGCAGGGTGTTGTAGCCCAGGGTGCCCTTCATGCTGCCTTCGGCCGCCTTCAGTACGATCTCGTTGATCTCGTCCTTGGTGGTGTCGCGCATGGCGGTGAAGGTGAGGTCCACCAGCGATACGTTGATGGTCGGCACGCGTACCGAGAAGCCATCCAGACGGCCCTTCAGCTCCGGCAGCACCAGGCCTACCGCCTTGGCGGCGCCGGTCTTGGTCGGGATCAGGTTGTCGGTGGCGGAACGGGCGCGGCGCAGGTCCTTGTGACGCACGTCGGTCAGCACCTGGTCGTTGGTGAAGGCGTGAATGGTGGTCATCAGGCCCTTCTTGATGCCGATGGCGTCGTTCAGCGCCTTGGCCACCGGGGCCAGGCAGTTGGTGGTGCAGGAGGCGTTGGACACCACGGTCATGTCGGCGCGCAGTACGTCGTGGTTCACGCCGTAAACGATGGTGGCATCCACGTCATCGCCGCCTGGTGCGGAGATCAGCACCTTCTTGGCGCCGGCGTTCAGGTGCGCCTGGCACTTTTCCTTGGTGGTGAACGAGCCGGTGCACTCCAGCACCAGGTCCACCTGCAGCTTGTCCCACGGCAGTTCGGCCGGGTTGCGGGTGGAGAAGAACGGGATCACGTCGCCGTTGACGATCAGGTTGTGCTCGTCGTGGCTCACATCGGCGTCGAAACGGCCGTGCACGGTGTCGAACTTGGTCAGGTGCGCGTTGGTGGCCAGGTCGCCGGAAGCATTCACGGCAACGATTTCGAAATCGCCACGCAGCTTGTATTCGTAGATGGAGCGCAGTGCCTGGCGGCCGATACGGCCGTAGCCGTTGATCGCGATACGGATGGTCATGTTTTCTCTCCCAAGAAAATGTCTGAAACCGGAAAGTGCCCATGTCTGCCGGCTTTTGCCGATCTGGTGGCACTACAAATGAAACGGCCGCCCCTCGCGTACGGGGGCGGCCTGTGTGTTATGCGCGGATGACGTTCTTGGTCTTGGCGACCACGTTTTCCACGGTAAAGCCGAATTCCTTGAACAGCACGCCGGCCGGGGCGGATTCGCCGAAGTGGTCGATACCGACAACTTCGCCTTCCAGGCCCACGTACTTGCGCCAGCCGTCGGTCACGCCGGCCTCGATGGCCACGCGCGGCACGCCTGCCGGCAGTACCGAGGCGATGTAGGCCTTGTCCTGCTGGTCGAAGGCGCGGGTGCACGGCATGGAAACCACGCGTACCGCGATGCCTTCGGCGGCCAGGGCTTCCTGCGCCTTCAGCGCCAGCTCCACTTCGGAACCGGTAGCGATCAGCACGGCCTTGGCGCCCGCCGCATCGCGCAGCACGTAGCCGCCTTTTTTCACGCCGTCAATCTGCGCGGCGTCACGGGTGACGAAGGGCAGGTTCTGGCGGCTGAAGATCAGGCAGGACGGGTGATCCTTGGCGGCCAGCGCCTCGGCCCAGGCCACCATGGATTCCACGGTGTCGCACGGGCGCCATACCGCCATGTTCGGGATCAGGCGCAGGGTGGCGATCTGTTCCACCGGCTGGTGGGTGGGGCCGTCTTCGCCCAGGCCGATGGAATCGTGGGTGAACACGAACACCGGGTTGATCTTCATCAGCGCCGCCATGCGCAGTGCATTGCGCGCGTATTCGCTGAACATCAGGAAGGTGGCGCCGAACGGCTTCACGCCGCCATGCAGCGCCAGGCCGTTGAGGATGGCGGCCATGCCGAACTCGCGCACACCGTAGTGCACGTAGTTACCGCCGGCTTCCGGGGTAACCGCTACCGAACCCGGCCAGTTGGTGAGGTTGGACGGGGTGAGGTCGGCGGAGCCGCCCACCAGTTCCGGCAGTACCTCGGCGAAGGCGGCGATGGCGTTCTGCGACGCCTTGCGGGTGGCGATGGTTTCGCCCTTGTCGTTGGCCGCAGCGATCTTGGCGGCAACATGTTCATTCCAGCCGGCCGGCAGCTCGCCTTTCATGCGGCGGATGAACTCGGCAGCCAGTTCCGGGTGAGCAGCGGCGTAGTCGGCGAACAGCTTGTCCCACGCGGCCTGCAGGCCGGCGCCCTTGGCGCGGCAATCCCAGGCTTCGTAGATGGTCTGCGGCACCACGAACGGCTCGTAGGCCCATTGCAGGTTGGCGCGTGCGGCGGCGATCTCGGCGCTGCCCAGCGGCGAGCCGTGCACGTCGTGGCCACCTTCCTTGTTCGGGGCGCCCTTGCCGATCAGGGTCTTGCAGCAGATCAGGGTGGGGCGGTCGCTGCTCTTCTTGGCGGTGTCGATGGCGGTCTGGATTTCCTGCGCATCGTGGCCGTCCACGTTGCGGATCACCTGCCAGCCGTAGGCTTCGAAGCGCGCCGGGGTGTCGTCGGTGAACCAGCCATCCACGTCGCCGTCGATGGAGATGCCGTTGTCGTCGTAGAAGCCGATCAGCTTGTTGAGGCCCCAGGTGCCGGCCAGCGAGCAGGCTTCATGGCTGATGCCTTCCATCAGGCAGCCATCGCCCATGAAGGCGTAGGTGTAGTGATCCACTACCTGGAAGCCGTCACGGTTGAATTCGGCAGCCAGGATCTTCTCGGCCAGCGCCAGGCCCACCGCGTTGGTGATGCCCTGGCCCAGCGGGCCGGTGGTGGTCTCCACGCCCGGTGCGTAGCCGTATTCCGGGTGGCCCGGGGTGCGGCTGTGCAGTTGGCGGAAGTTCTTGAGGTCTTCGATCGACAGGTCGTAGCCGGTGAGGTGCAGCAGGCTGTACAGCAGCATCGAGCCATGGCCGTTGGACAGCACGAAGCGGTCGCGGTTGGCCCAGTCCGGATGGGCGGGGTTGTGTTTCAGATGATCGCGCCACAATACTTCAGCGATATCCGCCATGCCCATCGGGGCGCCGGGGTGACCGGATTTTGCCTTTTCCACGGCGTCCATGGACAGGAAACGCACGGCATTGGCTAGCTCGGTTCGGGTGACCATTCGGGGAAAACCTCAAGATGTAGGGAGCCGGAGCAACAGTGTCGCGCCGCTGTTGGCGGCGGTCTAACCGTTGCGAAATCATGGGATTATCGCCGATTTTGCCGCAGCGCGGCAACCTCGCCAACCCGCGCCGGTGCTGGCTTTGCGCCGTAATAAAATTACCATGCCGCCGTACTTGATCATGGCGTCATCAAAACGGAGCCGACAGTCGATGCAATCACCCCCTTCGCATGCCTTTCCGCCACGGCGCGTGCCGGCTGTGCATGGCTGGTACTGGGTGGCGCAAGCCTTCTACCTGGTACGCGAGCAGCCGCTGACCTGGATACTGTTCGCCGCCAGCTACCTGTTGCTGCACCTGCTGTTCGGCCTGCTGCCGGGGCTGGGGCAGTTGCTGGCCATCATGCTGTCGCCGGTGTTCGCCGGCAGCTTCGTACTGGCGGCCAGGCGCGCCGACCGCGGCGCCACCCTGCGGCCGCAGGAGGTGCTGGCGGCGTTCCAGGAGCACGCCCGGCCGCTGATCGGGCTGGGGCTGAGCTATTTCGGCCTGCTGGTACTGACCATGCTGCTGATCATGCTGTTGCTGATGGCCATGATGGGCGGCATGCACGACCCGCAGAAGATGCAGGCGCTGCCGCTGGGCACGCAGATGGTGGGCATGTCGCTGATGGCCGGCGGCCTGTTCATCGCCTCGCTGCTGTACTGGTTCGCACCGGCGGCGGTGGTACTGGGCGGCTTCGACCCGCTGCGCGCCATGCGCCGCAGCCTGGCCGGCGGCCTGCTCAACTGGCAGGCGGTACTGCTGTGCGGGCTGGTGCTGTCGGCACTGCTGCTGCTGGCGCTGCTGCCGGCCGGGCTGGGCCTGTTGCTGTGGCTGCCGGTGATGTTCGTCACCGTCTACACCGCCTGGCAGGACGTGTTCGGCGACGGGCTGCCGCAACGTTGATAAGGTTGGCCGCAAGCCTGCCGCCACACACTTGGGAGAACGCGATGAGCACGCTACAGCAAGCGCCCATTCACAAGCTGCACCCGACCCAGCTCACCGTCGGCATGATCGAGGTGCACGACAAGAAGAAACACCTGGCGGCGCTGAAAGCCGCCGAGCAACTGGAATTCATGCGCGCACACCCGATTCCGGCGGTACTGGGCGCCGGCGGCGAGCTGTACATCACCGACCACCACCACCTGGGCCGCGCGGCATTCGAGGCCGGCGTCGACAGCGGCTTCTTTGAAGTGGAAGCCGATTTTTCCCACTTGTCCGGCGATGCCTTCTGGCTGGCGATGGACAACAAGCACTGGGTGCATCCGCTGGACGAAAACGGCGTGCGCCATGTGTACGCCTGCATTCCGCGCCACCTGGAAAAACTGGTCGACGATGTCTACCGCTCACTGGCCGGCTACGTACGCAACGCCGGCGGCTACGACAAGACGCCGACGGCGTTTGCCGAGTTCGTGTGGGCCGACTTTTTCCGCCGCAACCTGCCGCTGGAAGAGGTGCAGGCCGACTTCGCCGCGGCAGTGAAAGCGGCGCTGCCGCTGGCCGGCAGCGAACTGGCGCGCGGCATGCCGGGCTTCAAGAGCGGGAGTTGACGTTGGCCGCAAGGCCGGGACGGCTTGCGGCCAGGCTTTGACGCTCAATCGCGGCGCATGTCCAGGTGCGGAATGCCGCCGTCGTCGTAGGGCGCCGATACCGGGCGGAAGCCGAAGCTTTCGTAGAAGCCCTGGCGGTCGGCCTGCGCCGACAGCATGATGGCGCGGCCCGGGAACAGCGCCAGGCACTGGTTCACTGCCTGCTGCATCAGCGGCTTGGCCAGGCCGCTGCCGCGCAGCGGTTGCGGAATCACCACCCGGCCGATGGCACTGGCGTCCGGATACTTCACGCCGGGGGCGATCAGCCGCGCGTAGGCCACCAGCTGGCCCGCTGCATCACGGCCGCACAGGTGCCAGCAGTCCCGGTCCACGCCGTCGATATCGCCATACAGCGACTGCTGTTCCAGCACGAACACCCGGTCGCGCAGTTGCAGCACGTCATACAGTGCCGTTGCGGTGAACTCGCCAAAACCGTGGCATTGCCACCGTACTTGAATTGCCATAGTACAATCCTCGAACTTTCACTTTCAGTGATCCGAACATATCACGGCGTGCGCCCTGCATGCCGGCCGCGATCCCCACATATGAGCCACAACGACCTGTTTGACGTACCGGACGTATCCGAGCCGCCGCCGCCGGCCCCGCCTGCGGCCAACCTTGCCGTGGACGACGGCAGCATTCCGCTCGACCTGTACGCCGAGCGCGCCTACCTCGAATACGCGATGAGCGTGGTGAAGGGCCGCGCGCTGCCGGAAGTGGCCGACGGCCAGAAGCCGGTGCAGCGCCGCATCCTGTACGCCATGCGCGACATGGGGCTGACCCACGGTGCCAAGCCGGTGAAGTCCGCCCGCGTGGTGGGCGAGATCCTGGGTAAATACCACCCGCACGGCGACAGCTCCGCCTACGAGGCGCTGGTGCGCATGGCGCAGGATTTCACCCTGCGCTACCCGCTGATCGACGGCCAGGGCAACTTCGGCAGCCGCGACGGCGACGGTGCGGCGGCAATGCGTTACACCGAGGCGCGGCTGACGCCGCTGGCCGAGCTGCTGCTGTCCGAGATCGACATGGGCACCGTGGACTTCGTGCCCAACTACGACGGCGCCTTCGACGAGCCGGCGCTGCTGCCGGCACGCCTGCCCATGGTGCTGCTCAACGGCGCCTCCGGCATCGCGGTGGGCATGGCCACCGAGATTCCGCCGCACAACCTGAAGGAAGTAGCCTCCGCCGCGCTGGCGCTGCTGGCCAACCCGGACCTCACCACTGCCGAGCTGATGCAGCACGTGCCCGGGCCGGATTTCCCCGGTGGCGGCCAGATCATCACCCCGGCCGAGGACATCCAGGCAGCCTATGAGGTTGGCCGCGGCAGCGTGCGCGTGCGCGCCAAGTGGGAAGTGGAAAAGCTGGCGCGCGGCCAGTGGCGGGTCATCGTGTCCGAGCTGCCGCCCGGCTCCAGCGCGCAGAAAGTGCTGGCCGAGATCGAGGAGGCCACCAACCCGAAGGTGAAGTCCGGCAAGAAGGCGCTGACCCAGGAACAGCAGAACCTGAAGAGCCTGATGCTGTCGCTGCTGGATCGCGTGCGCGACGAGTCCGACAGCGAGCAGCCGGTACGGCTGGTATTCGAACCCAAGTCCAGCCGCCAGGACCCGGACGAGTTCATGAACATCCTGCTGGCGCAGACCAGCCTGGAAGGCAATGCCTCGCTCAACCTGGTGATGATAGGCATGGACGGCCGCCCGGCGCAGAAGGGGCTGAAGAGCATCCTCGCCGAGTGGCTGCAGTTCCGCCAGCACACCATCACCCGCCGGCTGAACTTCCGCCTGGGCCAGGTGGACAAGCGCATCCACATCCTGGAAGGGCGCATGATCGCCTTCATCCATATCGATGAAGTGATCCGCGTCATCCGCGAATCGGACGAGCCCAAGCCGGAGCTGATGAAGGCCTTCGGCCTCACCGAGATCCAGGCCGAGGACATCCTGGAAATCCGCCTGCGGCAACTGGCGCGGCTGGAAGGCTTCAAGCTGGAGAAGGAGCTGTCCGAGCTGCGCGAGGAGCGCGACCGCCTGCGCTACCTGCTGGGCAGCGAGGCCGCGCTGCGCGGCAAGATGGCCGAGGAAATCCGCGAAGATGCCGCCAAGTACGGCGATGCGCGCCGCAGCGAGATGAAGCCGGCCGAACGCGCGGTGCTCACCCAGACCGTGGCCGACGAGCCGGTGACGGTGATCCTGTCGCAGAAGGGCTGGATCCGCGCCCGCGTGGGCCACAACCTGGACCTGTCCGCGCTCTCGTTCAAGGACGGCGACGCGCAGCACACCGTGGTGGAAACCCGCACCGTGTGGTCGCTGATCGTGCTGGACAGCAAGGGCCGCGCCTACACCATCGACCCGGCCGATGTGCCCACCGGCCGCGGCGACGGCGTGCCGGTTGCCAGCCTGGTGGAGCTGCAGGACGGCGCCAAGCCGGCGCAGATGATCTCCGGCCGCGACGAGGAACGCTTCATCGTCGGCGGCAGCGGCGGCTACGGCTTCATCGCCAAGATCGCCGACATGGCCGGGCGGGTGAAGGCCGGCAAGGCCTTCCTCACCCTGGACGACAACGAAGCGGTGCTGGCACCGGTGAAGGCTGCGGCCAACCTTGACGGCCTGCGCCTGGTGGTAGCCAGCGATGGCGGCCGCCTGCTGGCCTTCCCGGCCGGCGAGCTGAAGGAGCTGGCCAAGGGCCGCGGCCTGATGCTGCTGGCGCTGGACGACGGCGAGGCGGTCACCGCCTTCGGCCTGGTGGCCGGCGAGCGCGCGCTGCTGGCCACCACCTCGATACGCGGCAAGCTGGCGGACGAGAAGCTGGCACTGGCCGAGTTCGACGGCAAGCGTGGCCGCAAGGGCAAGCTGCTGCCACGCAAGTGGACCGTCACCGCCATCCGCGACGTGGAATAAGCGATGCCGGCGCCCGTCGAAGGCCTGATGTCACCGAACCGGGCGCTGCATTACTTCAACCTGTTCCGCATGGTCAGCGTGCTGATCCTGCTGATCATGACGCAGTGGGTGACCGCGTCGCTGACGCCCAATCTGCCGCTGGGCGGCTGGGTGTGGCTGTATGCGGCACTGATCACCCTGGCGATGCTGCTGCCGCGCCTGCGCCTGCCGCTGCACTGGACGCTCACTCTGACCCTCACCGGCGACATCCTGTTGCTGGTGACCTTCATGCAGCACTATGGCGGGGTGCAAAGCGGCTTCGGCATGATGCTGCTGCCGTTCCTGGCCGTGGCCGGCATGCTGGTATCGCGGCGCATCGCCGCCTTCTATGCCTCGCTGGCCACCCTGGCGGTATTCGGCAGCGTGCTGTGGGGCAGCCGCGGCCATGGCCTGGATACCCGCGAGCTGTACCAGGCCGCCATGCTGGCCATCGCCTGTTTCGTTACCGCTGGCATCACCTCGCTGCTGGGCAGCAAGGCGCGCGCATCCGAGCGGCTGGTGGCCGCGCGCAGCCGCGAGCTGGCCAGCCTCAACCGCCTGAATGCGCTGGTGCTGCAGGCGCTGCGCGAGGCGGTGGTGGTGGTGGACGAAAACAGCCTGGTGCAACACTACAACAGCCGCGCCGAGCGGGTGTTCGGCCGCATCCAGCGCGAGTCGGTGCTGCCGGAGCTGGAAGCCATCCTGCGCCGCTGGCGGCAGCAGGGCTGCCCGTCGCACGCACAGACGCTGGACATCAACGTGCGCGGCCAGCAGCTGCTGGGCCGCATGCTGCCACTGGCAGTGGGCGAGGTGCGGCTGGTGGTGATCTTCCTGCAGAACGTGGCCGACCTGGCCGCCGAGGCGCAGCGCATCAAGCTCACCGCGCTGGGCCGGCTTACCGCCAATATCGCCCACGAAATCCGCAACCCGCTGGCGGCCATCAGCCAGGCGGCCGAGCTGCTGGGCGAGGACGCCAGCGACGAAGGCAGCCGCCGGCTGGCGGCGATGGTGCATGCCAACAGCCGACGCATCAACCACCTGGTGGAAGAGGTGCTGCAGCTGAACCGCCGCGACCGGGTAAAAGCGGAGCAGATCACGCTGGGCGGCTTTCTCACCGCGCTGGTGGACGACTTCCTGCTGGCCAACCCGCAGGCGGCCGGCAGCATTGCCACCCGCATCCTGGTGGAGCAGACCGTGCGCTTCGACCGCGGCCACCTGCAGCAGATTCTCACCAACCTGATCAGCAATGGCTGGCGCTACAGCAGCCGGGCACCGGGCGCGGTCAGCATCGAAGTGGATGCCGAAGCCATCCGCGTGCGCGACGACGGCCCCGGCGTGGGCGAGCCGGCGCAGAGCCGGCTGTTCGAACCGTTCTACACTACCGAGAGCACCGGTACCGGCCTTGGCCTGTACATCGCCCGCGAGCTGGCCGAGGCCAACGGTGCCGAACTGAACTACCAGGGGCCGGGGGGCTGCTTTGTGCTGACCCTGCCCAAGAGCGCCTGAGGACCTGTTTACGCTCTGCTGCGCTTCGGCGATACAGCGTTAAAAACGTCTTCGGAATGCTCATTTACTATGTGTAAACTCCGCTTCCTCTGCCATTTTCGCCTTGTCTCGCCCTAGCTCGCGAGAGCGTAAACAGGCCCTGAGGCGGCGTGCAAGCGAGAAGCAAACCATGAGCCGAGTGCTGATAGTTGACGACGAACCCGATATCCGCGAACTGCTGGCGCTGACGCTGGACAAGATGGGGCTGACGGTGGACGCCGTCGGGACCGTGGCAGAGGCGCACAGCCAGCTGGCCAGCAGCCGCTACGACCTGGCGCTCACCGACATGCGGCTGCCGGATGGCGAGGGCATCCAGGTGGTGCAGTACATCACCAAGGCCGGGCTGGACGTGCCGGTAGCGGTGATCACCGCCTACGGCAGCACCGAAAACGCGGTGGCGGCGATGAAGGCCGGCGCCTTCGACTACCTGGCCAAGCCGCTGAGCCTGGCCGCGCTGCGTTCGCTGGTGAAATCCGCACTGGGGCTGCGCGACAGCGGCACGGCCGCGGTGAGCATCACCCGCTTGCAGGGCGAATCGCCGGCAATGCAGGACGTGCAGCGGCTGATCGCCAAGCTGGCCAGAAGCCAGGCGGCAGTGTTCATCAGCGGCGAATCCGGCTCCGGCAAGGAGCAGGCGGCGCGCAGCATCCACGAACTGGGGCCGCGCGCCGGCAAGCCCTTCGTGGCGGTGAACTGTGGCGCCATCCCGGAAACGCTGATGGAAAGCGAGTTCTTCGGCAGCAAAAAAGGCGCCTTCACCGGCGCCGATGCCGACCGCGAAGGCTTCTTCCAGCAGGCGCACGGCGGCACGCTGTTCCTGGATGAAGTGGCCGACCTGCCGCTGGCGATGCAGGTGAAACTGCTGCGGGCGATACAGGAAAAAACCGTGCGCCGGCTGGGCGCAGCGCAGGAGGAGGCGGTGGACGTGCGCATCCTGTCCGCCAGCCACAAGAACCTGGTGCAGCAAGTGGCCGACGGCGCCTTCCGCCAGGACCTGTACTACCGGCTGAACGTGATCAGCCTGGCCATGCCGGCGCTGCGCGAGCTGCGCGAGGATCTGCCGCGCTTCATCGGCGCTCTGCTGGATCGCTATGCCGGCAGCGAACGGCCGCGGCTGACGCCGGAGGCGGTACAGGCGCTGCTGGCCTATCACTACCCCGGCAACTTCCGCGAACTGGAAAACATTCTGGAACGCGCGGTGGCGCTGTGCAGCGACGGCATGATCGAGCCGCTGGACCTGCAACTGCGTGCCGACAGCCCCGCGCCCGGCATGGAAGCGGGCGGCGTGAGCGCCGGCAGCGAAACGCTGCAGGACTACCTGGACCGGGTGGAGCGCAGCGCCATCGAGGCGGCGCTGGCGCAAAGCGGCGGCAACCGCACCCAGGCGGCCAAGCTGCTGGGGGTGAGCTTCCGCTCACTGCGCTACCGGCTGGAGCGGCTGGGGATGAAGGAAGGCTGAGGCCTGGCGCTGCATGCGCAGCCCGGATAAGTGCAGCGCATCCGGGAACCCTCATCAGGATCCACTCCAACGTTGGCCGCAGCGCCATCCCCGGATGCGCCAGCGACTTTTCCGGGCGGCCAGGCGGCCCCAGCTTGCGGCCAACCTTATGCTTGCCAGGGCTGGCGGAACACCCGCTTGCAGCGGGCTTCCACCCTGCACTCCGCAATGAAAAACCCCCTGCCGCTTTGCAACGGCAGGGGGTTTCTGCATGTGGCTGGAGTAGGCCGCCGCACGCGGGGTAAATTGACTCGCCTCAGATGCGCGCCAGCGCGCGGCGGGCCGCGGCGATAGTATCGTCGATCAGCGCCTCGGTGTGGGCGCTGGAGGTGAAGCCGGCCTCGTAAGCCGACGGCGCCAGGTACACGCCTTCGTCCAGCATGGCGTGGAAGAAGGCCTTGAAGCGCGGGATGTCGCACTGGGTGGCCTCGGCGTAGCTCGCCGGCACCTTGCTGCTGAAGTAGAAGCCGAACATGCCGCCCACGCTGTCGGTGACCATCGGCACGCCGGCATCGCGCGCGGCATCGGCCAGGCCGGCAGCCAGGCGGGCGCTGAGGCGGCCGAGATTGTCGTGGAAGCCCGGCTGCTGGATCAGGCGCAGCGTGGTGAGGCCGGCGGCCACCGCCAGCGGGTTGCCCGACAGGGTACCGGCCTGGTAGACGTTACCCAGCGGTGCGATCTTGGCCATGATGTCGGCACGGCCGCCGAAGGCTGCCAGCGGCATGCCGCCACCCACCACCTTGCCCAGCGTGGTCAGGTCCGGGGTGATGCCGTGCAGACCCTGGGCGCAGTTCAGCGCCACGCGGAAGCCGGTCATCACTTCGTCGTAGATCAGCACCGCGCCGTACTGCTCGGTGAGTGCGCGCAAGCTGCGCACGAACTCGGCGGACGGCTTGATCAGGTTCATATTGCCGGCGATAGGCTCCAGGATCACGCAGGCGATCTTGTCGCCCAGTTCCTTGAAGGTGTCGGCCAGCTGCTGCACGTCGTTGTACTGCAGCACCAGGGTGTGCTTGGTGGTGTCCGCCGGCACGCCGCCGGAGGACGGGTTGCCGAAGGTGAGCAGGCCGGAGCCGGCTTTCACCAGCAGGCTGTCGGAGTGGCCGTGGTAGCAGCCTTCGAATTTCACGATCAGGTCACGGCCGGTGAAGCCGCGCGCCAGGCGGATGGCGGACATGGTGGCCTCGGTACCGGAGCTCACCAGGCGCAGCTGCTGCACCGAAGGCAGCAGCTTGCAGATTTCCTCGGCAATCTCGACTTCGCCTTCGGTGGGCGCACCGAAGGACAGGCCGCCGGCAGCGGCGTCCTGCACTGCCTTGATCACTTCCGGGTGGGCGTGGCCGAGAATGGCCGGGCCCCAGGAGCCGACGTAGTCCAGGTACTGCTTGTCGTCGGCATCCCAGAAGTAGGCGCCTTCGGCGCGCTTCACGAAACGCGGGGTGCCGCCCACCTGGCCAAAGGCGCGCACCGGCGAGTTCACGCCACCGGGAATGACTTGCTTGCCACGTTCAAACAGTTCGAGATTGCGGGACATTGCTTTTCCTTTCAGGCAGCCGCACGCGGCTGCGATTCACATGGGGTGCGGCACCGGCTGCGGCTGGCAACCGGGCGGGAATTCCTGTCGGCAACATACAGCCGTGTTGCCGGGGCTGCGTTGACCTGTGTCCAGATGCGACGCCTTCTGCGGGCGGGTCGTGAAAATCAAGACCGGGATTTTCCGGCAAATCGCCGCCGCGGGCTAGCGGGTAGCGGGAAAGCTGTGTTCAGCCTGCGGCCAACCTTGTGCCCGCTTCACGGCGCAGGCGGCAGTAGCGCCAGCAAGTCCGCCACCTCGGCCTCGGCCAGCGGCCGCACCACGCGGCCCAGCTCCACGCCGTGCTGCAGCAGGATCAGCGATGGCCACAGCTTGACGCGGAAGCTGCGCCCCAGCCGCCGCCCCGGGCCGTCTTCCACCTTGATGTGGCGCAGCGCCGGGTAGGCGGCCAGCGCCTGTTCGATGGCCGGCTGCGCGTTCTGGCAGTGCGGGCACCAGTTCACGCCGAATTCCAGCAGCAGCGGTTCGGCGGCGGCATCGACCGTGGCGCGGTCGGGGGCGCTGGCGGGGTAGTGGGCAATATAGGGCATGGCAGGCTCCATGTATGGCGCTGCAGCGGCGGCAAGAACTGCCGCTTACGGCCTAAAAACCGTAGCTTACCGCCAGCTGCTGTTTGCCGCTGACTGCCGGCATGAGCGGGCCGCGGCCGCCGACAAAGTACTTGAGATAGAACGGCAGCGCCGGATTGCGCTCGCGGAACGCCAGGGTGTTGCCGCTGGGTTCCTTGCTGACGTTCAGGCAGGTGCTGCCCTGGCACAGGAACACCAGCAAGTCCGGCGGCCGGTAGGAAAAACTCCAGGCGTAGTACACCGAGGTGATCTTGCCATCGGTCGGCGGCGCCCCCAGCAGCGGGAAGTTCGCGCTGTAGACCGTGTTGCGGGTGCTGATGCTCTGCGCCACCACGTCACTGGCATACGAGCCACCATTGGCGCAGGCCAGTGCCGACAGCAATAACAGCAGGGCTGCCAGGCCGTGCAACAGGGGAGTATGGCGGGTCATGCGGCCTCCTTATCGCCCGGTGGTGCCGGGCGGCAACATCGCGTCAGAACTACTGAGACAAGCAAGGCAGGTGCCAGTTGCCAGCGACCGGGGACGGCAAGGTTGCTCGCAGGCAGCGGCAGCGCGACGGATGCCCATGCATGCCCTGCTTGTTTCCACAAAATACAAATAAAAGTTAACTAGGTAAAAACGTCACATCGCCGCCGATCAACACACCTATCATTCAGCAAATATTTTCTAGCGAGGAGGGCCTATGACTGCGGACCACAACAGAAGGTTCTGGGAGTGGGCTTTCATTTCGGTGACGGCTTTCTGGGGCTGGTCTTTTTCAGCAATACATGCGGCCTTGAACAGCCTAAGTGACTCCTCATTCAACACATGGCGCTTCTTTTTTGCCAGTATATCCATACTGCCCATTGTCCTCCGAAGAAGCACCCACTTCACAAAAAAGGAAGTCGGATGGGGCATGACCACCGGCATGGCCTTGTTTCTGGCTTTTCTATTTCAGACAAAGGGGCTGAATTATACGACTGCATCGAATGCCAGTTTTATAACAGGGCTGACGGTTGTCATCACACCGCTACTGTCATGGCTGTTTCTAAAAATGGAAATTATGCCCAAGCAAATATTGGGGGCGATAATTGCTGCAATTGGCTTGGCATTGCTCACGCTAACTGAACTCAACATCCGGCGGGGAGACACTCTGGTGTTGATATGTGCACTTTTCTTTTCAATTCACGTCATTTTACTATCCAAAGCCAGCAAGCTAAGTGATGCGGTAAACCTAACATTCACTCAGCTGGCGACAGTATCAACATTGTCTGCACTACAGGCATTATTCAGCAATGAATTGGCCTTTCCAGATACCAATACTCTCATTCATAGCGTATTACCTATCGCCATCATCGGCACCGCACTCGGCTTTTTTGTGCAGACCAATGCACAAATAGCCTCCTCCCCCAACAAGATTGCGTTGATCATCGTACTTGAGCCTGTATTTGGCGGACTGTTTGGCTACCTGCTGGCCGGGGACCGGCTCAGCATGCAGAACTGGCTTGGCGCGGCCCTGATCATTGTTGCCATGCTGATAACCGAACTGCAGTTCGGCACGCGAAAAACAGCTGTGTCACTGAAGCCATGAGCATGCAAGCACCCAATAAAATGGGCCACACACTCCGATGGTATGTGGCCCGTAACTGCCGAATGTCTTTGCTGCTTATTTCAATGGCTCATCCGGCCATTTTGTATACGGATTTTTCGACAGGTAGGCGTTGGTGTAGCGGCCGTCGAAGGTGACTTCCTCGCCCAGCCAGGCCGGTTTGTCGAAGGCGGTTTCTTCCGACGGCAGCTCGATCTCGGCCAGCACCAGGCCACCGTTTTCGCCGAAGAACTCGTCCACTTCCCAGATGAAGCCGCCGAATTCGATGCGGTAGCGCAGCTTGTCCACCACCATCGGGCACATGGCGTCCATGATGGTCTGCGCCTCGGCCTGCGGAATGGCGTATTCGAATTCGTGGCGGCTGATATCGCTGATCTGGCCCTTGAGCGTGAGCCAGGCCTGCTCGCCCACCACGCGCACGCGCACGGTGCGTTCCTTTTCCACCGACAGATAGCCCTGACGGTAGCGCACGCCTTCTGCCAGGCCGCGCCAGGCGTCACCGTTCACCTTGAAGCGGCGTTCAATTTCCACTGCCATGCGATTCTTCTTTCTTGATGAGGCGGGCCGGGGCTTTCAGGCGCCAGTCGGCCTCGTGATAGGGATAGACGTCCTGCGGCCAACGTGCGTCCAGCCGGTAGACGAACCACGGTTTGCCGCGCTGCAGGCGGTTGCCTTTCAGCGCATCGCTGTAGTCGCTGTGCGCAGCCAGCACGCTGCAGTAGGCCTTGGTGCCGGGGTAGTGGCCATCGGATGCCGGTTGCAGCCCGGCCGGCACTTTGCCGGCAGGCAGACGGCCCGGCATCGGCGCCACGTTGGCCGCAGGGGCATCGCCGTAGTCCTGGCCGGTGAGCACGAATACGCCGTCGGTACAGTCCTGGCGTTTGCAGCCGGCCAGCAGCGCGGCCAGCAGGATGAGGGGGAGAGCGAATTTCATCAGAACGGTTTGACCACCACCAGAATCACCACCGCCAGCAGCACCAGCACCGGCAGCTCGTTGAACACGCGGAACCACTTGTGGCTGCGCTGGTTGCGCCGGGCGCGGAAATCGCCCAGCAGTTTGAAGCAGTAGCCATGGTAAGCCGCAAGCAGCGCCACCAGCGTGAGCTTGGCGTGCAGCCAGCCGCCGCTGATGCCGTAGCCGAACATCAGCCACAGGCCGAACAGGATGGCCAGCACGCCCAGCGGCGTCATGAAGCGCAGCAGCTTGTGCGCCATCAGCAGCAGGCGGTCGTACTCGGCACCGGGCTGTGCCATGGCCAGGTTGACGTAGATGCGCGGCAGGTAGAACAGGCCGGCAAACCACGACACCACGAAGAAGATGTGAAACGCCTTGATATAGAGATAGGCCATGTCAGAGTCCGTACGCGGCGCGTACTTTCTTGGGGAGTTTCAGCAACACCAGGCGCCAGGAGGTGGCCAGGCCCTGCTGCAGCTGCGCCATGTCCAGTGCGGCGGTGCTGTCCACGCTGATCCAGCGCGAGCGGGCCAGGTAGGGCGCCGGGCGCACGCCGGGCAGGCCGGACAGGGCGAGGAAATCCTCGTCCGCCACCTTGTAGGCCAGGGTGTCGCCGTGGAAGGTGGCGAACATCTTGCCCGCCACCTTCAGCACCTGCACGCCGCCCCACAGGATTTCCAGCTGCGCGCCGGGCAGGGCCTGGGCGTACTGCAGCAGTGCATCGAGCTGAGCCAGAGTCAGTTTCACGTGAAACCGCTCAGCGTCGGTGCACGATCTGCTGCGCGTTGGCGAGACGGCGTTAGAACCGTCTTCGGAATACTCATTTACCACTTGTAAACTCCGTTTCCTCAGCCGGTTTTGCCTTGTCTCGCCTTAGCTCGCGAGATCGTGAACACGCTTTTACTTCTTCGGCGCAGCCAGGTACAGCGGCATCACTTTGGGAATCAGCCGCTGCAGGCTGGCAATGCGATCCTCGCCCGCCGGGTGGGTGGACAGGAAGGCCGGGCCATTGCCGCCGCCACCGGCTTTCAGCATCTTCTGCCACAGGCTGAGCGATGCCTGCGGGTTGTAGCCGGCGCGTGCCATCAGCTCCAGGCCGATGGTATCGGCTTCGCTTTCCATGGTGCGGCTGTGCGGCTTGGTCAGTGTGACGTCGGTGGCCAGCGAGGCCAGTTCCATCGACGCCTGCGACAGCCCGGCCAGCTGGCCGACGATGCTGAGGCCGGCCTGCTGGGCGTAAGCCTGGCTCATGCTTTCGCGGCTGTGCTCGCGCAGCGCGTGCGCCATTTCGTGGCCGATCACCGTGGCCAGCTCGTCATCGCTGAGCGACAGCCGCTCCACCAGCCCGCTGTACACCATGATCTTGCCACCGGCCATGCAGTAGGCGTTCAGCTCGGAAGAGTTGGCCACGTTGACCTCCCACTTCCAGTTGCGCGCATCCGGGCGGAACACCGGCGTCTGGCGGATCAGGCGCTCGGAGATAGTACGCACGCGGCGGGTGAGCACGGCATTGGTATTCAGCGCGCCGCCGGTCTTGGCCTTTTGCACTTCCTGCGCATAGGCCTGCGCCGACATTGTGGTGACTTCCTGCTCCGACAGCAGGATGAACTGCTTGCGCTGCACGCCCACCTCGCCGCTGGAAGTGGTGTTGACACAGCCTGCCAGCGCCGCCGTTGCCAGCAGCGCTGCGCCATAACGTCGCAAAGTGGTGTTCATCGTCTATGCATCCAGTTGGTGATGGCTCAGAATGCCATCATTTCGAAATCTTCCTTGCGTGCGCCACAGTCGGGGCACGTCCAGTTCATCGGCACGTCTTCCCATCTGGTACCGGCCGCAATACCGTCTTCCGGGCGGCCGGCAGCCTCGTCATAGATAAAGCCGCAGATCAGGCACATCCAGGTTTGCATGGTTTTGCTTTCCAAACGGTTAAAATGCACATTGTAATTGCTCCTGCCCCAAGAGGATAAACCTTGAGCCAAGACATCGAGCTGCCGCCCATCGTCCTGACGCTGGCCGGCTCCGACCCCACCGGTGGCGCCGGCATCCAGGCCGACATTCTGACCCTGGCCAGCATGGGCTGCCATCCGCTGTCGGTGATCACCGCCGTTACCGTGCAGGATACCCGTGGCGTACAGGACTTCATGACCCTGGACGGCGAATGGGTGCTGGACCAGGCACGCGCGGTATTAGAGGACATGCCGGTCGCTGCGTTCAAAGTAGGCATGATAGGCAGCGTGGACAACGTCATGGCGATTGCCGAACTGGCCGCCGACTACCCGGACATTCCGCTGATCTACGACCCGGTGCTGGCCAGCGGCCGCGGCGACGAGCTGTCGCGCGACGAGCTGGTACACGTGCTGCGCGACGTGCTGTTGCCGCAGGTTACCGTACTCACCCCCAATAGTATGGAAGCGCGCCGCCTGGCAGCCAACGACGAAGACGACGAGGACAGCATCACCCTGGCCGACTGCGCCAAGCGGCTCACCCGCCTGGGCTGCGACTATGTATTCATCACCGGCACCCACGAAGCCACCCGTGACGTGGAAAACCGCCTGTACGACCGCAGCGGCGAAGTACGCGTGGACACCTGGCCACGGCTGGCCGGCAGCTTCCACGGCTCCGGCTGCACGCTGGCCTCGGCGGTGGCCGGGCTGATCGCCCGCGGCCTGGCGGTGCCGGAAGCGGTAAAAGAGGCGCAGGACTACACCTGGCAGGCGCTGCGCTACGGCTTCCGCCCCGGCATGGGGCAATACATCCCGGACCGACTGTTCTGGGCCAATGACACCGCCGAACCCGAAGAAGGCCAGCAAGCGGCAGACAAGGATCAGGATGCAAAACGTTAACGGCCTGTACGCCATCACCCCCGATACCGACGACAGCGAGAAGCTGATCGAGCAGGTCAGCGCCGCGCTGGACGGCGGCGCCCGCGTACTGCAATACCGCAACAAGGGCAGCGACCCGGTGCGCCGGCTGTGGCAGGCCAATATCCTGGCCAGCCTGGCACGCAGCCGCGGCGCGCTGTTCATCGTCAACGACGACATCCAGCTGGCCCGCGCGGTGCAGGCCGACGGGGTACACGTTGGCCGCGACGATGCCGCCATCGCCACCGCGCGCGCCGCGCTGGGCCCGGCCGCCATTGTCGGCGCCAGCTGCTACAACAGCATCGAGCTGGCCCGCGCGGCAGTCGCCGCCGGCGCCAGCTACGTGGCGTTCGGCGCGGTATTCCCCTCCGGCACCAAGCCGGGAGCGGTAGCCGCGCCGCTGGCACTGTTTGCGCAGAGCGCCAGCCTCGGCGTGCCGCGCGTGGCCATCGGCGGCATCACCAGCGCCAACGCGGCACAGGTGGTAGCGGCCGGCGCCGATGCCATCGCGGTGATTGGCGGCCTGTTCGACGGCGACGACGTGAGCGAACGAGCTGCCGCGCTGGCGGCGCTGTTCGGCTGAGAGCGTATTCACGATCTGCTGTGCTTCGGCGCGACGACGTTGAATTCAACTCGGGGATGCGCATTGACTTCATGTCAATTCCGCTTCCTCCGCCGTTTTCGCCTTGTCTCGCCCTAGCTCGCTAGATCGTGAACACACTCTGAGCCTGCAGCCAACCCCTCACAGACTGTACAAGGCAAAGCAAGACGAGTAACGTATCAAAACGATACGTTACTTGGAGCCCCGCCATGCACAACCGTTTCGACCAGTTCCGCCTCACTGCGTTGGGCCAGCAACTGGAAGCGCTTATCGACAGCCCGCAGCGCTACACCGAATACGCGGCGCTATCGCGCGCCGACATCCCGGCAGTTACCGCCATCGTGCACGACCTGCAAACCCGCTTTCCGGAACTGGCCGCCGACCAGACCGCGCGCCAGTTCTGCGGCGCCATGGTCGGCGACGTGATGCGCCGCCACGGCCACGAGCTGCTGCGCCCGCGCGGCCGCGTACCGGGCGGCTACTTCAGCTACGGCGCGGTGTGGTCGCCGGCGCCGCTGCGGCGCAGCTTTGCCGAGCTGCTGCAACAGCTGGCCACCATGCCGCAGCAGGTGATGCAACGCCTGGCCACGCTGCCCGCCAGTCAGCGCACGCAACGCCCGGCCGGCACCGCGTTCTCGGCGCTGGAACACCTGTGCCACCTGCGCGACCTGGATCGCGACGCCTTCCTGCCGCGGGTGCAGGCCATGCTGCAACAGCAGCAGGCCGCGCTGCACGGCGTCAACGGCAGCGTGTGGGCAACCGAGCGCAACTACCAGACACAGGACTGGCAGCAGGCAGCAGCAGGCTTCGCCGCCGCGCGCCTGGCGCTGCTGGCCACGCTGCAAGACTGCGACGAGGCAGCACAGGCGCGCATCGCGGTATGGGAAGGCCGGCGCCGGCTGACGCTGGCCGAGCTGGTGGCCGACATGGCAGAACACGATGCCACCCACCTGCTGGAGATCGACGAACTGCTGGCGGCACTGGCGGGCGAGGAGGTCTGAGCGGCGACGTCAATCATCATCCGAAACGCGGATAGCAAACCAGACGCGGTAAACGTTGGGCTTCGCTGCGCTGGGCCCAAGCTACGCGCTGTTGTCGTGCCAACGGTAACGTGTAGGGCGGAAGCCCGCTGCAAGCGGGCGTTCCGCCGGCAAGGTCGTCACCAGGGGTAAGGTTGGCCGCATGGCGGCGGAACGCCCCGAAGGGGCTTCCGCCCTACAAGGTACGGTGCCCAAACGTTGGCCGCATCACAGCAGCTCGCACACTGGCAGCGGTGCCGGGCGCGCCAGGTGGTAGCCCAGGTATAGCGCGTAGGGCGGAAGCCCGCTGCAAGCGGGCGTTCCGCCAGCAAGGTCATCACCAGGGGGAAGGTTGGCCGCATGGCGGCGGAACGCCCCGAAGGGGCTTCCGCCCTACAAGGTACGGCGCCCAAACGTTGGCCGCATCACAGCAGCTCGCACACCGGCAGCGGCGCCGGGCGCGCCAGGTGGTAGCCCAGATATAGCGCGTAGGGCGGAAGCCCGCTGCAAGCGGGCGTTCCGCCGGCAAGGTCATCACCAGGGGGTAAGGTTGGCCGCATGGCGGCGGAACGCCCCGAAGGGGCTTCCGCCCTACAAGGTACGGCGCCCAAACGTTGGCCGCATCACAGCAGCTCGCACACCGGCAGCGGCGCCGGGCGCGCCAGGTGGTAGCCCTGGTACAGCTCCAGCCCCAGTTCCTGCATGGCGCTGTGCTGCTCCGCCGTCTCCACGCCGCACACCACGCTGCGGCAGCCTATCTGCCACGCCAGCTGCAGCTCGCGCGCCATGCGGCCGCCATCGCCCTGTTGCTGATCCAGCAGCATGCAGCGGTCGAACTTGATGATGTCCGGGCACAGCGCGCGGGTGCGGCCGTGGCTGGAGGCGGTGGCGCCGAAGTCGTCGATGGCCAGGCCGAAACCGGCCTGGGAAAAGCGGCGCAGGCTGCCGGCCAGCTGCAACGGGCTGTGTTCCAGCTCGTATTCCAGCACTTCCAGCACCACGCCATCCGCCCCCAGCCCCAGCGCGGCCAGCAGCTGCTGCAGCATGGGCAGCAGGCCGTCCACCTGCAGCGATGTGGCCTGCACGTTGAGCGACAGGCAGCCGGCGCAGCGCGCCTGGGCAAAGTTGTGCAGGTGCATCAGCAGCGCCAGCGCATCCAGCCGCCGCGCATCGGGCTCGTCCAGCCCGGTAAACAGCAGGTCGGGGCGCAAGGCACTGCCATCGGCGGCCTGCACCCGCAGCAATGCCTCGTGACCGAAGATGCTGCCGCTGCGGTAGTACACCGGCTGGAATACGCTGGCCAGCCGGTAATCGGCAAAGCTGGCCTGGTAGCGGCCGGCTTCATCGCGCTGCAGGGCGGGCAGCAGGGTGGCAAGGGTGAGCGGCTGGGTCATTGCGGTTTCCACCGGGACAATGTTTGCAGCATAGCCTGTTGCCGCCCGGCATGTCGTTTGCCATGGCCGGCAGCCATGAAAAAAGGCCACCCTCGCGGGTGGCCCAAGGCTGCGGCCAGGCAGCAGGTCAGGCGTTGGCGGATCCGGCAAAGCCAGGCCGCACCAATGATATGGCAGCATCGGCAGCCTGTCGGCTTGCACCACAAAGCCCTTGCGGGTTGCGCAGGGGCTTTGTTGGCACATCAGCTCTCACCACGGGAATTACTTGATGTTGCCCAGCTGCTTGTTCAGCGACAGTGCATCGTAGAAATCGCCCTGGTACACGATCTTGTTGTTCTTGATGCGGACCAGGCTCAGGCCTTCGAAATTGATCGGCTTGCCGGTGGCCTTGCCTTCATTGATGCTACTGTCGATATTGGGGCCGGTATTGGTGCCGGTGAAGCGCCAGCGGAACACCACTTCGTTCTTGGTCACCACCGGCTTGTCCAGCATCTGCCATTTCAGGTCCGGGAAGCTGTTCATGAAGAAGCGGATCACGTTGTCGCGCGCCACCACCACGCCGTACTGCGATTCGCCCACCGTCACATCGTAGTATTCCACTTCCGGGTCCATGGCCATGGCCGCCTGGTTGGCGTCGTGGGCGTTCCAGCCCGCCATGTACTGCTGCACCACCTGCAGCGGCGTGGCCGCCCAGCTGCCGGCGGACAACATCATGCCGCCCGCTACCGTAAGCAGGGCAACGCGTCGGGTGATTCCTGTGTGCATGTGTCTCTCCCTATGTGAACGAGGTTGGCCGCAGCCTTGCGGCCAACCGGATGGCACCGTCTTCCCGGCGCCCAGCAGATCGTGAACAGCGGTTTACTGTTTGATCATCACGTGACGCACACAGCTGTAGTCTTCCAGCGCGTACATCGACATGTCCTTGCCGTAGCCGGAGCGCTTCATGCCGCCATGCGGCATCTCGTTCACCAGCATGAAGTGGGTGTTCACCCAGGTGCAGCCGTACTGCAGCTCGGCGGAAACCTTCATCGCCTTGCCCACATCCTGGGTCCATACCGAGCTGGCCAGGCCGTAATCGGAATCGTTGGCCCAGCCGATCACCTGTTCGGTGTCGTCGAACGGGGTAACCGACACCACCGGGCCGAACACTTCGCGGCGCACGATTTCGTCGTCCTGGCGCGCGCCGGCAATCACCGTCGGCTGGTAGAAGAAACCCGGGCCGCTGCCCATGGCGCCGCCGGTCACCACTTCGATGTGCGCATGCTGCTCGGCACGCTCCACGAAGCTGGCCACGCGGCTGCGCTGGCGTTCGGAGATCAGCGGGCCCATCTCCACGCCTTCCAGGTGCTGGTGGCCGTACTTGATGGTGGATACCGCCGCGCCCAGGTCGGCAACGAAGCGCTCGTACACGCCCTTCTGCACGTACAGGCGGCAGGCGGCGGTGCAGTCCTGGCCGGCGTTGTAGTAGCCAAAGGCGCGGATGCCTTCCACTGCGGCGGCAATATCGGCGTCGTCGAACACGATGACCGGCGCCTTGCCGCCCAGCTCCAGGTGGGTGCGCTTGAGCGAGCGCGAGGCGGTTTCCAGCACGCGCTGGCCGGTGGACACGTCGCCGGTGATGGAGATCATGCGCACTTCCGGCTGCGAGATCAGCGGGCTGCCCACCGTCTCGCCGCGGCCCAGCACCAGGTTGAACACCCCCGGCGGGAAGATGCCGGCGGCCAGCTCGGCCAGCTTCAGCGTGGACAGCGGGGTCTGCTCGGAAGGCTTGAGCACCACGGTATTGCCTGCGGCCAAGGCCGGCGCCATCTTCCACGCCGCCATCATCAGCGGGTAGTTCCACGGCGCAATGGAGGCCACCACGCCCAGCGGGTCGCGGCGGATCAGGCTGGTATGGCCGGGCAGGTATTCGCCGGCCAGCGCGCCGGTCTGGGCGCGCACCGCGCCGGCAAAGAAGCGGAACACGTCCACCACCGCCGGAATCTCGTCGCCCAGCGCCAGGTGATGCGGCTTGCCACAGTTCAGCGATTCCAGGCGCGCAAACTCCGGGCCGCGCGCCTCGATGGCGTCGGCCAGCGCCAGCAGCTTCTCGCTGCGTTCGCGCGGGGTGGTGCGCGCCCAGCTGCCGAAGGCGGCCTGGGCGGCGGCCACCGCCGCCTGCACCTGCTCGGCACTGGCTTCGGCGATTTCCACGATCAGCTCGCCTGTCGCCGGGTTGACGATGCGTTCGCGCTCGCCCTGGCCTTCCACGAATTCGCCACCGATCAGCATGCGGGTGTTGAGAGTCTTTTCCATAGATACCTCGGTCATTTACCGCTGCCGGCAATTTCTTCCGTGCCGCGGGTCAGGTAGTAGGCCGCCAGGATAGGCAGCGTGGTAATCATCATCACGGTCATGGCCACCACGTTAGTGATGGGCACATCGCGTGGGCGGGTAAGCTGGTTCAGCATCCAGATCGGCAGCGTGATCTCGTTGCCGGCGGTGAAGGTGGTAACGATGATCTCGTCGAAGCTGAGCGCGAAGGCCAGCATGCCGCCCGCCAGCAGCGCAGTGGCGATCTGCGGCACCACCACGTAGCGGAAGGTCTGCAGCATGTCGGCGCCCAGGTCCTGCGAGGCTTCCACCAGGCTGTAGCTCATGCGGCGGAAGCGGGCGATCACGTTGTTGTAGATCACCACCACGCAGAAGGTGGCGTGGCCGATGGCGATGGTCCAGAAGCCGGACGGGATGTCCGCCAGCCGGAACGCCGACAGCAGCGCGATACCGGTGATGATGCCGGGCAGGGCAATCGGCAGGATCAGCATGGTGGTGATGGTGTTCTTGCCGAAGAAATCCCGCCGGTACATGGCCGCGGCCGCCAGGGTGCCCAGCAGTACCGCCAGTACGGTGGCCAATGCGGCCAACTGCAGCGACAGGCCGATGGCCTGCATCACGTCGTTGCGGGCGAAGGCCAGCGAGAACCACGCCAGGGTGAAGCCCTTGGGCGGAAAGCTGTAGCCGGCGCTTTCGGCGTTGAAGGCGTAGATGATGATGACGGCGATGGGCAGGAACAGAAAGCCGATGCCGCCGTAGGCCAGCAGGCGCAGCCACAGGGGTGCGCGGTCTTGATCAGAGTGCATCGAACGCTCCCAGTTTGCGCGCGCCGGTCAGGTACAGCGCGATGATCACCACCGGTACCACGGTGAAGGCGGCGGCCATCGGCATGTTGCCGATGGAGCCCTGCATGGTGTAGACCATGGAGCCGATGAACAGGCCGGACGGGCCGATGAGCTGCGGGATGATGTAATCGCCCAGCGTCAGCGAGAAGGTGAAGATGGAGCCGGCCACCACGCCCGGAAACGCCAGCGGCAGGATCACGTGGCGGAAGGTCTGCGCGCCGCTGGCGCCCAGGTCGCTGCTGGCCTGCATCAGCCCCAGCGGCACCCGCTCCAGCGCCGCCTGCACCGGCAGGATCATGAACGGCAGCCAGATGTAGGTGAACACCACAAAACGGCCCAGGTGCGAGGTGGTCAGCGAGTTGCCGCCCAGCAGCGGCACGGTCATCAGCCAGTCCACCACGCCGGCAAGGCCCAGGTGCTGGTAGCCCCAGTACACGATGCCGTCCTTGGCCAGCAGCACGGTCCAGGCGTACACCTTCACGATGTAGCTGGCCCACATCGGCAGCATCACCGCCACGTAGAAGAAACCCTTCTTCCAGCCACGGGCGTAGCGCACCATGTAGTAGGCCAGCGGGAAGGCCAGCACCGCCGAGGCCAGCGTCACCGCGCTGGCCATTGCCAGCGTGCGCAGCACCACGTCGAAGTTGGCCGGCTGCAGCAACTGCTTATAGTTGGCCAGCGTCAGGTCGTGGCTGACCGACATGGTGAAGTCGTCGAAGGTAAAGAAGCTCTGCACCAGCAGGGTGGCCAGCGAGCCGATATACACCACCAGGAACCACAGCAGCGGCAGGCCCAGCAGCAACACCAGCTGCAGCCCCGGGCGGCGGTACAGCGCCACACCCAGGCGCTGCCACGGGCCCAGCACGGCGGCGGCGGGAGCGGCGGAAACAGAAGCGGTCATCATGTTTCCCCCTCAACCGGCCAGCGGCAGCATGGCCTGGCGCGGCCAGGCCACGGTGATGGCGCCGCCGATGGCGGCCTGCGGCTCGACATGGCCGTGCTCGTTGGGCAGCACCATGCTCAGCACTTTCTGGCCGAACACTTCCACCTCGTAGCGGCTTACCGCGCCCAGGTACTGGATATCCAGCAGCTTGCCGGGCACGCGCACCGCGTCGGCATCGGCCAGCTGGCCGGCCAGGCGGATGCGCTCCGGGCGCACGGCGAAGGCCTGCGCATGGCCAACCAGCGTGCCGGCCAGCTCGCCATCGAATACGTTGGCCGCACCGACGAAATCCGCCACGAAGGCCGTGGCCGGCTGGTTGTACAGCTGCTGCGGCGCCGCCACCTGCTCGATGCGCCCCTTGTTGAACACCGCCACGCGGTCGGACATCGACATCGCCTCGCCCTGGTCGTGGGTGACATAGATGAAGGTGATGCCGAGGCGGCGCTGCAGCGCCTTCAACTCGGTCTGCATCGCCTCGCGCAGCTTGAGGTCGAGCGCGCCCAGCGGCTCGTCCAGCAGCAGCACGCGCGGCTGCAGGATCAGCGCCCGCGCCAGCGCCACACGCTGGCGCTGACCGCCGGACAGTGCCGCCGGGCGGCGGGTGCCGTACTGGCCCAGCTTGACCATCTCCAGCATTTCCTCGGCGCGGCGGTAGCGCTCGTCCTTGCCCACGCCCTTGATCATCAGACCGTAGGCCACGTTGTCCAGCACGTTCATGTGCGGGAACAGCGCGTAATCCTGGAACACGGTATTGACCGCGCGCAGATTGGGCGGCAGCCCGGCGGCTTCCTGGCCGAAGATGCGGATGGAGCCCTGGCTGGGCTGCTCGAAGCCGGCGATCAGGCGCAGGCTGGTGGTTTTGCCGGAGCCGGACGGGCCCAGCATGGAGAAGAATTCGCCCTCGGCAATATCGAGGTTGATGTCGTCAACGGCGCGTACGCTGTCGTAGTGGCGGCTGACATTCTGGAACTGGACGGCAATGGACATGATGTACTCCGATGCGCGGCAACAGCGCGCAAAGCGGCCTGACCAAATGACAGGCCATACTGCGGGTGAGCAACCGCCACACCCCGCCCCCCCAGGAGGGACATGGCGGCGCTCGGTTGAAACGTCAGGCCGGCGCGGGGCAGGCGGGCGGGCATCCACCCGGCCTGCTGCGGCCAACCCTGTGGCAGCGGCCCGCCTTAACGGCCACCCATGATGGCGATGAAGTCGGACGTCCAGCGGCTGTAAGGTACGCAGCTGCCTTGCGACTTGCAGGTGGCGATCGGGGTCTTCCAGAAGCGGATCTGCGCGAAGCGGTCAAAGCCGTTGCTCTTGCAGAAATCGCTGCCGCCCGGTGCCTTGGTCTTGCAGGCGTCGGCCACTACCGGGTTGGAGCCGAACCACTCGGCCAGGCCCGACTGCAGGTTCTTGTTCAGCGACCATTCCATCCACTTGTAGGCGCACACCGGGTGCTGAGCCTGCGCATGCAGCATGGTGGTGTCGGCCCAACCGGTGGCGCCTTCCTTCGGAATCACGCCTTCCACCGGGAATTTCTCGCCCTGCAGGCTGTTGATGGTGTAGCCCCAGGCACTGGATGCCACCACGCCTTCTTTCTTGAAGTCGTTCATCTGCACGGTAACGTCATGCCAGTAGCGGTGGGTGAGCTGCTTCTGCTGGCGCAGCAGCTTGAGCACTTCCTGGTACTGCGCCTCGTTCAGCTCGTACGGGTCCTTGATGCCCAGCTTGGGGTTCTTGCTCATCAGGTACAGCGCGGCGTCTGCCATGTAGATGGCGCCGTCGTAAGCCTGCACCTTGCCCTTGTTGGGCTGGCCGTTGGGCAGCTTGCCCGGCTCGAACACCACCGACCAGCTGGTAGGCGCAGTGGTGAATACCTTGCTGTTGTACATCAGGAAGTTGGCGCCCCACTGGTACGGCGTGCCGTACACCTTGCCGCCCACGGTGTACCAGTTGCCGTTCTTCACCCGCGGGTCCAGCGTGCTCCAGCTGGGAATCAGGTTCGGGTTGATCTCCTGCACCTTCTTGCCGTAGATCAGGCGCAGCGAGGCATCGCCGGAAGCGGTGACCAGGTCGTAGTTGGGCGAGTTCATCAGCGACACCATCTCGTCGGAGGTGGCGGCGGTTTTCACGCTGACCTGGCAGCCGGTGTTCTTCTCGAACTGGGTTACCCAGTCGTAGTTCTTGTCGGTCTCGCCGCGCTCGATATAACCCGGCCACGCGATGATGTTGAGTTTGCCTTCCGGCTTGCCCAGCGAGGTCGGCGGAGCGGCCATCAGCGGGGTAGCGACCATGCTGCTACAGACGGCGGCGCAGGCCAGGGCATGCAGGCGATGCTTCATCACAGTTCTCCTTTGCAGATCGGCGCATTGATTGCGTCTCGAATGATGTGCTGCATTCTAGGAACCGCGTTTTGGCACTACCAAGGTAACTTGCCCAATACTACCTATCGGAAAAACCGCACGCTCAATGCCTGCATTGGCATTTTCCGCTACTTTTGTGCGCTGCAGCGCCAATTTTTTCGCTGCCATAACAAAAACGCCGCGAGTGCGGCGCTAAATATCTGAAAAACAGATTGGCTATAATCAGCTATAGAAAAAATAGAACGCAGATTGCGCGCATCAGGCATGGCTGCGCGTGTACTCGCGCGCCACGGTCAGAAAGTTCTGTGCCGTTTCCGCCACTTTGGCGCCGCGGCGCCAAGCCAGGCCCACCTGCAGCGACGGCGTCTTTTCCAGCAGCTGCCGCACTTCCAACCGGTCGCCATCCAGCGACCACGGCCGGTACAGCAGGTCCGGCATCACCGCCAGGCCGGCGCCGGTGGCCACCAGGCTACGCAGGCCCTCCACCGAGCTGGTGCGCACCGCCACCGTTGGCCGCAAGCCCTGGCTGCGCCACAAGGCGGTGGCCACGTCCTCCAGCTCGTCCAGCTTCAGCGTCACCAGCGGCTGCTGCGCCATTTCCGCCACCGCCACCGTGCCCAGCTCCAGCAGCGGGTGGTTCACCGGCAGCCACAGCCGATAGGCGGATTCCAGCAGCGTTTCCGCCTCCAGTGCCTGGCGGTTTTCCAGGTTGGAGACGATCAGCACCCCCACATCCAGCTCGCCGTTCACCAGCAGGTGCTCGATGTATTCGCGCTGGTCTTCCACCACGCGGATGTCCACCAGCGGAAAGGTATTGCGGAAGCGGTCCAGCAGATAAGGCAGGAAGTAGCCGCACACCAGGCTGGTGACGCCGATATTGAGCTGGCCGGTAACGGTGTCCGGCCGCGCACGCATCGCCTCGCGTGCATTGCGCACCGAGGCCAGGATCTGGTGCGCATGGCGCAGGAACTGGTAGCCGGCGTGGGTGAGAATCATGCCGCGCGCGTGGCGCTGGAACAGCGTGGCGCCAAGGTCCGCCTCCAGCGCGCGTATCGCCTCGGTAACCACCGATTGCGATACGTTGAGATCCTGCACCGCGCCGGAGATCGACTCCGCCTCGGCTACCGCCACGAAATAGCGCACATTCTTCAGCGTGATGGCCACGTTTCCCCCTGTAGACAACGGCGGTGTCGCCCGCCTTGGGCTGCACTTTACACCATGCCCCCCAGACGATGAGCGGGCAGGCACGTTGTACTAGCCGCGCGCCAGCACCTTGTGCGCAGCCTGCTCCCCCCACCAGCAGGCCTCCTCGAACAGCGACAAGCCGCTCAGATCGGAATGGGCGAACAGCACACCATCGTCCGCCGCGCGCAATGCAGACAGCCCGGCATTGCCCAGAAAGCCGGGGGAAGGGCTGGCCATGGCATGGGCGCGCACAGTCAGGCGTGCGGCCAACATATCGCGCCGCAAGCGGGAGCCATAGACGGTGTAGATATCCCGGCTGGCGATATCGAACAGTGCCTCGTCGCCAAGTGTCCGCAAGTTCTGGCGCGTGGCGGCGACATCCCCGTCCGCAAACGCGTGATAGCAGGTGAATACCGTACGCTCCGGCTTGGCAACGCCGATCAACTGATTGGTCGACACCACGTAGCCCAGGCTCCGGCTGCCAAAAACCACGTTGTCCCAGGCCAGAGACTGGTTTGCCGGCTCGCGCGGAAAGCGCTGCAACAGCACGTTGCCCACCAGCCAGGGAGCCCGTGGCGGCAGATGTTCGCGGGCGAACCCCATGGCGGCCATCTCCGGCAGCAGATGCCAGGCCACATGCAAAGGCGTGGCGATGATCACCTGTCGTGCCAGCAGGCGCTGGCTACCGCCGGCATCCAGATAATCCACTTGCTGCCACCGCCCCTGGCGCTGGATGCGCCAGGCCGCACCATCCAGCAACGCCTCGCCACCGATCCTGCGCCGCATATACCGCATCACGGCGCTCAGTCCATCCGGCCAGGTCAGCACCGCACCATCCTCCGCGTTGGCCGCATGGCCATCACGGGCGGCAAAGTAATGCAGACCAGCCCACGCCGAGGTATGCGCCAGGCCGCTGCCATAATCATCACGGCAGCAATAATCCAGGTACCACAGCAGCCCCGGCGCAGTGTAACCATTGGCGGCCAGCCACTGCGCAAAGCTGCTGCAATCCAGCTTGCGCCACTGCGGATCCTGCGACGACAACACCAGCGGTACAGCGAACACCCGCCGTCCGTCTCGCCCATGCTGCTGCCGCAATTGTTCCACGTGAAGCAGGAACCGTTGCTGCTGTGCCGCCTCGTCCCGCCCCATTCCCTGTGGCATCAGGCCATACTGCCACTGGCCATCACGCCACAGCCGCTCATCCGGCGCGTGCACCAGCACGCGTTCATCAAAGCGTGGCCGCTCGCTGAACGGGGCATCTTCGATCACGCCCATCTCGGCCAGCAGCTCGCGCACGTGTACCGACTCCCGCGACGGCAGCGGCAGGTAATGTGCACCGGTCGGGTATGCCCAGCTGTCGAAGCGACCACCCGCCGCATTGCCATCCGGTTCCGGGCCGTTGAGTACCACAAAATCGTTGAAGCCTGCGCGCCGCAAGCGCCAGGCGGCAAACAGCCCCGCCGCACCGCTGCCCACGATGACTACGCCAGTCTGGCGCGTGGCACGCGGAGAGGGCAACACCTGCGCATCCCGCAAACGGTGCCCCTGCGCCATCCCAGGCCGACTCACCTCCAGCGGCAGGCCGAAGGACAGTATGCGCTGGCAGGCCGTTGCCAGTGGCAGGCCGGCCAGCATGGCTGCCCGCTGCAGAAAATCGCGCCGTCGCATCAGCGGATCACCAGCGACCAGTCCTGCTCGAAGTAATGCACCAGCTGCTGGTCATTGAGTTTGTTGGGCAAAACCTTCCAAGGCCGCATGTCCGGGGGAAAGAAGAACATCTGTCGCGTGCTTTCGCGATCCAGGAAGCGCAGCGCCACACGATATGTCTGTGGCGGCTGGTAGCCGGGATGCTTGGCCGCCAGGATGAAGCCCCACTCCCCGAACGACGGCACATAGGCATGGTAGGGCGTGGTACTGAAGCCGGCGGCCTTTAGCGTGGCATCGATACTCCAGAAAGATCGCGGCGCGTGGTAGGGAGAGGTGGATTGCACAACCGCCAGGCCATGTTCCGCCAGATGTCGTGCCAGCAGCCGGTACATCGGTACCGAGTACAGTTTGCCCAGGGCAAAGCTGGACGGGTCGGGAAAGTCAGCGATGATCGCATCGAACACGTCGCCATGCTGTTCCAGCCAGCGGGCGGCATCGGCATTCACCACCTGCAGCCTCGGGTTGCGCAAGGAGCCGCCATTGAGCGCCACCAGTGGCGCCGACGTGGAGAACAGCTGCGTCATTGCCGGGTCCAGATCCACCAGCACCACGCGCTGAACCTGCCGGTATTTCAGCACCTCACGCGCGGCCAGACCATCGCCACCGCCCAGGATCAGCACATTGCGCGCCCAGGGCAGATTCGCCAGCACCGGGTGCACCAACGCCTCGTGGTAACGGTGCTCGTCACGGCTGGAGAACTGCAGGTTGCCGTTGATGTACAAGCGCATATCGTCCTTCCAGCGCGTGATGACCAGCCGCTGGTAAGGCGTGGTGACGGCATGGATGATTTCGTCACCATAGATTGCCCGCTCATTCCAGCGCGTCAGCACATCCGATCCAAGGAAGGAGCCCCCCAGCAACAGCAGTACCACCAGGCTACGCAGGTACTGCCGGGTTGGCCGCAACAGCTCGGTGCGGAACACACGGCAGGTCCACAGTGCCACCAGCACATTGCCGATGCCGAACAGCAACGCCGAGCGCGTCAGACCCAGCCTGGGTGCCAGCACCAGCGGAAACAGCAGCGACACGGCCAGCGCGCCCAGGTAATCGAAAGTCAGCACCCGGCTGACCAGCTCGGCAAAGCTCTGCCGACGCTGGTTGAGGGCGCGCATCACCAGCGGAATCTCCATCCCCACCATGCAGCCGGTAAGGAATACCAGCGCGTACAGCACCAGCCGGAACGATTCGCTACTCCATGCAAATACGGCAAACAGCACGCTGGCCGACAGCCCCCCCAGCACCCCAACCAGCAGCTCGATCTCGATAAAGGTATCGAGTACCCGCTCATCCTTCACGTAACGCGACAGATGCGAACCGGCCCCCATGGCGAACAGGTAGCAGCCAATAATGGAAGAGAACTGCAGCACCGAGTCACCCAGCAGATAGCTGGACAGAGCGCCGGCAATGAGCTCGTAGGCAAGGCCACATGAGGCCACCACGAACACCGACAGGATCAGCAAGCGGTCGCGCATGCAGTCTTTCATGAAATATGGGTAGAATGGCCGCCATTATTGCCCAAGCCCGCCGAGGATGCCGCATGTTCGTGTTTCCGTTGACGCCCCTGCTGGCCTATCTTGCCTACCTCGCCTGCGGCGGACTGTTGCTGGCACTGTTCAGCTGGCTCTATTGCCAGGTAACCCCGCTGGACGAACTGGCGCTGATACGCCGGCACAATCAGGCGGCCGCGCTGTCCTTTGGTGGTGCGCTGCTGGGGTTTTCGCTGACCCTGGCCTCCAGCGCCTGGCACTTGAATTCACTGCCCAGCTTCGTACTGTGGGGCCTGCTGGCCATGCTGGTGCAGGTCTTGGTGCACATCGTGCTGTCCCGCTGCCTGCGCGACCTGGCCCAGGCACTGATGGACAACAACAGCGCCGTCGGCATTCTGGCCGGCAGCATCCAGCTGGCCGCCGGGCTGATCAACGCCGGCAGCCTGTCCTGAACGATCGCCAACAACCTCACGGAGCGTGCCGCATGAGCCTGTTCTCGTTTATCTCCAAGCAGTTCATCGACATCCTGGAATGGCAGGAAGACAGCGACGGCGTGCTGGCCTGGCGCTACCCGATGCAGGATAACGAAATCCAGTACGGGGCCAGCCTGACGGTTCGTGAATCGCAGATGGCAGTGTTCATCAACGAGGGCCGGATCGCCGATGTGTTCGGGCCGGGCATGTACAAGCTCACCACCCAGACGCTGCCAGTACTCACCTATCTGCAGCACTGGGACAAGCTGTTCGCTTCGCCCTTCAAGTCCGATGTAATTTTCTTCAGCACCCGGCTGCAGCTGGGTCGCAAGTGGGGGACGCCGCAGGCAATTACCCTGCGCGACAAGGATTTCGGCATGGTGCGGCTACGCGCCTTCGGTATCTACAGCTATCGCGTGACCGACCCGCAGCGCTTCTTCACCGAAGTCAGCGGCACCCGCGACAGCTACAGCGTGGATGAACTGGAGCAACAGCTGCGTGACCAGGTAGTGGCCACCATTGCCAGCACGCTGGGTAACAGCGCTGTACCGTTCCTGGACATGGCGGCTAATCAGGGGCTGATGGCCGATACCATCAAGACGGCCCTGTTGCCGGCATTTGCCCGCTACGGTATCGAACTGGACAGCTTTGCACTGGAAAACATCTCCCTGCCGGAAGAGCTGCAGAAAGCCATCGACAAGCGCATCGCCATGGGCATGGCAGGCGATCTCGCCCAGTACACACGCTACCAGGCGGCGGAAAGCATTCCGCTGGCCGCACAGAACGAAGGCGGCCTGGCTGGCCTGGGCGCAGCCCTGTCCACCGGCGTGGGCGTGGGGCAGGTCATGGGCCAGGCACTGCAACAGAGTCTGTCGCCCGCCGCCACTACGGCGGCTCCCACGGCGGCCGGGGGCGACACCCCGCAGGCCAAACTGGCGCAGCTCAAAGGCTTGCTGGATGCCGGGCTGATTACCCAGGCCGACTACGACGCTGCCAAGGCGGACGTACTTAAAAAGCTGGTGGGCTAATACTCATGTCCCTGCTTGCGGCCAACCCTGCCTGATGTACCGCGTAGCCTGCCCTGCCTGCGGCGCTGAAGTGCGCTTTCACGCCACCAGTTCGGTACTGGCGGTGTGCAGCTATTGCCGCAGCACCCTGCTGCGCGATGCCGATAGCGTGCGTGACCTTGGCAAGATGGCCGAGCTACTGGATGACTACTCACCCCTGCAGATTGCCAGTTGCGGCATCTGGCACGGCCGCCAGTTCACCGTGGTTGGCCGCATCCAGCTGCAATACGACAGCGGCAGCTGGAACGAATGGCACATCCTGTTCGACGATGGCGAGAGCGGCTGGCTAGCCGATGCCGTCGGCCAGTACGTACTGACCCAGTCGCAGGGGCGGTACCAGAATCCACCCCGCTTTACAGACCTCCGAGCCGGCAAGACCTGGCCTTACAACAAACGCGACTACACCTTCTGCGACATTCGCGAGGCCCGCTGTGTAGCCGGAGAGGGCGAGCTGCCGTTTGCCGTCGGCCCCGGCTACGATATCAAGGTGGCCGACGCCCGCAGTGGTGGCAGCTTCCTGACCCTGGACTACAGCGAGGATGTGCCGCAGGTGTATCTGGGCGAAGCAGTGACGCTGAAACAGCTCAATATGCAGCGCCTGCGCGACGAGCGCATGATCCAGACAGCCACCGGCAAGCTGAAGGGCAGCGTGCAACAACTCGAATGCCCCAGCTGCGGCGCGGGCCTCGACTACCGTGCCGGCACAGCCACCCACCTGAACTGCCCGTCGTGCGGCAGCGAAGTGGATATCCAGGGTGAGCGCGCCACCGTACTGGGGCAACACCAGGCACTGCAGACTCTGGGACAGCGTTTCACCCTGGCCAATGGCAGCGAAGCGAAGATAGACGGCAAGACCTGGACCATCATCGGCCTGCTGGGCTGGGTGGTCACAAAGGATCGCAGCAGCAGCTGGAACGAATACCTGCTGTACGAACCCCTGCTAGGCTTCCGCTGGCTGACAGAAACCAGCGACGGCTGGTACTTGGGCACCCTGATGGATGTCTGGGTGGACCAGGTCACGGCGGACTACGCGATATGGGGTAAAAAAAGTTTCGAGCCGCGCTACCCGATCTACGATGGCGAGATCGCCTGTGCAGCTGGCGCCTTTCCATGGCGGGCACGTGTCGGCGAACGCGTCAGCATCAGCGAGTTTGCCAGTGCCGACGGCAAGACGCTGCTGGCCAGCGAAGAAAGCAAGCTGGAGCTCACCTGGAGCAGCAGCAGTCGCATCAGCAATGCCGACATCGCACGCTGGTTCGGCAATGAAGCACCGCTGGAGCCAGCCTTTAGCGGATCACCAGCCAAGCGGCTTGAGACTCAGCAACGAATCGCTACCGGCGCCAGCGTCCTGCTCTGGTGCATCAATCTGCCGCCCTTGATCAACAGCGACAGTAGTGCTGTTTTTATCATTCTGTTTATGGCGACCTGCATATTGTGGGCGCCGCTGAATAACCGATGAAACACTTCACCTTCATCTGCTACTGCCTGGCGATCATCATCATCACCACCTTGCTGAGCTACGCCCAGGATGATGAAGGCAGTTACCGTAGCGGCGGCAGCGGCAGTAGCAGCCGCGGCTATGGCGGCTTCTCCGGCGGGCACAAATGAGCCACCTGGGCGAACACCTGCTGGCCGACCTGTATGACTGTGCGGCCAACCTTCTCGCCGATGCCTCACACGTGGAGCACGCACTTTACGCTGCGGCCCGTGCGGCGGGAGCCCATGTGCTGGCAGGACACTTCCATCATTTCGGCGCGGGGCAGGGCGTCACCGGCGTACTGCTGCTGGCCGAATCGCATATCAGCATCCACACCTGGCCAGAGTACGGCTATGCCGCCATCGACCTGTTCCTATGCGGCAGCGGCGCGCACATGGCGGCCTTGCAGGTACTGAATCAAGCGCTGCAGGCGGGGCGAACCGAAACCAGCCGGCATCAGCGCGGGCAGCGTTCCCGCCACCACGACAGCGCAGTTCTGCCAGCAAACAACCCAGCTTGATCCACGACCACTCAAACCAACGCCGAGTACACCAGCTGCGCGCCGGACAGCGCCAGCAGCGCCACCGCGCTGCTGAAGAAGGCCTGCTCCGGCATGCGGCGCTGCAGGCGCACGCCCAGCCATACGCCCAGCGGCACCAGTGGTGACAGCAACAGGCACTGCCAGAGTACCGTTGCCGTAAACAGATGCAGCGCCAGGTAGGGCAGCAGCTTCACCAGGTTCACCACGGTAAAGAACACCGCCAGTGTGGCGACGAAGCGTTCCTTGGACAGCGGGCGACTGAACAGGTACACCAGCACCGGCGGGCCGCCGGCATGCGCCAGCGTGCTGGTGAGGCCGCCAAACAGCCCGGCGATGCGCCCGGCCAGCGGCCCCATCTGCCGCGGCGTGGCCGGAAAGAAGCGCAGCCACAGCCGCTGCGCGGCGAATAGCAGCGCCAGCAAGCCGATCACCAGCTTCACCGACCAGGCCGGCAGCAGGCCGAAGGCCAGCGCGCCCAGGCCAATGCCCAGCAGCGCACCGGACAGCATCAGCCGCAATTCGTGCGTGTCCCAGCGCCGCCAGTACAGCTTCACGCTGGACAGATCCATCAGGCACAGCAGCGGCAGGGTAAGGGCGGCGGCGGCTTCCGGCGGCATCACCAGCGACATCAGCGGCACGGCAATGCCGCCGAACACGCCGCCAAAGCCACCCTTGGCGACACCGGTGAGCAGGATGGCCACGGCGCTGACCAGCCAGGCGGAAAGTGAGAAGCTCATCTGACAATCGAATCTATTGAAGTGGAACCGACGAGCATAGTGGCGAAACCGTCATGCCGTCATCCGGCAGGTAGCGGCAATGCCGGTATCGTGATTGACGAAACCGGCGGCGCCAACTCATGATGCACGCATGAGTGCACCTGCCCGCCACACCACCGCCACCACCACGACCCGACAACGGGGCCGGGAAGGCGACGTACAGCCGCAGTAGCCGTACTTTCCCACCCCGGGCGCTGGCCGGGGTGTACTTCTCCGGCCCGTTCGGGCACATCACCAAGGAGAAGCCATGAGTTCCCCCGTTCGTAGCGCCCTGTTGATCATCGACATGCAGTACGGCCTGTATCACGCCCCGGACAAACCGTGGCAGCGCGAACAGCTGCTGGCCAATATTGGCAGCCTCGTCACCCGGGCACGCCGTACGGGAACCCTGCTGCTGGCTGCGCGCCATACCGGCCCCGCCGATTCCCCCATTGCTGCGGGCAGCCCCCTGTGGCAGTTGCTGCCGGAGCTGGCGCTCGAACAAAACGACGCCATCATCTTCAACAAGACCCGCCCCAGCTGCTTCCAGGGCACGGAGCTGGCAGCGCTGCTGGCGCAGCATGACATCCAGCGGCTGATCATCTGCGGCATGAAAACCCAGTACTGCGTGGACAGCACCGTGCGCGCCGCCGCCGAGCGCGGCCTGCAATGCGTGCTGGTGGCGGATGCGCATTCCTGCGCGGATACGCCACAGCTGCCGGCCAGCCAGATCGTGGCCCACCATAACGCGACCCTGGCGGCCTTCGCTTCTATCCAGCCGGCAAGCGAGATCCAGTTCTGATGCCGACAGTCAGGCCGGCAAGCAGGGCAGCCCGCTAGAACAGGCGGTCCTGCGTAGCCGGCGCGCCCCAGGCGATTTCGCCGCGGCCGCGTGCGGCCAACCATTGATTGGCCTGCGAGAAGTGACGGCAGCCGAAGAAGCCGCGGCTGGCGGACAGCGGAGACGGATGCACCGCCTTCAGCACCGCGTGGCGGCCGGCATCGATGCGCTCGGCCTTGCCCTGCGCCCAGTTGCCCCACAGCAGGAACACGCAACCGGGGTTTTGCGCGCTCACCGCGTCGATCAGCGCATCCGTGATTTGCTGCCAGCCGAGCTTGCCGTGGCTGCCGGCATTGTCGGCCTCCACCGTCAGCGAGGTGTTGAGCAGCAGCACGCCCTGGCGCGCCCAGTGCGACAGGTCGCCGCTGGCGGCCGGGGCGACGCCCAGGTCGCTGGCCAGCTCCTTGTACATATTGCGCAGGCTGGGCGGAATCTTCACCCCGGCCGGCACCGAAAAACTCAGCCCCATGGCCTCGCCGGCACCGTGGTACGGGTCCTGCCCCAGGATCACCACCCGCACGTCCTGCGGCGCCACGTGGCGCAGTGCATTGAAGATCAGCTCGCGCGGCGGATAGATCGCCACGCCGTCAGCGGCGCGGGCGGCAAGACGCGCCTCGATGGCCTGCAGCTGCGCGGCCAGCGCCGGAGCGGCCAGCACATCGCGCCAGGCGGTGGGCAGGGATTCGATAGCGGGGGATAGGTAACTCATGCTCACTCGATTTCTGCCACGCGGTGGCAACAACAAAAAAGCCGCTCCGGCAGGAACGGCTTTCGACTTGGCAGGATGGCGCAGAATCTGTTTACGATCTCGCGAGCTAGAGCGAGACAAGGCGTACTCACCGCGTAACGTTTCACGAAGCACAGCAGATCGTAAGCAGGTTCTCAGTAGCGTGCCATCGCCGGGTCTACCTCATTGGCCCAGGCATCCACGCCGCCACGCAGGCTCAGCACCTGCTCGAAGCCGGCGTTCTGCAGGTAGAGGCCCACCTGGAAGCTGCGCACGCCGTGGTGGCAGATGGTAACGATGGGCACATCGTCCGGCAGCTCGTTATGACGCAGCGGCACCATGTTCATCACCATCTGCTGCGAGCCGGCGATGTGGCACAGCGCGTATTCCCAGTCCTCGCGCACATCCAGCAGCACCGGCTTGGCACGACTGTCGTCCGCCAGCCAGGCCGCCAGATCGCGGGCAGTGATTTCGCCTACCATGCTCAGAAGCTGAAGCGGGACGGCTCGATGGCGTCCAGCTGCTGCAGGCGTGCGATATTGGTGTCGAAGCTCACGCTTTCCTGGTAGGCGCTTTCCGACACGCGGGTGATGATCTTGGCGATCATTACCGGGGCATCGCCCACGATCACCGCCAGGCGGCCGCCCACGGCCAGCTGCGCCTTCAGCGCTTCCGGCACCACCGGTACCGAGCCGCCGAGGAAGATCACGTCGAACGGCGCCTGCGAGGCCAGGCCGTCGATGCCGTTGCCCACACTCAGGGTCACATTGCGGATGCCGGCGGTCTTCAGGTTGGCCGCAGCGCGCTGGGATTGCTCGGCGTCCAGGTCCACGCTGTACACGTGCTGGCTCACCGCGGCCAGCAGTGCGGTCATGTAGCCGCTGCCGGTGCCCACTTCCAGTACCTTGTCGCTGGCTTTCACCTGCAGGTCCTGCAGCAGGCGGGCTTCCACCTTCGGTTCCAGCATGGTGCAGCCGTTTTCCAGCGGCAGCTGCACGTCGGTAAATGCCAGGGTGCGCTTGTCTTCCGGCACGAAATCTTCGCGTTTCACGTGAAACAGCAAATCGAGGATGGAGGTGTCGAGCACATCCCACGGACGGATCTGCTGCTCAACCATGTTGAAACGGGCTTGTTCGAAATTCATCGGAAACTCCGGGGGATTCAAGACTAAATAAAAGGACGACTCTGAAAACCGCACGCGGCATGTCATACGGTTTTCGCAGGCGCCCGGCATCGGGCTGAAACATCACCATGCTGCCTGTGCAGCAGCCGGAGAAAAACCATCAATATCAAGGCACTGGCAAAAAAATGCCACTACCGTACCGTGCCACCCTCACGCCACCGCTACCGCCCGCAGTGGCGGCCGCTGGCCGCACTTATCCAAAGTGGCCGTCATCATACAGGAGTCGGAGAAAGCCCCCAAGGCACATGTCGCATTCTTGCCTCAAAGGCTAGGGGGCAGGGCTTGAAGAACGGACCAGTGGCATGGATGGGCAGGGCGAGGAAAAGTTGCATGCCGGTAGCCGGCCGCAGCCGGCATTGCATTGGCATTCCGCAGTAAATAACGGTATATACTGTATATCTCGTTTAATCAGCGCACCGGTGCCCGTCATGAAGAAACCCGCAGCAATCACGCCCGAGACCACTACTCCCACCCAGCAAACCGCCCGCCCTACCCGTAGCCGCCGTCGCACCGGCAGCAAGCCGGCCGCAGCGGAGCAGGCCGCCCCGGCAGAAGCCGTGGCAAGCAAGGCGCCAGCCGTTGCTGCCGCCCCGGTAGAGGCCGCCGCCGTCACCACTGCCGGTGACAAGAAAAAGAAGAAAACCAAGGTGGTGCGCGACAGCTTCACCATGCCCAAGAGCGACTACGACAAGATTGCCGAGCTGAAGAAGAAAAGCCTGGATGCCGGCATCAACATCAAGAAGAGCGAGCTGCTGCGCGCCGGCCTGCTGGCGCTGGAAGCCATGCCTGTTGCACGGCTGAAAACCATGCTGGCCAAGGTGGAAAGCATCAAGACCGGCCGCCCGTCGTCCAAGAACGACTAGGCATTAACAATCAGGCAATGCGGCCAACTGCCGCTCAGCCCTGTAAACGGCGGGCAGCAGGCGCCACACGAGCGGCGTCTGCCTGCGCGCCGGGCATGGCACGCAGGGATTCGCGTACCTTCCGCCCGGCCAGCACCAGCAGGTAATCCTGCACCCGGGCGTGGGCGCATAGCGAGCCCAGCGCCTGCTCGAAGCATCTTTGCACCTCGGCCTCCGGCACACCGGTCTTGCTGGCAACATCCTCGATGGCATGCCGCAACTGACTCTCGTTCATTCCCGCCTCCTCCTGGCCACCTGTGGCCAGCCGACAAGTATTGACTGTAGAACAACACCTGCCAGACGCCAGCCCGGTTTGCCGCCAACCGCCTCCCCACGCCCAAATCACCCATGATGGTTGGCGCCAGACGCCTGCCGATGCCGGGCAACTACCTGGTTTCAAAGCGGAATGCCGCGACGGCGCAGAGGAAAAAGCGCTTGCGGTCACACCGCAATTCACTTACCTTCGCTGCGTCGCTAGGGGTCCTGCCCCTGCCGGACAGCGCCAGGGAGCAGTTCCCGCACGCAACGGCAGGCTGGTGGGTGAGAGTTACCCTTCGAACCTGACCCGGATAATCCCGGCGTAGGGAAGCGTGATCTGCCAGACACTCCAATGCCGTACGGGCCTCGCCCGTGCCGCCCCGCCTGTCCGGGTCGCTCCTTGCGCCGTTTCATCGCAACTGGAGCCCCCCGATGAACGCGCCTAGCAAACTGAACGAACAAATGGTGGTGGATTCCGCCGCCATCCAGCCGCTGCCGAACTCCCGCAAGATCCACGTACAGGGCAGCCGCCCGGACATTCGCGTGCCGATGCGCGAAATCAGCCAGGCCGACACCCCCACCCAGTTCGGCGGCGAGCAGAACCCGCCGATCTACGTCTACGACACCAGCGGCCCGTACAGCGACCCGCAAGCCAGCATCGACATCCGCTCCGGCCTGCCGGCACTGCGTGCTGCCTGGATTGCCGAGCGTGACGACACCGAGCTGCTGGCCGGCCTGAGCAGCGAATACGGCCGCGCCCGCGAGGCGGACCCGAAGCTGGCCGACCTGCGCTTCGACCTCACCCGCAAGCCGCGCCGCGCCAGGGCCGGTGCCAACGTTACCCAGATGCACTACGCGCGCCGCGGCATCATCACCCCGGAAATGGAATTCGTCGCCATCCGCGAAAACCAGAACCGCAAGGCGTATATCGAATCGCTGCACGCCACCGGCAACAACCGCCTGCTGGAGCTGATGACCCGCCAGCACGCCGGCCAGAACTTCGGCGCCCAGCTGCCGGAAGACATCACCGCGGAATTCGTGCGCCAGGAAGTGGCCGCCGGCCGCGCCATCATCCCCAACAACATCAACCACCCGGAAAGCGAACCGATGATCATCGGCCGCAACTTCCTGGTGAAGATCAACGGCAACATCGGCAACAGCGCGGTAACATCGTCGATCAGCGAAGAAGTGGACAAGATGACCTGGGGCATCCGCTGGGGCGCCGACACCATCATGGACCTGTCCACCGGCAAGAACATCCACGAAACCCGCGAGTGGATCCTGCGCAACTCCCCGGTACCCATCGGCACCGTGCCCATCTACCAGGCGCTGGAAAAGGTGAACGGCAAGGCCGAAGACCTCAACTGGGAAATCTTCCGCGACACGCTGATCGAACAGGCCGAGCAGGGCGTGGACTACTTCACCATCCACGCCGGCGTACTGCTGCGCTACGTGCCGATGACCGCCAACCGTATGACCGGCATCGTGTCGCGCGGCGGCTCCATCATGGCCAAGTGGTGCCTGGCGCATCACCAGGAAAACTTCCTCTACACCCACTTTGCGGAAATCTGCGAAATCATGAAGGCCTACGACGTAGCCTTCAGCCTGGGTGACGGCCTGCGCCCGGGCTCCGCCTGGGACGCCAACGACGCCGCGCAGCTGGGCGAACTCAAGACCCTGGGCGAACTGACGCAGATCGCCTGGCAGCACGACGTGCAGGTGATGATCGAAGGCCCCGGCCACGTGCCGATGCAGCTGATCAAGGAGAACATGGACAAGGAACTGGAGTGGTGCCACGAAGCGCCGTTCTACACCCTGGGGCCGCTCACCACCGACATCGCACCGGGCTACGACCACATCACCTCCGCCATCGGCGCCGCACAGATCGGCTGGTACGGCACCGCCATGCTGTGCTACGTCACCCAGAAGGAACACCTGGGCCTGCCGAACAAGAACGATGTGAAGGAAGGCATCATCACCTACAAGCTGGCTGCGCACGCCGCCGATCTCGCCAAGGGTCACCCCGGCGCGCAGATCCGCGACAACGCGCTGTCCAAGGCGCGCTTCGAGTTCCGCTGGGAAGACCAGTTCAACCTGGGCCTGGACCCGGACAAGGCGCGCGACTTCCACGACGAAACGCTGCCGAAAGACAGCGCCAAGGTGGCGCACTTCTGCTCCATGTGCGGCCCGCACTTCTGTTCGATGAAGATCACCCAGGACGTGCGCGAATTCGCCGCCAAGCAGGGCATCAGCGAGCAGGACGCGCTGCACAAGGGCATGGAAGTGAAGGCTATCGAGTTCGTGCAGGGCGGCGGCAAGCTGTACGACAAGATCTGATGCCGCGTTCCTGATTTACCGTTTCACATGAAACAAAAGGTTGGCCGCAAGCTTGCGGCCAACCTTTTTTATTTGCCAAAGGCGCAACGGCTCACTGCCGGCTGAATTCCTGCTGGCGTACCTCCTCCAGCAGCGCGTGGAACCAGTCGCAGGCGTGCAGGTTTTTCAGGTCGCCATCGCTGCACAGCTTGCCGTAGTCGGGCAGGCTGCCGGCGGCGCGGCATTGCTCACACCCAGCTACACGGCAGCGACGTATTACTCACCGGCGATGCCAATTGCGCTGCTACATCCGTTGCTGCAGTCTATGCTGCACAGACAAATCGTTGCACAGTCACATCACCAACAAAACACGTTGCCAAAGGAGAGCAGCATGGATACCAGCCACCACGATCTGCCGGGCCTGTTCCAGCAACTGGGCCTGCCGGCCGAGCCCCCCGCCATCCGCGCCTTCATCGCCAGCCACCCGCTGCCGCACGAAACCGCCATCGAGGATGCCCCGTTCTGGAACCGCTCGCAGTCATCGTTCCTGAAGCAGGCGCTGGACGAAGACGCCGAGTGGGCGGAAGCAGTGGACGCACTGGCCAACCTGCTCAGCAGCTGAGGCCAGCCAGCCGCCCGGTCATGGTCTATGCTGGGTTACACCCACCAGGCATGCGCGCACGCGCCCCCGCGTGCGCCGGCCCGGCTACCTTGCAACACGGCCGCCCAACAGCCTCCGCGCTGCAGCGGCAGCTGCTGACCGCGCGCTTCCGGCATGCCCTGTTCTGACAGGAGTAGCCACCATGTTCATCGCCCGCTGGAGTATCGAAGCCCGTTTCGGCCACAAGGCCGAAGTGCTGGCGCAGATGCATCACTGGTTACAGGAAATCGGTTCACAAATAGGCTGGAGCGAAGACCGCGTGCGCCTGCTGACCGGTTCGATCGGCGCCAGGGAATCCACCATCCAGTCCGAAATCACCGTTGGCAGCCTGGCCGAGCTGGAAGCCGCCTGGGCCAAGCTGGCCACCCTGGACGCCCACGCCGCCTGGAGCCGACAGCTGGAACCACACGTGGTTTCCGGTACCCAGCACTGGGAAATCTTCCGCCTGCTGAGCTGATCTTTTCCACACGGCGTCCGCCTGCCGCCGGCGCTCGCGGCGGCAATGCGGGCGGCTACACCTAAGCCACTGATTCCGCTATACTTCCGCCCCTTCACCCCACCACCCACCGCAGGAAGTATTCATGAGTCTGTTGCCGCACCAGGTAGAGCTGCTGTCCCCCGCCAAGAACGCCGACATCGGCCGCGAGGCCATCCTGCACGGCGCCGACGCGGTGTATATCGGCGGCCCCAGCTTTGGCGCGCGGCACAACGCCTGCAACAGCGTGGAAGATATCGCCTCCCTGGTGCAATTCGCCCACCGCTACCATGCGCGCATCTTCACCACCCTCAACACCATCCTGCACGATGCCGAGCTGGACGCGGCGCGCAAGCTGATCTGGCAACTGTACGACGCCGGCGTGGACGCGCTGATCGTGCAGGATATGGGCATCCTGCGCATGGATCTGCCGCCGATCCAGCTGCATGCCTCCACCCAGTGCGACATCCGCAGCCCGGAGAAGGCGCGCTTCCTGTCCGATGCCGGCTTCAGCCAGATCGTGCTGGCGCGCGAGCTGACCATTCCGCAGATCGCCAAGATCGCGCAGACCGTGGCCGAAGGCGCCGACCCGGCCGCCATCGAATACTTCATCCACGGCGCGCTGTGCGTGGCGTACTCCGGCCAGTGCTTCATCAGCCATGCCGACACCGGCCGCAGTGCCAACCGCGGCGACTGCTCGCAGGCCTGCCGCCTGCCGTACACGCTGACCGACGAAAAAGGCGGCGTGGTGGCCTTCGACAAGCACCTGCTGTCGATGAAGGACAACAACCAGAGCAACAACCTGGAAGCGCTGCTGGACGCCGGCGTGCGCTCGCTGAAGATCGAAGGCCGCTACAAGGACGTGAGCTATGTGAAGAACATCACCGCCCACTACCGCCTGCTACTGGACGAAATCTTCGAGCGCCGCCCGGAGCTGGCCCCGGCAGCCAGCGGCAGCAGCGAAATCTTCTTCACGCCCAACCCGGACAAAACCTTCCACCGCGGCGCCACCGACTACTTCGCCACCGGCCGCAAGCAGGACATCGGCGCCTTCGATTCGCCCAAGTTCGTCGGCATTGCCCTCGGCAGCGTGCACCAGGTGGGCGAGGGCTGGGTGGAGATCGCCACCAGCGAACAGATGAGCAACGGCGACGGCATCAACTTCATGAAGAAACGCGAAGTGGTGGGCATGCAGCTCAACACCGTGAAACAGGTGGGCAAGGCGCCCGGCGGCCTGTTGCTGTGGCGCTGCGAACCCAACGACCCGGCGCTGCTGGCCGGCCTCAAGCCCGGCACCGACATCAGCCGCAACCGCGACCACGCCTGGGAGCTGGCGCTGCTGAAGAAATCCGCCGAACGTCGCGTGGGCGTGTGGGCCACGCTGGCCGACAACGCGGACGGCCTGACGCTGACCCTGACCGACGCCGACGGCTGCAGCGCCAGCGCTGCGGCCAACATGGCACTGGAGCCGGCCAAGGACGCCGCCCGCGCCGAGGCCAGCCTGCGCGAAGCGGTGGCCAAGCTCGGCAATACCATGTTCCAGGCACACGATGTGGCACTCACACTCAGCCAGCCGTGGTTTGTGCCGGCCTCGGTAATCAACGGCCTGCGCCGCGAAGCGGTGGAAAAACTGGAGGCTGCACGCGTGGCCGCCTGGCCGCGCCAGCCGCGCAAGGCCGCGGTGGAACCGCCCGTGGCCTACCCGGAACAGAACCTGAGCTACCTCGCCAACGTCTACAACGCGCTGGCCTGGGATTTCTACAAGCAGCACGGCGTGGAAGTGATCGAGCCGGCCTACGAAGCGCACCAGGAAGAGGGCGAGGTCTCGCTGATGATCACCAAGCACTGCCTGCGCTTCTCCTACAACCTGTGCCCCAAGCAGGCCAAGGGCGTGAAGGGGGTGATGGGCCAGGTGCGCGCCGACCCGATGATCCTGAAAACCGGCGACGAGACCTACACGCTGAAATTCGAATGCCGCCCGTGCGAAATGCACGTGATGGGCAAGATGAAGAAGCACATCTTGAAATCGGCGCCGCCGAGCGATATCCCGGCCAGCGCACCGATTACCTTTTTCAAGCAGCGGCCGCAGTAAGGGCATGGCTTGCGGCCAACGTTGGCCGCATCCGTTCTCCCGCAGCAAACGACAAGGGCAAGCCATACGGCTTGCCCTTGTGCTTTGCAGACGATTATTCACGTAGGGCGTGAGTAGCGAACCCGCCATCAATAAAAATGCCAACAGAATGGAGCGGGCCAGCGGATTCGGTTATGGTGGCGCCATTTCCTCCACCCGCGCTCCCACGCGCAACAGCACCGGAATCCGCCGCATGAAACGCCGACTCTTACCCGCCCTGCTGGCAGGCTGCCTGTGCGCCAATGCCGCCCACGCTGCCAGCACTCCCGACACAGAGGCGGCCGATACCGCCGCCCGCGCCTGGCTCGCGCTGATCGACAGCAACGACTTTGCCGCCAGCTGGCAGCAGGCCGCCGCGTTGTTCAAAGCATCCATCAGCCAGCAACAGTGGCTGGACGCACTGCACAGCGCCCGCAGCCCGCTGGGCAAGCTGCAGGCGCGCACTCTCCAATCCACCGTGCCAGCCCGTACCTTGCCAGGCGCGCCACCCGGCGACTACGTGGTCATCCAGTACCGTGCCCGTTTCGATAACCGTGCAGAAGCCATCGAAACAGTAACACCACAGCGAGAAGCGGATGGCAGTTGGCGGATTTCCGGCTACTTTGTCAACTAGGGCCGGGCAGGGCCGCGCCCCCCACAGGAGACAGCAGCATGCAGGCAATCGGTACGTTCAACGTCAAACTCACGCCGCTGGTGATTTTTCATCAGGGCACCGACGCCATGCAGCTGGGGCGCCTGGCCATCGAGAAGGAATTCAGCGGCGATCTCAGCGGCAGCAGCCGTGGCGAGATGCTTAGCGCCATCACCCCCACGCCGGGTTCTGCCGGCTACGTCGCCATCGAACAGGTGCAGGGCAGCCTGGCGGGGCGGCAGGGCAGTTTCCTGCTGCAGCACAACGGAGTGATGACGCGCGGCGAGAAGAGCCTGACGCTGACGGTGGTGCCGGATTCGGCCAGCGGCGAGCTGGCCGGGCTCAGCGGCACCATGGCCATCGACATCGTGGACGGCCTGCACCACTACCGCTTCGACTACCAGCTTTGACGCTGGCTTGCGGCCAACGTTGGCCGCAAGGCCAAGCCGCGCCTACGCTCCTTGCCAGTTGGCGGCGGCGGCAAAGTGCTCGCTCAGGAAATCCACAAAGCAGCGCACCCGGGCGGACAAGCCCAGCCGCGGCGGGTACAGCGCCCAGATGTCGGCCGGCGCGCCGCTCCACGCCGGCAGCAGCTGGCGCAGGCGGCCGCTGTGCAGATAGGGCGTGACATCCCACAGCGAGCGCAGCAGCACGCCGTGGCCGTCCAGCGCCCAGTGCACCGCGGTTTCGCCATCGTTGCTGGACAGCGGGCCGGCTACCTTCACCGTTTGCACCTGGCTGCCGTTGTGCAGCACCCAGTTGCCCCAGATATCGTCGTTCTCGCGCACCACGATGCAGTCCAGCGCGCGCAGGTCGGCCGGCTCGGCCGGTGCCGGGTGCTGCGCCAGGTAGGCGGGTGATGCGCACAGGATGCGGCGGTTGGCGGCGATGCGCCGTGCCACGATGCGCGCATCCGGCGGCGCGCCAAAGCGGATGCTCACATCGAAGCTGCCTTCGCTCAGCGCCGGCATGCGGTCGCTCAGCTGCAGTTGCACCTGCACTTGCGGGTAGGCGCGCACGAAGGCCGATACCGCCGGGGCGATGTGGCGGCGGCCAAAGCCCAGCGTGGCGTTGACGCGCAGCAGGCCCTGCGGTGCGGCACTGGCGGCGCTCAGCTCGTTTTCCAGCTCCAGCAGCTCCGCCAGCAGCGGCCGGCCACGCGCCAGGTAGCGTTCGCCCTCCGCGGTAAGTGCCAGCGTGCGCGTGGTGCGGTTGACCAGGCGCACACCCAGCCGCTGCTCCAGCGCAGCCAGCCGCCGGCTGACGGCAGGCGGAGTGATGCCCAGCTGCTGGGCGGTGGCGGTAAGGCTGCCGCACTGCATCAGGCGGCTGAAGAAGGCGAGGTCGGCGACCGGGTCCATTGTTACGCTCAGATCAAGAATGGCTTGTTTATGGCGAAATTATAGCCACGGATAGCCGCTATACACTGCCCGCTCACACGATGAAAAGGGAGCAGGCATGCATCTGGGCGCAGTGACAACGTTGGCCGCATTGCTGCTGGGCGCGGTACTGGGCGGGGTGGGTGGCCTGCTGGGCATCGGCGGCGGCATTCTGGCGATACCGCTACTGGGCGCTGCCTACGGCCTGGATCAGACCATGGCGCAGGGCACGGCGCTGGTGATGATGGTACCCAATGTGCTGCTGGCGTTCTGGCGCTACCGCCAGCGCAGCCCGTTCCCGCTGTCGCTGGCGCTGCGCATCGGCGCGCTGTCGGTGCTGGCCACCTGGCTGGCCGCGCACCTGGCGCTGGGGCTGGACAAGACGCTGTTGCGGCAGATCTTTGCCGGCTTTCTGCTGCTGCTGGGCGGCTATTTCTGGCGCGAGTCGCGGCCACGGCCGCAGCGCGCCACGCAGCAGCCGTGGCCCGCCCGCTACCTGCCCGGCGTGGGGCTGGTGGGCGGCGCCTGCGCCGGTTTCTTCAGCGTGGGCGCCGGCATCGTGGCGGCGCCCATCCTGGTGCGCGGCTTCGGCAAAGCGCAGGCCGAGGCGCAGGGCCTGGCACTGGCGCTGGTACTGCCGGGGGCTCTGGTGGCGCTGGCCAGCTATGGCCGCGCAGGCGCGGTGGACTGGCCGCTGGGGCTGTGCCTGGCGCTGGGCGGGCTGTTCACCGTGTCGCCTGGCGTGGCGCTGGCCTACCGCCTGCCACAGCCGCGGCTGCGTCAGCTGTTCGCGCTGATGCTGTGGCTGACCGCCGGCCTGAGCTGCTGGCTGGGTTGAGCGGCGGCGCCGGGCTGCCGCATCACACCGCCAAGTGGCCCGCTTTCACGTAGATCACAGCGCCCTCGTGGCCGGTATACGGCGTGTGCGCACTGCCACAGGGGCTGCGCAGCCAGCTGCCGGCCGGGTAGCAGCCGTTTTCGTCGCAGAGCACGCCTTGCAGCACCAGCATCTCTTCACCACCGGGGTGGCTGTGCAGCGGGAACAGCGTGCCGGGCGCCCAGCGCAACAGCGCGGTGTGCTCGGCGCCATGCCGATGCAGTGGCAGCAACTGCACGCCGGGATGCATCCCCGGCTGCCACGGCGCGCTGGCGGTATCGATACGCACCGTGGCGGCATCGTCCGGCGCAAACTGCCGCAGCTTGACCAGCAGCCGGCAGCCGCTACGGGAATACGGCGCGTGGCGGCTGCCCGGCGGGTTGCGCAGATAGCTGCCAGCCGGGTACACGCCGTGCTCGTCGGCAAACTCGCCGGACAGCACCAGTATCTCTTCGCCGCCATCGTGATCGTGGGCGTCAAAACAGGCGCCGGGGGCGTAATCGACAATGCTGGTGGCGCGCGCCACTTCGCCGCCCACCCGGTCCAGCATCATGCGTTGCACCCCGGGCAACGGCGAGGCCACGAACTGGTAGTCGCCGGGCAGCACCAGCGCGCGTTGCGTCATGTCGGCTCGTAGCAGCATGCTCTCTCCTGCGGCCAACCCTGGCCGAGGCGCCCACCATAGCACCAAGCCGGCCACGGCGGCAGCCGCGATGCACACCATTGTTTAGCCATCGCGGCTTGACCCGCTACCACCGCACGCGCACCTTGCCCTGGCCCCCGCCTGGAGCATGCGCATGACATTCCCTGCCAAATCCCTGATTGCCAGCTGTGCCGTTCTGCTGTCCGCCTGTGCCACCCAGGCACCGTTGCAGCCGTTCACCACCGATGGCTGCAGCCTGTTTCCGGACCGGGCGCTGATCGGCAAGGCGGACTGGTGCACCTGCTGCGTGGCACATGATCTGGCCTACTGGCGCGGCGGCAGCGCCGAGCAACGGCTACAGGCAGATCAGGCCCTGCGCCGCTGCGTGCTGGCGGCCAGCGGCAGCCGCGAGCTTGCCGAGCTGATGTTCACTGGCGTGCACCTGGGCGGCGGGCCATACTTTTTCACGCCTTACCGCTGGGGCTATGGCTGGCGCTATGGCCGTGGCTACCGCAAATTGAGCGAGGGCGAGCAGGCACAGGCCGATGCGCTGCTGGCGCAGCAGCAGCCCGGCCCGCCCGCGCAGTGCCCGCTGCCCAGGTGATGATTCACCAGGCTTTGCCGGGGCGGCTGCGCTCACCCGGCACGTCAACGGGATCAATCGCTGCAGTGCGCTGCACAATGCCGGCATGAAGGCGGTAGTGCCCCCATGCTGAGCCGCCCCTGGGGCTTTCCTCCCGCCGCGACCTGGCCTACAACGCAGGCATCACTACCCGCCGGAGAGCACCATGCGCGTCGTCATTCTCCTCAGCCTGCTGCTTGCCGCCTGCGGCCCCAGCGGCAAGATCGCCGAAAGCCAGCGCCAGGATCTGGACAAGGCCAAGGCGGTGCAGCAGCAGGTGGACAGCTACAATCAGCAGCTGCAGCAGCACACCGACAGTTCCCCGGCGCAGTAAGCGCCGGGATGCACAGACCGGGCCTTGACCACGGAGCCATATATGGAGCAGAAAACCAGCCGCAACACCATTGGCGCCTACGAACCGTTCGCCGCCGACAGCGTGCCGTGGGACAGTTATCAACAGGGCAGCCGCTTCGGCCTGCGTTATCAACAGCTGGGCGAATTCGGCGGTGCGCAGCACGTGGGCGTAAGCCGCGAGGAGCTGGCGCCCGGCAAGCAATCCTGCCCGCTGCACTACCACATGCAGGAGGAGGAACACCTGCTGATCCTGGATGGCGAGCTGACGCTGCTGCTGGGCGAGGCGCGCTACCGCATGCAGGCCGGCGACTACGTGTGCTTTCCCGCCGGGCAGCAGGTGGGCCATGCGCTGTTCAACCACAGCGATGCCCCATGCCGCTACCTGATCATCGGCGAGCGCAACCGCAACGAGGTGGTGGTGTACCCGGAAAGCGGCCGCATCGGCGTGCGCAGCCTGGGGCAGGGCTTCGACGGCAAGGCCACCATGGAATACTGGGACGGCCAGGCCGGCAGCCAGGACTGAGCGGCGATACACGCTCCACCACGCGGCGGCGATACGGCGTTGATACCGCTTTGGGCAGGCGCATTTACCCTCTGTAAATGCCGCGCCCCCCGGTGTTCGCCCTGTCCCGCACCCGCGCGCCGGAGCGTGGCCCCGGCAGGGCGCAACTGAACACTGCGTTGCTTGCATGCCGCCGGTATTGGCGGGATCATCGCCGCTCCCACCCGACCGGATTTACCCATGAACTCGCTTTACCTCCCGCTGGCCTTCGTCATCGGCATCGTGATTCCGCTGCAGGCGGCAATCAACAACCAGCTCAAGATGCTGATAGGCGGCAGCCCCATCATGGCCGCCCTGGTGTCCTTCCTGGTGGGCGCCGTCACCCTGGCCATTGCCGCCCTGCTTACCGGCCAGCGCTGGCTGGGCCTGGCCGCGCTGCCCAAGGCCGAATGGTGGATGCTTACCGGCGGCATGCTGGGCGCGCTGTTCGTGTTCGGCACCACCTTGCTGGCGCCGCGGCTGGGCGTGGCGGTAATGCTGTCGCTGATCATCGCCGGCCAGGTATGCGCCTCGCTGCTGTTCGACCGCTACGGCTGGCTGGGTATGCCGTTGAAGGAGATCAACAGCTGGCGCCTGCTGGGCGCGGCGCTGGTGATTGCCGGCGTGCTGCTGGTGAACCTGGGCGACAAGATCGGCAAGGCCTGAACCCGCGGCGTTTCACGTGGAACAGATGAGCAGGGCCGGCAACACTGCGCAAGACGATCCGGCCTGCAGCCAGGGTATTGTTGCGCCGCACACAACATGCCCGAACGGACAGCTTGGCCGCATGCCTTGCCCACGAAAGATCAAGGACATGCGGATACATTTTTGCCGCATACCTTAGCTGCACTGCAACAAAAGTATGGCTATGCTGCTAGTGATACTGTCTAGCGGAGCGTGCCATGCACAGCGCAACCCTGTTCAACGACCTGAATTCCTACCTCACCGATGCCTGGCAGCGCGGCATCCTCGCGCTGGATGTGCTGCGCGAACGTGGCGATGTCTACCTGCAGCACCACGCCGACGGCAAGCCGCCGGTGCTGGCCTTCGACTACAGCCTGATCATGGATGGCCGCAAGCTGCCGCAGCCGGTGAACTACGCACTGGCCGCCATCCACCCGCCGGCCGGCAGCCCGGCCACCGACCCGGACAAACGCCCCTTCGTGGTGATCGACCCGCGCGCCGGCCACGGCCCCGGTATCGGCGGCTTCAAGATGGACAGCGAAATCGGCATCGCGCTGCGCCAGGGCCACCCGTGCTACTTCGTGATGTTCTTCCCGCAGCCGGAGCCGGGCCAGACCATCGAATGCGTGCTGCAGGCGGAAAAAGCCTTCATGGATCGCATCAACAGCCTGCACAGCGGCCACAGCGGCAAGCCGTTCGTGATCGGCAACTGCCAGGGCGGCTGGGCGCTGGCGCTGCTGGCGGCCACCGCGCCGGAAAAGGTCGGCCCCATCCTGCTGGCCGGCTCGCCGCTGGCCTACTGGTCCGGCATTCGCGGCAAGCACCCGCTGCGCTACAGCGGCGGCCTCACCGGCGGCACCTGGGGCGCCTCGCTGGCCGGCGACCTGGGCGGCGGGCTGTTCGACGGCGCCCACCTGGTAAGCAACTTCGAAAACCTGAACCCGGCCAACACGCTGTGGGAAAAGCCGTACCGTCTGTACGCCAACGTGGATGACGAGCGCGAGCGCTTCCTGGACTTCGAACGCTGGTGGGGCGGCCATTTCATGCTCGGCAAGCAGGAAATGGAGTGGATCACCCAGAACCTGTTCGTCGGCAATCACCTGTCCGCCGGCGACATCGAGCTGGAGCAGGGCAATACCCGCGTCGACCTGCGCAACATCCGCTCGCCCATCATCGTGTTCGCCAGCTGGGGCGACAACATCACCCCGCCGCAACAGGCGCTGAACTGGGTCATGGACCTGTACCGCAGCACCGACGAGATTCGCGCCAACGAGCAGACCATCGTCTACTGCCTGCACGAGCAGGTGGGCCACCTGGGTATTTTCGTGTCCGCCGGCGTGGCCAACCGCGAGCACAGCGAGCTGGCCAGCGCGCTGGATCTCATCGACGTGCTGCCGCCGGGGCTGTACGAGGCGGTCATCACCGACACCCACCCGGAAACCCCCGGCGTGGACTACCTGCAGGGCCGCTACATCGTGCGCTTCGAGCCGCGCGACATCGCCGACATTGCCGCGCTGGACGACGGCCGCGACGACGAGCTGCCATTCGAAGTGGTGCGCCGCGTAGCCGAGATCAACCAGCAGCTGTACGACAGCTTCGTGTCGCCCTGGCTGCGCGCGCTGATCAAGCCGGCGCAGGCCGAGGCACTGCGTGTGCTGCACCCGGCGCGGCAGGAGCGCCTGCTGCTGTCCAGCCTCAACCCGTGGCTGTCCTGGCTGCCACGGGCGGCCGAGCAGATTCGCCTGCAACGCCAGCCGGTGGACGAGGGCAACCTGTTCTGGCAGTGGCAGCAGCAAGGCAGCAAGCTCATGGCCGGCGCGCTGGAGCAGTGGGGCGACTGGCGCGACCGCTGGATGGAGCAATGCTTCGAACTCACCTACGGCGCGCCGTGGCTGCGTGCAGTGGTCGGCCTGCCGCCGGCGGACGCCTGGCAGCGCGAAGCGCAGTCCGGCCGCTGGGAGCGCGAGGAAATGCTGCGCCTGAAGCGTGCCGAGCTGGAGCAGCACTACACCGCCGGCAACCCGTTCGACGGCCTGCTGCGCCTGCTGGTGTACACCGCCATCGGCACCGGCGTGGTGGACGTGCGCCCGTTCAACGCCATTCGCCGCCTGATGGCGGAAACGCCGCTGGGCGAGGGCGTGGCGCTGCCGGCGCTGAAAGACAGCATCCGCCGCCAGACTTGGCTGGTGCGCAACGACGAAACCCGCGCGCTGGACACCCTGGGCAGCCTGCTTACCGAGCCGCAGCAGCGCCAGCAGGCGCTGGACCTGGCCTGGCACCTGCTGGGCATCGCCGGGCCGATCAGCGAGGAGAAACAGGCACGCCTGGCCCGCGTGGCCGCCGCGCTGCAGCTGAGCGGCCCCAGCCCGCAGCCGGGCAAGGCCGAAGCGGCAGCACCGGCACCCGCTGCCGCAGTTGCTGAAGTAGCAGAGGCCGCGCAAACAGCGGCGGTAATTGAGCCAGCAGAAGCCGCCAGGGTAGAAGTTGCCACGCCGGCAGCCAAACCCGCGCGCCAGCCTGCCGCCAAGCGCAGCCCGGCCGCTGCCAAACCCGCCGCCAGCAAAGCGGCAAGCAGCGCGGAGGCCAAGCCGGCAGCACCGCGCAGCCGCCGCAAACCGGCAGCGCCGGACGCGGAATAAACCGCGCCACGCCTTGCGGCCAACCTCTGCAGGTTGGCCGCAAGCCATTGTCTGCTCAATATTTTTTAATCGCCAAATCACCACCAGCCACTATGCTGAAGTCTCACCGGCATCCAGCCGGACAGACAGGAGGCAATCATGAACAACCCGGTAGGCTGGTTCGAAATCCACGTCCAGGACATGGCGCGCGCAGTGAGCTTCTATCAGGCAGTCCTGCAGCAGCAACTGGAAAAACTGGAATTCCCCGGCATGGAAATGTGGACCTTCCCGATGCAGCCGGAAGGCAGGGGCGCAGGCGGCGCCCTGGTGAAACGCGACGGCCAGCCCTCCGGCGGCAACAGCGTAATGGTGTATTTCATCTGCGGTGACTGCGCCGAGGAGGCAAGCCGTATCGAAGCCGCCGGCGGCAAACTGCTGCAAGGCAAGACATCCATCGGCCAGTACGGCTTCATCGCGCTGGGGCTGGACCCGGACGGCAACAGCTTCGGCCTGCATTCCATGTAGCAGGCGCCGAACACGGCAAACGTCGGGCCTCGCCAGGCGGGGCGCTCACTACGCGCGATCAACAAGCGGCCAGCCTGCCAGGGTTGGCCGCTTGTTTTTTGCCATCGTCATCACCACCTGTGCCGGACACCCACCCGCGATGGAGCCTGCCATGTCCGCCTACCAGCTTGCCCAACTCAATATCGCCACCCTGCTGGCGCCACTGGATTCGCCGCAGCTGGCCGACTTCGTCGCCAACCTGCAGCACATCAACGGCCTGGGCGAGGGCTCGCCCGGCTTCGTGTGGCGGCTGCAGGACGAAGCCGGCGACGCCACCAGCCTGCGCCCGTTCGGCGACGACGTGATCGTGAACATGTCGGTGTGGCGCAGCATCGAGGCGCTGGGCGACTTCGTCTACCGCAGCGAGCACGTGGAATTCTTCCGCCGCCGCCGCGAGTGGTTCGGCCGCATGGCCGAGGCCGCCACCGTGCTGTGGTGGGTGCCGCATGGTCACATCCCCAGCCTGCAGGAAGCCGCCGACAAGCTGGCGCTGTTGCGCCAGCAGGGCCCCAGTGCCGCGGCGTTCAGCTACGCGCGGCCGTTTCCGGCGCCGGATGCGGCCAACCAGCCGGCTTGAAATCCTGCACTGACAGCGGCCTTGCCACCACTGCCACCTGCCCGTAGAATGCGCGGCTTCCGCCAGAGGGCGGATTTCGTTGTCAATTCAATGCGTTAGGGATAGCCGTGGCCGATATCGACCGCCTCGATACCTGGATCAAGTACAAGAACGGGCTGTGCAGCGACTGCATGGCCTCCTGTTGCACCATGCCGGTGGAAGTAAAGCTGCCGGACCTGGTGCGCATGGGTGTGGTGGACGAGTTCGAGCTGGACGAGCCGATCAAGAACATCGCCAAACGGCTGGAAAAACAGCGCATCATCCAGCATTTCAACTTCAAGTACGGGGTATTCACCCTGGCGCAGCGCTCCAACGGCGACTGCCTGTACCTGGATGCCAAAAGCCGATTGTGCACCATCTACGAACAGCGCCCCAACACCTGCCGCAACCACCCCAAGGTTGGCCCGCGCCCCGGTTTCTGCGCCTACCTGCGCAATCCGGCGCATGGCCGCAAGGTAACCAGCCATGACTGACAAGCAGGCCAACAACCCGCTGCACGGCATCACGCTGGAAGCGCTGCTCACCGAGCTGGTGCGCCACTACGGCTGGCCGCGCCTGGGGCAGCTGGTGAAGATCCGCTGCTTCAACCACGACCCCAGCATCAAATCCAGCCTGGCTTTTCTGCGCCGCACCCCGTGGGCACGACAGCAGGTGGAAGCGCTGTACCTGGAACTGGTCACGCCCAAGGCCGCACCTGCGCCACGCGGCCCGGCACCGCGGGTGCTGTTCGCCGGCAAAAATCAACACTAAGCCATTGCAAAACGCATAAGCCGACGCCATTTGCAGCTGGTCCCTCCCACCGGAGGCTGTCCAACCGTTGGCGATCGCCCCGCCGGCTACACGCCGGGCCTGCTCATCGCCGACATACTGCATGGAGTCGCGATGAAACTGTTTTACTCCCCCGGTGCCTGCTCGCTGTCCCCGCATATCGCCCTGGCCGAATCCGGCCTGGCGTACAGCTTCGAAAAAGTGAACCTGCGTGCCGAGCCGCGCCTCACCGAGAGCGGCGCCGACTACCGCGCACTGAACCCGAAAGGCTACGTGCCGGCGCTGCAGCTGGATAACGGCGAGTTCCTCACCGAAGGCCCGGCCATCGTGCAGTACATCGCCGACCAGGCGCCCGAGCGCAAGCTGGCGCCGGCCAACGGCACGCTGGCGCGCTACCGCCTGCAGGAAATGCTCAACTTCATCTCCACCGAAGTGCACAAGGGCTTCTCGCCGATGTTCCGCAGCCAGGACGAAGCCGTGCGCGATGCCGCCTGGCAACAGCTGAGCACCCGCTTCACCCTGCTCAGCGGCATCCTCGCCAAACAGGACTACCTGCTGGCCGACGGCTTCAGCGTGGCCGACGGCTACCTGTTCACCTGCCTGGGCTGGGCGAGCATCCTGGGCCGCAACCTGGACGCCTGGCCGGTGCTGCAAGCCTACCGTGGCCGCATCGGCGAACGCCCGGCGGTAATGCAGGCCATGCGCGAGGAAGGGCTGCTGTAAGCACTGCCTTGAGTAGGGCGGAAGCCCGGCATAGCCGGGCGTTCCGCCGATACATGGCAGACTTGTGGCAAGGCCGCTGGCGGATCACCCCTGCGGGGTATCCGCCCAACTGCGGCCACCATTCATCGCTGTTTTGGCAGCTGGAGCAAAAACATGAGCAGACTGGTCGATGTGGACGGCCTGATTGCCGCGCAGCGCGATTTTGCCGCCGAGCGCAGCTGGCAGCCCTACCATACCCCGCGCAACCTGATGCTGGCGCTGGCCGGCGAAGTAGGGGAGCTGGCGGAAATCTTCCAGTGGAAGACCGATGCCGAGGCAGCGCAGCTTGCGGGAAACCCGGCCGAGTACACCCACCTGCAGGAAGAGCTGGCCGATGTGCTGATGTACCTGGTGCGGCTGGCCGACGTGTGCCAGGTGGACCTGGATGCCGCGGTAGCGGACAAACTGCGCAAGAACGCGCGGAAATATCCACCGCCGGCAGGCTGAAGCACGGCGGCGTGTTGCGAAAAAGGGCAGTCGCCAGCGCCGTTTCTGATACCTCTATTTATAGAAATATTTCACCAAAAAACGCATTCATGGTGATGAACGGGCGTAATACCCAATATTCATCACCAATATTTTAAATCGAATGCTAGCATCCTATTTTTGCTTCCACTGGCTGCCATGACGCATTCCGATCATGCCCTGATTCACGACGGTGCAATCAACAGCCCGGCGGCACGCCGTCTGCAGCAAATCCTGGATTTTCTGCCGCAACCGGTGATGCTGTTCCGTCCCGATGGCCGCGTGGACTACGCCAATGCCGCCGCACGGCGCCAGTTCGGCACCCCCGACGCGGCAAGCAACTGCCACCACTATGCCCATGCCAGCACCAGCCCCTGCAGCGGCGAGCAGCCGTGCCCGTTCCAGAGCGCGCTGCAAAGCGGCCAGCCCGTCACCATGGAGCATCGCCAGCAGGACATCCTCGGCAATGAACGCTTCATCGATGTGACCGTGGCACCGCTGTTCGGCGACGATGGCCTGCTGGAAGGCCTGCTGGAAACCCATCACGACATCACCGCCCGCAAGCAGGAAGAGCAGCGCCTGCAATTGCTGCAGGGCCAGCTGACCGAGCTGGCGCATCGCGACCCGCTGACCAGCCTGTCCAACCGCCGCTTCCTGGAACTGAAGCTGGAAACCCTGGCGCGCGACCGCGTGTCGCGCCAGTGCGCGCTGCTGTTCGCCGACCTGGACCAGTTCAAGCCCATCAACGATGTGCACGGCCACGTAGTAGGCGACCGGGTGCTGTCGCTGATCGCCCAGCGCCTGCGTGGCGCGGTGCGCAGCAACGATCTGCTGGTGCGCGTCGGCGGCGACGAGTTCGCCATCCTGCTGGAAAACAGCAACGATGTCGGCGCCCGCGCGGTGGCCGCCAAGGTCATTGCCTCGCTGCGTCACCCGCTGGAAGGGCTGCCGCACCCCAACCAGGTGGGCGTGTCGATCGGCATCGCCACCTTCACTACCGGCGACGCCATGCCGGCAGACCTGCTGGGCCAGGCCGACCGCGCGATGTACCGCGCCAAGCGCCGCGGCGGCAATGACCGCGAGCTGATCCGGCTGTAAACGCAGCCCAAAAATAATGCGGCCAACCTTGCTCAAAGGTTGGCCGCATCGTTTTCAGCATTTGGCTGACTGTTTCACATGAAACGCAGCGGGTTGAGCTGCCATTGCTCCGGATTCTCGTGGCTGACGATCTTGTCGCCGCCGCCAAAACCCAGCGGTTTGGACAGGTCGACAATCTCCGGCGTCAGGTACACGCCGCTCTTGGCGCTGAAGAAGGTCTTGATCTTGGGCTGCAGCAGGCTGCCCTCGTTCTGTTCCACCACCACGCCCAGCCTGCCGGACTCCAGCCGCACCAGCGTGCCCACCGGGTAGATGCCGACGCAGCGCATAAAGGCCTGCACCAGCTTGGGGTCGAAGTGGTACTTCGACCATTCGTAGATCTTGCGCAGCGCATCGGTGGCCGGCATGCCCTTGTGGTAGCAGCGGTCGGCGGTAATGGCGTCGTAGACATCGACGATGGCCGCCATCTTGGCCAGCGTGCTGATGGTGTCGCCCTTCAGGTGGTGCGGGTAGCCGCTGCCGTCGATGCGTTCGTGGTGGTGCAGGGTGATGTCCAGCGGAATCTCGTCGATGCCGTCGGTGCGGCACAGAATGTCGAAACCATCGCGCGGGTGGCGCTTCATGATGTCGAACTCTGCTTCGGTGAGCCGGCCAGGCTTGTTCAGCACCTCGTCAGGCACCAGCGCCTTGCCGGTATCGTGCAGCAGCCCGCCCATGCCGGCCAGGTGGATGGTTTCGCGGTCCATGCCCACCGAGCGGCAGAAGGCGATCATCAGCGTGCCCACGCTCACCGAATGCAGGAAGGTGTAGTCGTCCTTGTGCTTGATGCGCAGCAGGGTAAGCAGCGCACCGCCATTGCGCAGCAGGGATTCGGTGATGCTCTCGATCATCGGATCGACCTTTTCCAGCTCCACCGCCTTGCCCAGCCGCACGTCCTGCATCACCGTTTTCACCAGCTCGTGCGCTTGGTTCTTGATGCGGGCAGCGCGCGACATTTCGTCGGCCAGCTCCACTTTCAGCGGCAGCGCCTGCTCCTGCGACAGCGCCTCGATCATCTCCTTTTCCAGCGATACCTTCACCTCCTCGGCGGTGCGGGCATGCTTTACATCCAGGCCCTTGCTGGTATCGATGTATACCTCGTGGATGCCGGCGGCGACGATTTTCTCGATCTCCTGCTCGTTCTTGAGCAGGAAGCTTTTGCGGAAAAACGGGTGCGAAGACCAATCGCAATTCAGGTCATCCACAAACATCCCGACCTTCAGGTCGGACACGTCGATACACTTGATCATGAATACGCCACTAGCCGCGATACACCGGAATTCAAACGATCATACGCCGCAGAATCGCATCCGTCCTCAACCTTAATCAAATGCAAATCTGGCATTTTCCCCACAGCCTGATATAGCCTACATCGAACACAGCGTCATTCTACAAATGGGTGTTTTGTTTGCAGCGCAGCCGTATATTCCGCTGCAAACACTTGATTTTTATCAGGACACAATTGAGGATATTTTCCATAACACCGGCAAAGCCTCAGTAAGAATACGGCTAGGCGCTTAAGCTGGTAGCAAGAATGCGCACAACAACAAGGGGGAAGTCATGACAGAAACCACACGCTGGGGCCATCTGAGCAACCGCATCATCCTGGTGGCGGGCATCGCCATCGCCATCGGCTTTTCCAGCATGATCGCGCTGATCGCCAAGCAAAGTTACGACTCGGCCAAGGAACAGGGCTACGAGCTGGCCTCGCAACAGGCCGGCCGCTTCGCCGACTCCGTCACCGGCGACCTGGCACGCGGCTTCGCCATTCCGCGCCTGCTGGCGGAAAACGTGGCCGGGCTGCAACGCGCCGGCGCGGTGGATCGCAAGGTGGTGGACAACATGTTGCTGAGCACTCTGGACGCCGAGAAGCAGGCCATCGGCGTGTGGATGCTGTACGAGCCGAACGCGCTGGACGGCAAGGACGACCAGTTCCGCCTGGACTGGCCGCGCCACGACCCCAGCGGCCGCTACACCCCGTACATCACCCGCAGCGCGGACGGCAAGGCCAAGCAGGACGTCATGATGTCCAGCGACCGGGTGGCCAAGTTCCCGGAATGGAAGGACAAACTCTCCCAGTACCAGCCGGACTATGACAAGCCGGGCTGGGGCGACTTCTACTACACGCCGAAGACCCGTAACCGCGACACCATCACCGAGCCGTTCTTCTACGAAGTGCAGGGCAAGCAGGTGCTGGAAAGCTCGCTGGCGCACGCCATCCAGGACGGCAGCGGCAAGTTCCAGGGCCTGGCCGCCGCCGACCTGGCGCTGGACGACCTGCAGAAGAAATACGGCAGCGTGAAGCTGTACGACACCGGCTTCGTGCGCATGGTGTCGGAAGGCGGCCTGTACGTGGTGAACCCCAAGGCCGAGCTGCTGGGCAAGCCCATCGCCAAGGAAGACCCGCTTGCGGCCAACCTCGACAAGATCAAGAAGGGCGAGAGCTTCGTCTACGAGGACGCCGGCTTCACCCACTTCTTCTACCCGATCAAGGTAGGTGACACCGGCCAGTTCTGGGCCGCCGGCGTGTCGGTGCCCACCGCCGCCATCACCGCGGCCGCCGCCAGCCAGCGCAACACCGCCATCGGCATCGGCATCGCCGCGCTGGTGATCATCCTGCTGGTGCTGGCCGGCGTGGTGCGCGCGCTGACCCGCCCGCTGAACGTGCTGGCCGGCACCATGGAGCAGCTGGCCTCCGGCAAGGGCGACCTGACGGTGCGCATCCAGGTGCCCAACCGCGATGAGATCGGTCGCACCGCCGCCGCCTTCAACCAGTTCATCGAATCACTGCGCGACATGTTCGTGGAAGTACGCGAGCAGAGCCTGGCGGTAAGCCGCACCGCGGGCCAGCTCAGCGCCTCCGCCGTGCAGGTGGAACAGGCCTCGGCGCAGCAGTCCGACGCCGCCAGCGCCACCGCCGCCGGGGTGGAGCAGGTCACCGTCAGCGTGCACCACATCGCCAACACCGCGCAGGACGCCGAAACCGCGGCGCGCGATACCGGCAGCCTCACCGAGCAGAGCGTGGCCACGGTGGAGAAAGTCACCACCGAGATCACCCGCATGACCAGCGGCATGCAGGCGCTGGCCACGCGCATGGAGGCACTGGGCGAGCGCTCCGGCGAAGTCACCACCATCGTCAACGTGATCAAGGACATTGCCGACCAGACCAATCTGCTGGCGCTGAACGCTGCCATCGAAGCGGCGCGCGCCGGCGAAATGGGCCGCGGCTTCGCGGTGGTGGCCGACGAAGTGCGCCAGCTGGCCAGCCGCACCGCCGAGGCCACGCTGCAGATCACCCGCATCGTCAACGCCATCAGCAGCGAAACCGACGAGGCCGTGAGCAATGTGAAGAAATCCAGCGCCATGGTGGCGGTGAGCGTGGACATTGCCGAGGAAGCCAACCAGGCCATGCAGCAGGTGCGCGAGAAGAGCCAGGCGCTGGTGCTGGGCATCGGCGACATTGCCTCCTCCACCCGCGAGCAATCCAGCGCCGCCTCCGAAATTGCGCAGAACGTGGAGCGCATCAGCACCATGGCGCAGAGCAACAACCACATCGTTGGCGAAGTGCGCCGCGAGGTGGATCAGCTGCGCGAACTGGCCGCCAGCCTGGAAAACCTGGTGGGCAACTTCCGGCTGTAAGCCGCGCAGCAGCACGGGCCCCCCCGCATGTCATGCGCGGCGTGGCCTTTTTTGCGGCCAACGTTGGCCGCAAGCTTGCAGCGTGGGCCTACCGCGACGAAAGTGAATTTCGTATAATCCCGCGGTTTTGTTCGAAAGCCTGCCATGACCGCCACCCGTTGCCAGCCAGCCCCGTGCGCCACCGCCGCGCGCGCAGCCGGCGTTGCCGAACGTGGCCGAGGCGTGGCCTGGCCCTGCCGTTTTTGTGAAAAAAGCTCCTGACCCGTTCAGGAGCTTTTTTTTAAAGTTTCATCATTGCCGGAGCGATATCCCATGGCCAATCCGCTTTACCGCAAGCACATCCTTTCCATTCCGGACTTCAGCCGTGAAGAGCTGGAACTGGTAGTGGAAACCGCCGCGCGCCTGAAGGCCAAGCCGCGCGCCGACCTGCTCAAGGACCGCCTGATCGCCACCTGCTTCTTCGAGCCGTCCACCCGCACCCGCCTGTCGTTCGAAACCGCGGTGCAGCGCCTGGGCGGCAACGTGATCGGCTTTTCCGACGCCGCCAGTACCTCCACCAAGAAGGGCGAGACCCTGGCCGACACCGTGCGCATCATCAGCAGCTACACCGATGCCATCGTGATGCGTCACCCCAAGGAAGGCGCCGCGCGCGTGGCCAGCGAGTTCTCTGCCGTGCCCATCATCAACGGTGGCGACGGCGCCAACCAGCACCCGTCGCAAACCCTGCTGGACCTGTTCACCCTGCGCGAAACCCAGGGCCGGCTGGACAACCTCACCGTGGCCTTCGTCGGCGACCTCAAGTACGGCCGCACCGTGCACTCGCTGGCGCAGGCGCTGTCGCTGTTCGGCGCCAAGTTCTACTTTGTCGGCCCCGAGTCGCTGGCAATGCCTGACTACCTGTGCGAGGAGCTGGACGAGCGCGGCATCAGCTACACCATCGCTGCCACCATCGAAGAAGTGATCCCGCACATCGACATCCTGTACATGACCCGCGTGCAGCGCGAGCGCTTCGACGAGGCCGAGTACCAGAAGATCCAGGGCCAGTTCGTGCTGCGCGCCGACATGCTGCGCAACGCGCGCCCGAACATGAAGATCCTGCACCCGCTGCCGCGGGTGGACGAAATCACCACCGACGTGGACAGCACCCCGCATGCCTACTACTTCGAACAGGCCCGCAACGGCGTGTTCGCACGCCAGGCGCTGCTGTCGCTGGTACTGAACGAAACGGTGTGAAAGGAAAACCGATGAGCGAAAAAGTCTACGCCCGCAACGTCGAGGCACTGAAAAACGGTACCGTGATCGACCACATCCCGGCCGGTATGGGCCTGCGCATCCTGCACCTGTTCAAACTCACCGAATACGGCGAGCGCGTCACCGTGGGGCTGAACCTGTCCAGCGGCCACATGGGCGCCAAGGATCTGATCAAGGTGGAAAACCTGGTGCTGAGCGAAGAGCAGGCCAACGAGCTGGCGCTGCTGGCACCCAAGTGCACCGTCAGCGTGATCGAGGACTTCGAAGTGGTGCGCAAGCAGAAGCTGGCGATTCCGGAAGAAGTCACCGGCATCTTCGCCTGCGCCAACTCCAACTGCGTATCGCACGTGGAGCCGGTAAAGAGCCATTTCACCGTGCGCGTCACCGAGCACGACACCAAGATGAAGTGCAAATACTGCGAGAAGGTGTTCAGCAAGGACATCGTGGTAGGCAGCCGCTAAGCGCCGGCCCGCGCTGCACCGACCCGACGCCACCGCCCCGCGGTGGCGTTTTTCATGCGCCTGCGCCCAGCAATTGACTCCCCCGCCTCGCGGGCTATGGTGAAACTACCCGGCCAGCCTGCCCGCTGGCAGGCGCAGTCTGCCGCACCCGACGACCCCGATGGCCGCTGCCTGCAGCAGTGATCCACGCACGCGGGAGTCATCATGCTTACCCTTTACGAACGACTTGGCGGCGCCGACGGCATCCGCCGCATCATCGACGACGTGGTGGCCAACCACCTGTCCAACCCGGCTGTGCATCCCCGTTTTGCCCACGTTGCCGACCTTGGCCACCTCAAGGAAATGGTGTTCCAGTTTTTCTGCATGGGTAGTGGCGGGCCGCAGGTGTACTGCGGCAAGGACATGCGCAGCGCGCACCGCGGCATGAATATCAGCGAGCAGGAATACCTGGCGGTGATGGACGATATCCTCACGGCACTGGCCAGCAACAACGTAGCGGAAGACGCCCGCCACGAAGTGATCGCCATCCTGTACAGCCTGAAGGACGAGGTGATCCGGCAGTAAGCTCAGCGCGCCGGTGGCTGACGGGGCAGGGTGATCGCCACCCGCAGGCCGCCGGCGCTGGCGCTTTCCAGCCGGATCTGGCCGCCGTGGCCGCGCACGATCTCGCGCACGATGGCAAGACCGAGGCCGCAGCCGTCGCCGCCGGTCTGCTGGCCGCGGTAGAAGCGCTCGAACACCAGCGCGCGCTCCTGCGGCGCAATACCCGGGCCGCTGTCGGCCACTGTCAGTTCCACCTCGTCACCGCGGGCATGCGCACCGACGGTGATTTCACCGCCGGCCGGGGTGTAGCGCACCGCGTTGTCCACCAGGTTGGACAGCATTTCGCGCAGCAGCAAAGGTTGGCCGCATAAGGGGGCATGCTCGTCGCCCTCGTAGCCCAGGTCCAGCGACTTGCCCAGCGCCACGGTGACGAAGTCCAGGGTCACCGCGCGCGCCAGCTCAGCCAGGTCCAGCTCGGCGGTGTCGTGGCGGTTGGGGCCGGGTTCGGCGCGCGACAGCGCCAGCAGCTGGTTGGCCAGCCGTATCACCTGGTCGGTGGCGCGCACCAGCGCTGCCACACCACTGCGCTGCTCGGCTGGATCCGCCATGCGCAGCGTCACCTCGGCCTGGGTTTTCAACAGCGTCAGCGGGGTGCGCAGCTGGTGGGCGGCATCGGCGGTAAAGCGCTTCTGCACCGCCAGTTGCTGCTCCAGCTCCGCCAGCGCGCTGTTGAGTGCGCTGACCAGCGGCTGCAGCTCGCGCTGCACGCTGCCCACTTCCAGTTGCAGCGACGGGTCGCCGGCACGCTCGCGCAGGATGGCGCGCACCCGTTGCAGCGGCCGCAGCGCACGGTTGATGCCCACCGCCACCAGCAGCGCCGCCACCGCGCCGATCAGCCACTGCTGTGCCAGCGACTGGCGGAACAGCTGTCGCGCCAGCGCCTGGCGCGACAGGGTGGTCTCGCCCACCTGCACCAGCAGCAGGCGCTGGCCACCGCCGTAGAACAGCGGCACGCCCAGCGCCACGCTGCGGATTTCCTCGCCACGCAGGCGGGCATCGTAGAAACGCACCTCGCCCGCCGCCGGCAGGCTGGGCGGCTGTGGCAGTTCGCTATCGCCGGTAACGGTGGTGCCGCCGGCAAAACTGATGCGGTAGAACACCCGGTCCTGGAAGTGCGGATCGAACATCTCCAGCGCCGCCACCGGCAGGTCCACCACCAGTTCGCCATCCTGCAGCGTGATGCGCTCGGCAATGCTGCGCGCGGAAGCCTGCAGGGTGCGGTCGAAGGCGGCATTGGCCGCCTCGCGCGCGTTGTTCTGTGCCAGCCAGGCGGTGGCCGCCGCCAGCGGAAGCAACGGAATCACCACCCACTGCACCAGCTGGCGGCGCAGCGAACGGCTCATTTGGCCACGTCCAGCATATAGCCCAGCCCGCGCAGGGTGAGGATCACCACACCGCTGTCCACCAGCTTCTTGCGCAGCCGGTACACGTAGATTTCCATGGCGTCCGGGCTCAGGTCCTGGTCCAGGCGCACGATCTGCTCGGCCAGGGTTTCCTTGCTCACCGGCTTGCCCTGGCGGTAGAGCAGCACTTCCAGCACCGCCATTTCACGCGGCGTCAGCGCCAAAGGTTGGCCGCGCACGCTGTAGCGCTTGCTGGCCGGCTCGAACAACAGCTCGCCGCATTGCAGCACGCCGTCTTCCTTGCCCTGCGAGCGGCGCAGCAGCGCGCGCACCCGCGCTTCCAGCTCGGCCAGCTCAAACGGTTTGCCCAGGTAGTCGTCGGCGCCCAGGTCGAGGCCATGCACGCGCGCATCCACCCCGGTCTGCGCTGTCAATACCAGCACCGGCACCCGGTTGCCGCGCCGGCGCAGGCGCTTGAGCACCTCGAAGCCGTCCATGCGCGGCAGGCCAATGTCCAGGATCACCAGCGCGTAGGGCTCATAGCCCAGCAGCTGATCGGCCTGCACGCCGTCGGCGGCGACATCCACCGCGTGGCCGGCAGCCGACAGCGCCTTCTGCAGCCACAGCGCGATGTCGGGGTTGTCTTCGACCAGCAACAGTCTCATGGTCTCGCTCTCTCGTTCTCTCATTGCTTCGTGTGTTGTATGCCGGCAGCGCTGCGGTGGCGCGGCCGTCTTTTTTCATCGTAACACCCGTGTGCCACGGCTCCGCCCGGCACGCCGCCATGCTGCGGCTTTCTTGCACCAGTGCAGTGCAACAAGCGGCGGATGAAAGGGAATTGAAAGCTTGCCTTGCCAGACTAGCCACCAACGGAAGGAAAACCGCATGAACGCTTTGCGCGCACTGTTGCTGTTGTTGATCGCCGCCCCGCTGCTGGCGGGCGCTGCGCCGCGTAGCGCGCTGGAGGAAACCGCGCGCCGCGAAGGCGTGCTGCAGGTGGATTCCACCACCGACCGCGAACAGGTGGCGCCGCTGCTGGCAGCCTTCCACCAGCGCCACCCCTACCTGCGAGTGGACTACCGCGACCTGTCCGGTGCCGACATCTACCGCCGCGCACTGCGCGGCGAGCATGGCGACGTGCTGTGGAGTTCGGCGATGGACCTGCAGATCAAGCTGGTGAACGAGGGGCTGGCGCTGCGCTACAGCTCGCCGCAGAAGGCAGCGCTGCCCGGCTGGGCATCGTGGCGCGACGAAGTGTACGGCACCACCTTCGAGCCTATCGTGCTGGCCTACGACCGCCACCGCATTGCCGATGGCGACATGCCGGACAGCCATGCCGCGCTGCGCCGTGCCCTGCGCCAGGACGGCGCCCGCTGGCGGCTGGCCAGCTACGACGTGGCCAGCTCCGGTGCCGGCTATTTCTTTTTCAGCCAGGACTCGCGGCACAACCCGGAGTTCTGGGATCTGGCCGCGGCGCTGGGGCGCCACATGCGCTACCAGGACGGCAACAGCCTGACCCTGCTGCAGCGGTTGCAGCGCGGCGAAGCGGACATCGCCTACAACGTGCTGGGGCCGTATGCATGGCGCTTCGCCCGGCAGCACCCGCAGGTGGGCTGGCTGCTGCCGCAGGATTACACGCTGGTGGTCAGCCGCCTGCAATTGATCCACAAGGCGGCGCGGCACCCGGCAGCGGCCAGGCTGTGGATGGATTTCGTGCTGTCGCGCGAAGGTCAGCAGGTGCTGGCACAGGCCAGCGGCCTGCCGCCGATACGCAATGACCTGCCGCGGCGGCTGGGCAATGTCGATCTGGACCGCGAGGCGCCCAAGCTGCGCCCGATCCAGGTGGGCAGCGGCCTGCTGGTGTACCTGGACAGTGCCAAGCGCAGCCTGTTCCTGCGCCACTGGCAACAGCAGCTGGCGCCGGGCAGGGCGCCGTAAACCCCATTCGCAGACCGGTGCCGGCACCGGCTGCCAATACCGCCCCGGCAGAGGGCATACATCACACAACAACCGCATGACGGAGGAGAAACACATGAAACGCAAAGCACTGCTTGCCGCCTGCCTGCTCGCGCTGGCGCCGTTCGCCGCCCTGGCACAGGTGGACCAGTTCAAGATGATGGCGCCGGCCAACCCGGGCGGTGGCTTCGACACCGTGGCGCGCACCATGGCCGAAGCACTTCAGGCCACCGGCTACGCCAAGAGCGTGGTGGTGGAAAACAAGGCCGGCGCCGGCGGCGCCATCGGCATGGCGCAGTTCGTCAACAACGAGAAGGGCAACCCCAACGCCCTGCTGGTGGCCGGCGCCGTGACCGTGGGTGCGCTGGAGACCAACAAGTCGCCGGTGAACTTCGGCATGGTGACGCCGATTGCCCGCCTGATGGGTGAGTTCAACGTCATCGTGGTGCCGGCTTCCTCGCCGTACAAATCCATCAAGGACCTGCTGGCCGCCTACAAGGCCAACCCGGGCAGCGTCAGCATCGGTGGCGGCTCCGCCGGCGGCATCGACCACATCATGGCCAGCCTGATGTCGGAAAAAGCCGGCGTGGATCCGGCCAAGCTGAACTACATCCCGTTCGCCGGTGGTGGCGAGGGCAAGGCCGCCATCCTGGGCAGCCAGATCGCCGCCTACATCAGCGGCTACGGCGAGCTGGCCGACCTGATCAAGGCCGGCAAGGTGCGCGCGCTGGGCATCTCCGCCGCCACCCGCAACCCGGACATCCCGGTGCCGACCCTGCGTGAACAGGGCAGCGATGTGGTGGTGTACAACTGGCGCGGCGTGTTCGCCGCCCCGGGCATCAACGCCAGCCAGAAGGCCGCGCTGATCAAGGCGGTGGAAGTGGCGGTGAAATCGCCGGGCTGGAAAGCCAAGGCCGACAAGATGGAATGGCTGGACATGCTGCAGACCGGCGACAGCTTCAAGAGCTTCCTCGACGAGGACGTGAAGCGTACCGCCGCCACCGTGAAGAAACTGAAGCTGGGTAACTGAGCCATGATCAAGCGCGTATCCGGCGAGCAGTGGCTCGCCATCGGGGTGATCGTGCTGGGCATCTTCATGGCCTGGCAGATCGGCGATATCCCGAATGATGCCGGTTACGCCGGCATCGGTCCGCGCTTCTTCCCCACCCTGATCGTTTCCGGTCTCATCGTTGCCGGTGGCGCGTTGCTGATGCAGCGTCGCCACCGCAACGGGCCGGACACGGTGCTCAGCGACGGGGAAGACGACACGGACGCGCTGGAAGCCGAAGAAGCCGCCGAGCGCGGCGACCCGGACTGGCGCATGTTCGTCATTGCCAGCGGCAGCCTGATCGCGCACATGGCGCTGATCGGCCTGATCGGCTTCACCCTGGCCGGCACGCTGTTGTGCTTCGGCATCTGCCGCGCACTGGAAACCCGCCGTCCGGCGCTGGATCTGGTGCTGTCCTTCGCCCTGGCCCTCGTCCTGTTCCACCTGTTCAAGTGGCTGGGCCTGAACCTGCCGGCCCTGCTGCCGGGGGGAGTACTGTAAATGGAATCCTTGAATGCGCTGTTCAGCCTGGGCTTTGCTACCGCACTGACCCCGGCCAACCTGCTGTGGGCGCTGCTGGGCTGTACCCTGGGCACCGCCATCGGCGTGCTGCCCGGCGTGGGCCCGGCAGTAACCGTGGCGCTGCTGCTGCCGGTGACGCAAAGCGTGGATCCTACCGGCGCGCTGATCATGCTGGCCGGTGTCTACTACGGCGCCATGTTCGGCGGCTCCACCACCTCCATCCTGCTCAATACTCCGGGTGAGGCCGGCTCCATCGTCTCGGCGCTGGAAGGCAACAAGATGGCCAAGGCCGGCCGCGCCGGCCCGGCGCTGTCCACCGCCGCCATCGGCTCCTTCGTGGCCGGCAGCATCTCCACCGTATTGCTGTCGCTGCTGGCACCGGTGATCGCCGGCTTCGCGCTGCAGCTGGGCCCGGTGGAAACCTTCGCGCTGATGATGCTGACCTTTGCCGCGGTATCCGCGGTGCTGGGCAACTCGCCGCTGAAAGGCTGCATCGCGCTGCTGCTGGGCCTGGCCATCGGCCTGATCGGCATCGAGCCGCAATCCGGCCAGAGCCGCTTCACCTTCGGCCTGCTGCCGCTGATCGACGGCGTGGATATCGTGGTGATCGCCATGGGCCTGTTCGCGGTTGGCGAGACGCTGTACACCGCCACCTACGAGAACAAGGTCAAGGCCGGCCTGGAAACCATGGGTGGCAGCTTCTGGATGAGCAAGAGTGACTGGCGCCGCTCGTGGAAGTCCTGGCTGCGCGGCACCGCCATCGGCTTCCCGTTCGGCACCCTGCCGGCCGGCGGTACCGAGATGCCGACCTTCCTGTCCTACTCGGCGGAGAAGAAGCTGGCCAGCCCGGAGGCGCAGAAGGAATTCGGCAAGGGCGCCATCGAAGGCGTGGCCGGCCCGGAAGCGGCCAACAATGCCGCCGTCACCGGTACCCTGGTGCCGCTGCTGACGCTGGGCATCCCCACTTCGGCCACCGCGGCCATCATGCTGTCTGCCTTCCAGCAGTACAACATCGTGCCCGGCCCGCTGCTGTTCGATACCAACCCGGAGCTGGTGTGGGGCCTGATCGCCTCGCTGTACATCGGCAACGTGATGCTGCTGGTGCTGAACCTGCCGCTGGTGGGGTTGTGGGTGCAGTTCCTGAAAGTGCCGCGCCCACTGCTGTATGGCGGCATCGTACTGCTGGCCACCATGGGCGCCTACGCGCTGCGCCAGAGCTGGTTCGACCTGATGCTGCTGTACGTGATCGGGGTGCTGGGCTTCCTGATGCGGCGCTATGACTTCCCGGTGGTGCCGCTGGTGGTGGGGCTGATAGTGGGGCCGATGGCGGAAAAACACTTCCGCCGCGCCATGTCCATCCACCAGGGCGACCTGACGGTATTCCTCACCCACCCGATCTCGCTGGCCATTCTGCTGGTGACGGTAGCCATCCTGGTGGTGCCGCCGCTGCTGAAACGCCGCCAGCGCCTGCTGGCCGCCGCCTGAACAGCATGCGGCCACACTGAACACCGTACTTCCCAGTACCGGTCCTTGCGCCAGCGCGCCCGTCTGCGGCCGCTGGCGCTTTTTTTGCCCGGCAGGCCTACAGCAACGGCAGCAGGATCAGTGCCACCAGCAGGCTCCACACCAGCGCGCCGACGCTGAACACGGTGTAGGCCAGCGCTTCGGTACGCACCGAGTCATCGTGCTCGAACAGCGCATCCAGCCCGTGGTACAGCAGCAGGCCGGATGCCAGCAGCCCCAGCACGCCCACCGCGGCATTGAACAGCGGCCACGGCAGCAGCAGGGTGAGCGACGACAGCCAGATCGGCAGTGCCACCAGCGCCGCCAGCCGGTAGCAGTCGGCATACGGCGGGCGCGCTTCGGCATGCACCGCCATGCGGATGAAGCCTGCCATCAGGTGCACGCTGCCCCAGCAGGCACACCAGAACAGCGCCACCATTACATCCCAGCGCAGCATGGACAGGTTGGCCGCATAGACATGGCCGTTGATGTGGCCGGCGTACAGCAGCATGGCGGCCGCCAGAGTGGAGGCGGGCAGCACCACGTGGCTGAAGCTGGAGCCTGCGCCCGGGTGGCGGGTGGATAGCTCATCCCAACCGTGGTGGGACGACATCAGCATGCGGAACGGGGTAAGCGGGGTCATGGCAGTACTCCCTGGGCAGTGCCCGGCAAATGACGGGTGGTACCATAAATATATCGTGATACGATATAAATTCAAGCCGGGTTTCAAGCTGGTGCGTGCCGTGCTGCAAGCGGATGCGGCTTGCACCAGCAGGCAGCCATTTACCACGCCGCAAGCCGCAGCAAGCAGGCATGCCTTTTGCAATGCCATGTAATCCAGTATGCAGGAGCGCGTCATGCTAGCCCGCTTTGCCAAACCGTCAGCCGCCGCCACCAGCGAAGCCGTGATTTTCAATTACCAGCGTCCCACCCGCGCGCGCCTGGTCGCCCAGGACTGCCGCGGCGGGCTGTGGCTGGTGGAGGTGTTTGATTCCCTGCACAAGGTATGGGTGTGGCAGGACGAGAGCCACGATATGGAAAAGGCGGTGGACGATGCCCGCCGCCTGAGCCTGTTCCCCGGCTGATGCGGCCAACGTTGGCCGCAAGGGTCAGATGGCGGGTTCCTCGCTGCCCGGGCCGCTGTGCAGCAGCAGCTCCAGCGAGGCAAAACCACCCAGCTGGCGCAGTGCCAGCAGTTCGTCGCGGTGCGCGCGCGCCATTTCTTCCACCAGCTGCTCGCCCAGCGGCAGCAGGCTCACTTCCACGCAACGCTTGTCGTCGCGCCCCGGCGTGCGCTGCACCAGGTTCAGCGCCTCGCAGCGGCTGATCAGCCCCACCACGCTGTGATGCTGGGTCTGCAGCCGCTCGGCCAGCTCGGCCACCGTGGCCCAGTCGCGGCCAGGGTAGCCGCGCAGTTGCAGCAGCACCTGGTACTGCTGCGGCGTCAGGCCATGTTCCTGCGCCAGTTCTTCGCTGAAACGCAGGAAGCGGCGCAGGCGGTAGCGGAAGTCGGCGAGACGCTGAAAATCGTCCTTGCTGAGGGTGTCAGGCGGGGTCATGGCAGGCAGCGGCAGGGAAACCGCGCCACGGTATCACAATTCCCCACCGTGAAGGGTCTCGGCGGCATAGCACACCGGCGAGGCGAGGCAGGCCGCACCGGCGCGCCAGTCTTCCGCCGCCAGCCGTGCTTCCAGGAACTGCACCAGCGCCACCACCGGGTTGGCTTCCACCATCGGGGTATCGTGCAGCAGCACCACTTCGCCGTACTGCCGCACCGCGTCGATGAGCGGCTGCCAGCGTGCCGGGTTGGCCGCAAGGTCGGCCCAGTAGCTGTCGCAGAAATACGGCCAGCGGCCTTCGTCGCGCCGCAGCCAGGCCAGCAGGCCATCGGCCGGCGCCACGCGCGGCAGCCAGCGCGCACGGGTGATACTGCGCCGCGGCAGGCCGGTGGGCCAGCTGGCGGTAATCAGAAATACGTTGTCGGCGCGCTGGCAGTAGTCGGCTACAGCCAGCAGGCGGATGCGCGATGCCATGATTGTTCTCCTTGCTGTGGCGGCCGCTATTCACGACTGCACAAATATATCGTAGAACGATATATCTACAAAAACCTTGATCCAGCGCACCCGCCCCGCACATTTCACCGTTACCGGAAAAAAGCGCCTCGTTCAGGCTTTATTTGTTAAAAAAAAAAGCGGGCCATATGGCCCGCTGAACACCCTCTACTTCAGCATCAGTAGTCTGTTACGCTGCCGCGCCCTTGCTGCTTGGCAGGGCTTCGAACTGTTTGCGCAGTTCGGCCAGTTTCTGGCGCGCCACATTCAGGCCGGCTTCCTTCACGTGGCCGAAGCCGCGCACGCCTTCGTACTGCTTGATCATCTCGGTGGCGGTGGCCAGGTTGCCCAGCTTGAGCTTGCCAGTCAGTTCGTTCACCAGCTGCTCGAACTCGACGATCAGCTCGCGCTCCAGCTTGCGGTCGCTCTGCCAGCCGAACGGATCCAGCGCGGTACCGCGCAGCCCCTTGAAGCGGGCCAGCACGCCCATCACCTTCAGCGCCCACGGGCCGAGGTTGATCTTTTTCGGCTGGTGACCGGTCATCCAGCTGGCGCCAAAGTGGAAAGTCAGCTTGAAGTCGCCATCGAACTGGGCGGCCAGCTCGCGCTGGAACTCGCCGTCGCTGTACAGGCGCGCCACTTCGTACTCGTCCTTGTAGGCCAGCAGGTGGTAGTAGTTCTTCGCCACCGCCAGGGTCAGCGCGCTGCTGGCCGGGTTCACCTGCTCCTCGGCCTGCTTCACGCGTTCCACCAGCGCCTTGTAGCGGGCGGCCAGCTTGTCGTTCTGGTAGGCCGTCAGCTCCTTGCTGCGGTGATGCAGCACGCCTTCCACGGTTTCACGTGGAACGAACTGCACTACGGTAGACGGCGACACCAGCGCTTCCACTTTTGCCGGGTCATGCGCGGCATGACGGCCCCAGGCGAAGGCATCCTGATTGAATTTCACCGCGGCGCCGTTCAGCTCGATGGCGTGCATGATGGCTTCCAGCGACACCGGTACCAGGCCGCGCTGCCAGGCGTAACCCAGCATGAACATATTGGCGGCGATGGCATCGCCCAGCAGGGCGGTGGCGATGCGGGTGGCGTTCACCTCGGCATAGTTGGCCGCACCCACCGATTCGACGATGGCGTCCTTCATGGCTTTGGACGGGAAGCGCACGTCCGGGTTTTTCAGGAAGGCGCTGGTCGGCGATTCGTAGTTGTTCACCACCGCGTGGCTGAAACCGTCGCGCATCTTGGCCATGGCTTCCTCGGCGGCGGTCACCACCAGGTCGCAACCCAGCACCAGGTTGGCGTCGCCGGCGGCGATGCGCACTGCGTGCAGTTGTTGCTGGCTGTCAGCGATGCGCACGTGCGACCACACCGAGCCGCCTTTTTGCGCCAGGCCAGCCATGTCCAGCACCGTCACGCCCTTGTTGTCGAGGTGGGCAGCCATGCCCAGCACCTGGCCGATGGTAACCACGCCGGTACCGCCGATGCCGGTGACCATGATGCCGTACGGCTCATGCGCACCCGGCAGGCGCGGCATCGGCAGCTCGCCCATGCTGTCCAGGCTGGTCTTGCCGCTGCCGGATTTCTTCAGCTTGGCGCCGGCTACCGACACGAAGCTGGGGCAGAAGCCTTCCACGCAGCTGTAGTCCTTGTTGCAGCTGCTCTGGTCGATCTTGCGCTTGCGCCCCATGGCGGTTTCCACCGGCAGCACCGACAGGCAGCCGGATTTCTTGCTGCAGTCGCCACAGCCTTCGCACACGCGCTCGTTGATGAAGGCGCGGCGATCCGGGTCCGGGAATTCCTTGCGCTTGCGGCGGCGGCGCTTCTCGGCGGCACAGGTCTGATCGTGGATCAGGATAGTGGTGCCTTCGACATCGCGCAGTTCGCGCTGGATGCGGTCCAGCTCGCGGCGATGGAACACTTCCACCCCCGGCGCCAGGCCTTCTTTCAGGCCGTGGGCGGTGCGGTACTTGTCCGGGTCGTCGCTGGTGATCACGATGCGGCTCACGCCTTCGGCATGCACCTGGCGGGTGATCATCGGCACGTCCAGGTAGCCGTCCACGTGCTGGCCGCCAGTCATGGCCACCGCGTCGTTGTAGAGAATCTTGTAGGTGATGTTCACCTTGCCGGCCACCGCGGCGCGGATCGCCAGCAGGCCGGAGTGGAAGTAGGTGCCATCGCCCAGGTTGGTGAAGATGTGCTTGGTGGTGGTGAACGGCGCCTGGCCCAGCCAGGTGATGCCTTCGCCGCCCATCTGGGTGAAGGTCTTGGTGCTGTCGCCCTCGATCCAGTGCGCCATGTAGTGGCAGCCGATGCCGGCCACCGCGCGGCTGCCTTCCGGCACGCGGGTACTGGTGTTGTGCGGGCAGCCGGAGCAGTAGTGCGGCACGCGGGCGATGGCCTCGCGCGGCTTCACCAGCTGCGCTTCTTTTTCTTCGTAGAACTTCAGCCGGTCGTGAATCACCGGGCTGTCGTAGATATTGGCCAGGCGCTTGGCAATGGCGCGGGCGATCATCGCCGGGGTCAGCTCGCCGGCCGCCGGCAGCAGCCAGTCGCCGTGCGGCAGTGCCCATTCGCCTTTCTCGGCGAACTTGCCCACCACGCGCGGGCGCACGTCGTCGCGCCAGTTGTACAGCTGTTCCTTCAGCTGGTATTCGATGATCTGGCGTTTTTCTTCCACCACCAGGATCTCGTCCAGGCCTTCGGCGAACTGGCGCACGCCTTCCGGCTCCAGCGGCCACACCATGCCCACCTTGAAGATGCGCAGGCCGATGTCTGCGGCCAACGTTTCATCGATGCCCAGGTCGTCCAGCGCCTGCATCACGTCCAGGTAGCTCTTGCCACAGGTGATGATGCCCAGGCGCGCCTTGGGCGAATCCAGGGTGACGTGATTCAGTTTGTTCACACGGGCGTAGGCCAGCGCCGCGTACAGGCGGTGGTGCAGCACGCGCTTTTCCTGCGCCAGCGGGGTGTCCGGCCAGCGGATCGACAGGCCGTCTTCCGGCAGCGGGAAGTCATCGGGAATCACCGGCTGCACCCGTTCCGGGCTCACATCCACCACAGCGGAGCTTTCCACGGTGTCGGAGATGGCCTTGATCGCCACCCAGCAGCCGGAATAGCGGCTCATCGCCCAGCCGTGCAGGCCCAGGTCCAGCACTTCCTGCACGCCGGACGGCGACAGCACCGGGATCATGCTGGCGGCCAGGATATGGTCGGACTGGTGCGGGAAGGTGGAGGATTTGGCGGCATGGTCGTCGCCGCACACCAGCAGCACGCCACCATTCTTGCTGGTGCCGGCCACGTTGCCGTGCTTGATCACGTCGCCGGAGCGGTCCACGCCCGGGCCCTTGCCGTACCACATGGCGTACACGCCGTCGTACTTGGCGCCTTCGAACATGTTCACCTGCTGGGTGCCCCATACCGCGGTGGCAGCCAGGTCTTCGTTCAGGCCGGGGTGGAACACCACGTTGTGTGCAGCGAGGTGTTTTTCCGCCTTCTGCATGTTCTGGTCGACGTTACCCAGCGGCGAGCCGCGGTAGCCGGTAACGTAACCGGCGGTGTTCAGGCCGGCGGCGCGGTCGCGCTCCTGCTGCATCATCGGCAGGCGCACCAGCGCCTGAATGCCGTTCAGCAGCACTTCGCCGGTGGGGGCGGTGTACTTGTCTTCCAGTTCGACGTGGCGAATCGACATGGTTTCTCCTCCATGTTTGTGCTTGTGGCAACGGGTCGGGTGGGCCTTGTGAGCGGTCCCGATCTGGCTGGCTCTCTGTCTTTATAGGTGGCGAGGCGTCTATGCGCCGACTGCTGCGGACATTAATTGACGTGAACGTAAACGTCAAAGTGTTTGTCGTTTATTGCGGTCTCTACCTAGTGGACTGCGGCAAATGTGCCAACGCAGCAAAACCGGCAGCCACAACGCACCTGTGCCTATCGTTGTGCCAACTTGAACACTGCGTTTTGGCTACAGTGGTTGAGTAGCGTGCGGCAGATGGTTACAGTGCAGTTTCCATTCCTGCCGCCGGGCCACAAGCCCATGCGGCCAACGCTGGTCATCATCATGTCGAATACCCATCACGAAACCAGCCGCGGTGTGCTGTACACCATTGGCGCCTTCTTCATCTGGGGGCTGTTTCCGCTGTACTGGAAACCGCTGCACCAGGTGCCCGCCCTGCAGATCATGTGCCACCGCGTGGTGTGGTCGGCGCTGTTCGTCACCTTCATCCTGCTGTGGCAGCGCAACTGGGCGTGGCTGGGCAAGGCGCTGCGCGAACCGCGCCGCGTGGCCATCTTCGCGCTGTCCTCGCTGCTGCTGTCCGGCAACTGGCTGATCTACATCTGGGCGGTAAACGCCGGCCATGTGGTGGAAAGCAGCCTGGGCTACTTCATCAACCCGCTGGTGAACGTGCTGCTGGGGCGCATCTTCCTGCACGAACGGCTGAACCGCGTGCAGACCACCGCCGTGGCGCTGGCCGCCGTCGGCGTGGCGTGGATCACCCTCAATTCCGGCGCACTGCCGTGGATCGCGCTGAGCCTGGCCGGCACCTTCGGCAGCTACGGCCTGCTGCGCAAGAAAGCGCCGCTGCCGTCGCTGGAAGGGCTCGCGCTGGAAACCTATCTGCTCACCCCGCTGGCGCTGGGCCTGCTGCTGTGGTTCCAGTGGCAGGGCAACGGCGCCTTCGGCCACCAGGCATTCGGCAAGGATGCGCTGCTGATGGGCGCCGGCGTGGTGACTGCCGTACCGCTGCTGATGTTCGCCAGCGGCGCGCGCCGCCTCAAGCTCGCCACCGTCGGCCTGATCCAGTACCTGGCGCCTACCCTGGTGCTGGCGCTGGGCGTGTGGCTGTACGGCGAGCCGTTCGACCAGGCGCATGCCATCGGCTTCGCGCTGATCTGGCTGGCGCTGGCGCTGTACTCCGGCCACGGCCTGCTGAGCTACTGGAAGGAACGCCAGCTGCAGCGTGCGTAAGCAGCAACAGCAAGCGGATCATGCGGCCAACCTGGCAACGGGTTGGCCGCATTGTTTTTGACCGCCTGCATCACACAGTGTTCAGCCGGCAGTGCTTGCCGCCGCCCGATACCGGCAGTAGCGTTACAGGCTGTGAGGAGGGGGACCGAGATGAGCATCGAATTCGATACCGACAAGCAGCGGCTGGACCGCGACATGGTGTACCGCTACCTGAGCGGCGAATCCTACTGGGCGCGCGGCCTGCCGCGCGACATCTTCGAACGCTCGCTGGACGGTGCGCTGTGCATCGGCGGCTACGACGAACACGGCCAGCAGGTAGCCTTCGCGCGGGTGATCAGCGACTACGCCACCTTCGCCTACCTGGGCGATGTGTTCGTACTGGACAGCGTACGCGGCCAGGGCGTGGGCAAGGCGCTGATGGGCTATATCCAGGCCCACCCGCAGCTGCAGAACCTGCGCCGCTTCATGCTGGCCACCGCCGACGCCCACGGCCTGTACGCGCAGTACGGCTTTGCCGAACTGAGTGCGCCGGAACGCATCATGGAAAAGGTGGAACCGGACATCTACCAGCGTCTGGCCGCCCAGGGCAAACCGGCATGACGCACAAGACCTTCTGGGACGACCCGTACCAGAGCGAACTCGCCACCCGCGTCGCCAGCGTGGATGGCAACCGCATCACGCTGCAGGCAACCATCTTCTACGCCGAAAGCGGCGGCCAGGAGAGCGACAGCGGCAGCATTGCCGGCCAGCCGGTGTTGCAGGCGGAAAAGCATGGCCATGACATCGTCTACACCCTGGCCGATGGCCACGGCCTGTACGCTGGCGACGCGGTAAACGTGCGCATCGACTGGCCGCGCCGCTACCGGCTGATGCGGCTGCACTTCGCCGCCGAGCTGACGCTGGAAACCATCTACCGCGACTTCGACGGCGTGGAAAAAATCGGCGCCCACATCGGCGAACACAAGGCGCGCATCGACTTTGCGCTGCCACAGCCGATCACCCCGCACCTGGCCGCCATCACAGCCAGGGTGCAGGCGCTGATCGACGCCGACTCTGCCATCATCAGCGCGTTTTCCGATACCGCCAGCGAGCGCCGCTACTGGGAAGTACCCGACTACTGCCGCGTACCCTGCGGCGGCACCCACCTGCAGCGCACCGGCGAGGTTGGCCGCATCGCGCTGAAACGCAAAAACGTGGGCAAGGGCAAGGAGCGGGTGGAGATTACCCTGCTGGACGAGCCCCCGGCTGACAGCTGATCAAGCCCGGTGCGGTGCCGGCCGCTGGCTGCTCCACTGCACCGCCAGCACGCTGCCCAACACCAGCAGCAAGCCGCACAGCGCCCAGCCGCCCAGCGACTGTCCCAGCAGCAGCCAGCCCAGCAGCACCGCGCACAACGGGCTGAGCAGGCCCAGCGACGACACCGCCACCGGCGGCAGCCGCGCCACGCCGCGGAACCACAACGCGTAGGCCAGCAGCGCACCGGCCAGCGACAGATAGCCGTAACCCAGCCATTGCCGTGCAGCCAGCACCGGCAGCGGCGGATCCAGCAACCAGGCCAGCGGCGCCAGCAACACACCGCCCAGCAGCAGTTGCCAGCCGGTCAGCGCCAGCACCGGCAGGCTGCTGCCCCAGCGGCGGGTAAGGTAGGTACCGCTGGCCATGCAGCCGGCGCCGGCCAGGGCGGCCAGCACACCGGGGCCGTCCCAGTGCGCTGCCGACGACAACAACAACAGGGCCATGCCCGCCATGCCGCCGCAGGCGGCCAGCAGGGCCAGGCGCCGTGGCGGCTGCCGCTCCGCCAGCCACAGCAATGCCATGATCAGCAGCGGCTGGCAGGCGCCGATCACCGCGGCGATGCCGCCGGGCAGCCGGTAGGCCGCCACGAACAGCAGCGCCTGGAACACACCGATGTTCAGCGCCGACAGCAGCCATAGCCGCCACCATTCGCCGGGGCGCGGCCGGGTGCGGGTCCAGGCCAGCAGCAGCAGGCCCGCCGGCAATACCCGCAGCAGCGCGGCGGTGAATGGCCGTTCCGGCGGCAGCAGTTCGGTGGTGACAATGTAGGTGGAGCCCCAGATCGCGGGCGCCAGTGCGGTAACGGCGACATCGCGCCAGAAGCGGGTGGTAGCCATCTCAATTACCTTGAATTCAAGATATAATTCACGCTATCGCAGAATCATCTTGAATTCAAGACAAATTACGAGGAACAGGCATGGACAGCACTGCCACTCCCGGCGACGCCGTCGCCGCCATCCTGCAGCAATGGCAGCGCGAGCGGCCGGATCTGGATGCCAGCCCGATGGGCATCATCGGCCGCCTGGGCCGCTGCACCGCGCTGCTGCGCGGCCGGCTGGACGAAACCTTCGCCCGCTTCGGCCTCAGCAGCTGGGAATTCGACGTGCTGGCCACCCTGCGCCGCGCCGGCAGCCCCTACTGCCTGGCACCCACCGCGCTGTTCCGCACGCTGATGATCACCTCCGGCACCATGACCCGCCAGCTGCAGCAGCTGGAAGGCCGCGGCCTGATCGGCCGCCTGCCCAACCCGGACGATGCCCGCAGCCAGCTGGTGCAGCTCAGCGCCGCCGGCCTGGCACTGATCGACGAGGCGGTAGCCGCACACGTGGCCAACGAACACGCCATCCTGGCGCCGCTGGCGGCGGCGGAACGCGCGCAGCTGGAACAGGGGCTGATCCGCCTGCTGGCACTACTGGAAACCCCGGGAGACTGAATATGCAGTTCTACGACCTGGCGGCACTGGGTGCCGCCACCTGCTGGGCACTCAGCTCCATCATCGGTGCCACGCCGTCGCGGCAGCTGGGCTCCTTCGGCTTCACCCGCATCCGCCTGAGCCTGCTCACCGTGCTGCTGGGCGGCATTGCACTGGCCGGCGGCGGCTGGCAGATGCTCAGCGCCAGCCAGCTGGCACTGCTGGCCGCCTCCGGCCTTACCGGCATCTTCCTCGGCGACACGCTGATGTTCGCAGCCATGAACCGCATCGGCCCGCGCCGCACCGGCCTGCTGTTCGCCACCCATTCGGTGTTCTCGGTAAGCCTGGGCGTGCTGCTGCTCAGCGAAAGGCTGAGCCTGGCGGCGGCGGCCGGCAGCCTGCTGGTGTTCGCCGGCGTGCTGTGCGCCATCGCCTTCGGCCGCCGCGACAGCCAGCAACACCACTGGGAAAACACCCACGGCCTCAAGCTGGGCGTGGCCCTGGCGCTGACCGCCGCTCTATGCCAGGCGCTGGGCACCTTTCTTGCCAAGCCGGTGATGGCCGCCGGCATCGACCCGATTGCCGCCAACGGCCTGCGCATCGCCGTCAGCTGCGCGGCGCACTGGCTGCTGTGGGCCAGCGGCAACCGCCACGCGCGGCTGCAAAGCCCGCTGGCGCCGCGGCTGTTCGGCCAGACCGTGCTCAACGGCCTGGTCGGCCAGGGCGTGGGCATGACGCTGGTGATGCTGGCACTGAAAGGCGGCAACGTCGCCACCGTGGGCATGCTGTCGGCAATGACCCCGGTGATGATCCTGCCCATGCTGTGGGCGGTAATGGGCCAGCGCCCTCCCACCCTGGCCTGGCTGGGCGCCGCTGCCAGCGTGGCCGGCAGCATGCTGATCGTGCTGCGCTGAGACGGCTTCACATACTTGCGGCCAACCTTTTCCCAAAGGTTGGCCGCATTTTTTTGTCATAAATACAGACTACCCAGTCAGCACTTACCGTATGCTGTACGCCTGCCCGTTTCATTTACTGATGGATATTGCAGGATGAAGACTCTCACCCCGCTAGCTGCATTACTGTCCGCCATACTCTTGCCCACCGCTGCGTACGCCACCCTCGCCACACCTGCCACCCCACCCATCGAACAGATCGCAGCCGAGAAAGGCGATGCCATGGCCCAGTTCCGACTGGGTTACCGCTACGAAACAGGCAATGGAGTGCCGCAGAATTTTGCCGAGGAGGCACGGTGGTATCGCAAAGCCGCTGAGCAAGGTTTGGCCGAGGCGCAGCACAACCTTGCTGTGCTGTACCAGAACGGTCAAGGGGTGACCAAAAATTATGGCGAGGCTCTCGCCTGGTATCGCAAGGCTGCGGTACAGGGCTTTGCCGAAGCACAAAACGCTCTTGGCGTGATGTATATGAACGGCTTGGGTACACAGAAAAATGACGAGGAGGCCGTCACCTGGTTTCGCAAGGCTGTGGCACAGGGCTTTGCCGAAGCACAAAACGCTCTTGGCGTGATGTATATGAACGGCTGGGGTACACAGAAAAATGACGAGGAAGCTGTCACCTGGTTTCGCAAGGCAGCCAGTCAGGGCAATCCTAGTGCGCAGCACAACCTCGGGTTAATGATGCTGGAAGGCAGAGGTTTGGTACAGGATGATGCCGCAGCAGTGACATGGTTCCGCATGGCCGCCGAGCAGGGGATTGCCATCGCCCAGAGTAATCTGGGGGTCCTGTACGAACTCGGGCGAGGAGTACCTCGGGATTACCAGACCGCCCTGAGCTGGTTCCGCAAGGCGGCAGCACAAAATTTGCCAGCGGCACAACTCAGCCTCGGCGCACTGTATCTGGAAGGCAAAGGGGTTACTCAAGATAGTAATGAAGCTTTTGTCTGGTTTCGCAAGGCGGCCGAACAGGGTGATGCGCAATCACAATATAACTTGGGAGCAATGTTGCTAAATGGCATTGGCATAAAACAGGACTACAAAGCTGCCACCCTCTGGTTTTACAAAGCAGCCAAGCAAGGATATGCCAGTGCTCAGTACACCCTGGCATATATGCACGACTCTGGCCGCGGGGGAGCACAAGATGATGTTGAAGCTGCGATGTGGTACCGCAAAGCAGCCGAGCAAGGTCACGCTGCGTCACAAGCCAACTTGGCCCAGAAATATGCATCTGGCGAAGGCGTACCACACAATGATACCGAGGCATTCATGTGGTATCGCAAGGCGGCAGAACAAGGGGAAATCTATGCCCAAGGCAGCCTGGCCAGAATGTATGAACGGGGTCAGGGGACAACCATGGATTTTGGTGCTGCTGCCTACTGGTATCAAAAGGCAATTGATGGCGGAAACCCTATCGCTGAAATCTATTTCAAATCGCTTTTCGAGAACGATTATGGCCTGAGCAAGGACGAGATCCTGGCAGCGGAAAAATACCGCCAGGCGGCAGTGCAGGGCGATGCGGTGGCCCAGCGTCTGATCGGTTTGATGCACGACGCCGGCAAGGGCATGCCGCAGAGCACCGACCAGGCGGCCTTCTGGTACCGCAAGGCCGCCGAGCAGGGTGACAGCATCGCCCAGTATTACCTTGGCGTGATGTACGCCAATGGCTGGGGCGTGCTGCGCGATTTGCAGCTGGCACGCCAGTGGTACGCCAGATCCGCAGCTCAGGGCGACGCCCGCGCCCAGAACGCGCTGGCGGAGATGTACGACAACGGGCGTGGTGTGCCCATTGATACTGCACTTGCGGTTGAGTGGTACCGCAAAGCCGTAGCGCAGGGCTTGCCGCAAGCACAGTTGAATCTTGGCCGGATGTACGAGTGGGGCTGGAGCGTAGACAAGGATATGGAACAGGCAATTGCCCTGTATCGGCAGGCAGCCGAACAGGGGCTGCCCGATGCCCAATTCAAACTGGGCCTGCTTTATCAGGACGGTTCCGGCGTAGCAAAGGATGAGTCGCAAGCGCAAAGCTGGTTCCGCAAGGCTGCAGAACAAGGGCATTCCCAAGCAAAAATCAAATTGAAATAAGTTTGTCGCCCTGGCTCCAGGCACTGCAGCCATATCCGCTACACAACACCGGCCACCGCACTGCCATTGTGTCACCAACGGCAACAATTCCTTTACCGGCAGCGTGTTTATTCACTTGCCGGCGCATCGCACAATGCCGTATCCCCACTTATCGACCGAGATCCGCCATGAGCACCAGCAGCCTGCCACCCGCCATCGAAGACGCCGCTTCCGGCCTGATCTACCGCGCCCTGCCACGGGCGAGCCGGCAGCCGGCCAAAGTGCTGTTGCTGCTGCTGCATGGCGTGGGTGGCAACGAGCTGAATCTTGCCGGCCTGCAGCCGCTGCTGGACGAGCGGGTGCAGCTGGTGTTGCTGCGCGCGCCATTGACCTTCGGGCCGCAGCAGTATGGCTGGTTCCAGGTGAGTTTCGGGCCGAACGGCCCGCGTATCGATGCGCAGCAGGCCGAGCGCAGCCGCCAGCAATTGCTGCAGCTGTGTGCCAGCCTGCAGCAGCAGTACGGCATCGATGCCGCACATACCGTGCTGGCCGGCTTCAGCCAGGGCGGCATCATGAGTGCCGGCGTGGCACTGACCGCGCCGCAGCAGGTGGCCGGCTTCGGCCTGCTCAGCGGGCGCATCCTGCCGGAAATTGCGCCCATCATCGGCGAACCGGCAGACTTGGCGCAGCTATCTGCCTTCATCGGCCACGGCGAGCTGGACGACAAGCTGCCGATTGCCTGGGCCGAGCGCGCCACCGCCTGGCTGAGCGACCTTGGCGTGCCGCACCAGCTGCAGCGCTACCCCGGCGGACACCAGCTCAGCACCGAGATGGCGCACGATTTTGCCGCCTGGCTGGTGGCAGGTAGCTGGCTGGCGGATTAACTCAGCAGATTCATCAGCCAGTCCGGGTGCAGCATCCAGCCGGCAAAACCGGCTACGCCGAATACCATGCCGAAGGCGGCAAAGCCCCAGGCCACCAGTAGCGGCAGCCACATTTCCACCAGCGCCGCCACCGCCGCACAGGCGATGGCGATGGAAATCGCCGCATCGCTGAGGTCGAACTGGTCGTCGTGGAAATTCAGCCGGTTGTATTCCGCCTCGCGGTCCTTGGCCTTGGCGGCAGTGGCCGGAATCGCCTGGTTGTAGGCGGCGATCTTCTGCTGCAGTTCGCTGCGCTGGCGAGCCAGCGGCGCAGTCAGCGCCGGGTTGGCCGCAGCGGCGATATCCAGCTGCTGCAGCGTGCTTTCGGCCAGCGATTTCTTGATGCTGCGGCTCTGGTATTCCGACCACAGATCGACCGCGTCCGACTTGGCCAGCTGCATGGCCTGCACCAGGTTGTCGTCCTTGATCTTGGCGATGCCCATGAATACCGACAGCAGCACCACCGTCATCGCCACCGCGGTGTTGATCCGCCGCTGGCGGCCTTCCACGCTCAGTTCCACTTCCATTGCCCGTTCCTCGCCATTGTTTCGATAACGACAAGTATCCGGCGGCGGCGCGCCGGCTGTTGCAACCAAACGTAGCAAGCCAGCAAAGCAAACGGCCAGGCAAGCGCCTGGCCGTGGTCACAAGACAGCACCAGCGCTACTGGTTGGCGCGCACCCAGCGGTGCCACTGCGCAAACAGCGCGGTATCCAGCGCGGCAATGGCGGAACGTTTCCACACCGTGTCCGCCCAGTAATCGTCGGTGTTGAGGCTGGCGATGCGCCCGCCGGCTTCTTCCAGGATCACCGCGCCGGCGGCGTAGTCCCACAGCCGCTGCCCGCCATGCAGGTACAGGTCATAGCGGCCGGCGGCCAGGAAGCACCAGTCCAGGGTGCTGGAGCCCATGCTGCGCTGGCTGCCGAACGGCGCCACGCTGCCCATGCGCGCGGCCAGCTTGCCGGAACGCAGGTATTTGATTTCCACCGCGGCAATGGCGTCGCCCATGCTGTTGGCCATGGATTTCAGCGGCAGGCGCTGGCCATTGAGAAAGGCGCCGTGGCCGCGGCGGGCGTAGAACATTTCGTCGGATACCGGGTTGTAGATCACCCCCAACTCGCTGCGGCCATTGATCATCAGCGCCACGGAAATGGCGAAGTAAGGCAGGCCGTTGACGAAGTTGGTGGTGCCGTCGATCGGGTCCACCACCCACAGGCCATCCGGGTTGGCCGCCCATAGTGCGTCCTGTTCCTCGATGGTCATTTCCTCGCCCAGCACCGGGTGCGGCAGGATGCGCGGCAGCTGTTGCTGCAGGGCGCTCTGGCAGGCGAGATCCGCTTCGGTAAACAGCGAGCCGTCCTCCTTGCGCGTCTTGCCCACGCGCAGGAACCGCGGCATCACCTCGCTTCGGGCTACCGCGCGTACGACCTTGATCACCTCATCGACTACCTGCAAAGCCTTCTCCCGCTGTGGTGGTGTGGTGCCGCGGCGGATAGCCGCGGCAGCGCTGACGGCCCGGGTGCGGACCTTGCTGCACGCCATGGTTGTTGCAACTGCAGCAAAACACGCAAAATACCGCCATCGACAGTTACGGGCAACACGCAATGCCAAGGTTTTTCATCGACGCTGTGTTGACCACGGCAGAACAGTACGCGCTCCCTGACAGTGTAGTGCGTCATATCCAGGTACTGCGCCTGCGTGAAGGCGATGCCATCACCCTGTTCAACGGCCGCGGCGGCGAGTGGCAGGCGGTGCTTGGCAGCATTGCCAAGCGCGAGGCCAGCTGCGCCATCACCGCTTTTGACGATGTCAGCCGCGAATCGCCGGTATGGCTGGGGCTGGCACAGGCTATCTCCAGCGGCGACCGCATGGAATTCACCCTGCAGAAGGGGGTGGAAATGGGCGTCAGCGCCTTCCAGCCGCTGGCTACCGAGCGCAGCATCGTCAAGCTGGCCGGCGATCGCGCCGACAAGCGCGTGCAGCGCTGGCAGGAAATCGTGATTGCCGCCTGCGAGCAGAGCGGGCGCAATGTCATTCCGCAGGTATTGCCCATTCTCACCCTCAAGCAATGGTTGGCCGCATTGCCGCCGGCCGCTGCCCATCTGCTGCTGTCGCCACTGGGCACGCGGCGGCTGGCCGATATCGCCAGCCAGCCCGACGCGGCCTGGCTGCTGGCCGGGCCGGAAGGCGGACTGTCCGCCGGCGAGGAAGCCGCAGCGATTGCCGCCGGCTGCACGCCGCTGAAGCTGGGCCCGCGCATCCTGCGCACCGAGACCGCGGCACTGGCGGCGGTGGGTGCCATGCAGACGGTGTGGGGCGACTACAGCGTGTGAAGCACACTGGCGCTTCAAAACATTTGTCATAAATGACGAATGTATAGAAAATACCCCCATCAGCCATTGGGGGATTTACAAATGCGTTTTCAGGGCAGATTGCACAACTGGCAGCCACAGCGCGGCTTCGGCATGGTTACGCCCAATGGCGGCGGCGAACCGGCCCTGGTCCATCAGCCTGACTTCCAGCGCCTGCACCACCCGCCACGCAATGGCGATCTGTTGAGCTACAACGTGAGTCGTGATCCACAAGGGCGCCTGAACGCCCACGCCATACGCCAGCTGAGCGTCCGTCACCGCCTCAGCACCCGGCCGGCGCTGCCGGTGCGCCGGCCGCGCAGCAGCGCTGTTCCGCTGCTGCTGTTCGCCGTGCTGCTGGCCGGCGCCATCCTGCTGCACTACGTGCCGGTCGGCGTGGCCGGCCTCTACCTGTTCTTCAGCCTGCTCACCTATGTCGTGTACGCCCGCGACAAGCGCGCTGCCCAGCTGCGGCGCTGGCGTACCCGCGAAAGCACCCTGCACCTGCTGTCGCTGCTCGGCGGCTGGCCCGGAGCCTGGCTGGCGCAACGGCGGCTGCGCCACAAGAGCAGCAAGCTGGCGTTCCAGTTCTGGTACCGCGGCAGCATTGCGGCCAACCTTGGCCTGCTGGTCTGGCTGCACAGCGGCGTAGGCGGCTGAGCGCCGCTATACAGCCCCGGGCAGCGTCTGCGTCAGCAGTGCCTGCCCGTCCCCGGCCTGCAAGCGCGCCCAGGCGCCGTTGAGCAGGCACCACTGCGGCGGCACATGGCCGATATCGGCATCCACCACCACCGGGCAGCCCAGCCCGTCCAGCGTCTGCCGCACCGCATCGTGGTAATGCAGCGCATCGCTGCCAGCGGGTTCCACCGCGCCGCTGCGGCCCAACACCAGCCCGGCCAGATCATCGAACACCCCGGCCAGGCGCATGCCGGTCAGCGCGCGCGCCAGCTCGCACGGCGCCAGTTCGCAGTTTTCCAGATACAGGATGGCCGGCTGGCGCTTGAAAGCGCGCAGATCGAAATAGCGGGTGCCCACCAGTCGCGACAGTACATCCAGACAGCCTCCCACCAGCCTGCCCTCCATTACGGCGCTGCCGCCGCCCAGCACGCGCACGCCGCTGTCGCGGCTTACCCCGGGGTCGCCAAACGGCCAGAAGCGCGGGAAGGCCGCTTGCTGCGGCGGCAAACCGTATTGCCAGCTATGCCACAGCGCCTGCTGCTCCTGCTGCCGCTCGGTATCTCCCAGGTCGAACAGATTGGGCGCGTGCAGCGTGGCCCAGCCAGACAGCAGCGTCAGCGGCACCGCCAGGGTGGAAACATCGGAAAAACCGCACAGCCATTTCGGCGGCAGCGTCGCCAGGCGGGCAAAGTCGATGCCGGACAGCAGCTGTATCGCCAGCTCGCCACCCCAGGGCGGCAGGATGGCGCGGATGTCCGGGTCGTACAGGAAGCGCTGCAGATCCGCCAGCCGCTCGGCAACGCTGCCGCTGGCATCCTGTCGCTGCCGGCGCAGGGTAGCGCCTTCCAGCACCTGGTAACCGGCTGCGCGCAGGCAGTGCAGGGCGGCATCCAGCCCGCCCTGCATCACCTCGGGCACGCCGGAGGACACCGCGCACACCGCGATACGGTCGCCGGGCTGCAAGGGCGCAGGGAAACGTATCTGCATGACGCCTCCTGTGGATAAGGTTGGCCGCAAGGGCCACTGCCGGCAGTACCCGCAAAAAACACTGCCGCTGCCATGTCGCCGCTTGCCAGCCAGCAAGGCTGTGGATAGCTGGTCAGCGCCGCTTATCCACAGCCGTCTGCCGATTCAGCGCGGTTTTGCCTGTGCGGCCAGCCGGTGCAGTTCGATCAGCTTGGCGTATTTGATATAGCTGTTGAAGCAGCCGATGCTGATGTGCACCAGCCCCGGCAGACCATCGCGAAAGCCCTGCCGCAGCAGGTAGAACTTCACGAAGCGCAGCAGCGGGCTGAACAGCAGCTTGCCCACGCCCACTTTCTTGCCGCGCTGATACAGCGTTTCCGCCTGCAGCGTGGTGTAACGGTTCTGCTTGCCAAGATAGAGCGCGATGTCCTCGCCGGATTCGTGCATCAGGTCGCCACGCAAGGTGCCGACTTCTCCCTGGCTGTGCACGTATTCATGCACCAGGTCGTCCGACCAGCGGGCGCGGCGGCGATCAAACAATCGCAGGCTGTAATCAGGATAGCCCTCGCCGAATTTCAGGAAGCGCCCCATGAATTTGTTGCTGCGCGCGAAGCGCCAGGCGCCGCAGGCAGCCAGCTGCTGTGGATTGTTCAGCAAGCCATTGATTTCACTAACCAGTTTTTCCGACAGCCACTCGTCGGCATCCAGGCACAGCACCCAGTCATGGCTGGCCTGGCTGACCGCAAACTGCTTCTGCGGGCCGAATCCCAGCCAGTCCTGGTGGATAACTCGGGCCTTATAGGCAGAAGCTATCGCAGTGGTGTTGTCGCTGCTGCCGGAATCCACCACCACGATCTCGTCGGCAAAGGCACAGCTTTGCAGACATTTTTCCAGTAATGCAGCAGCGTTTTTGGTGATCAGTACCACGCTTAGCGGTTCAGACATGGTTTCTAAGATGTCCAATTTTTAAAAAGAAGAGGGCAGATGAAGGTACAGCCTTGCTGTGGATAAGCCTGTTTTCCTGAATATTTTCAGCTGTTTATGTGCTTTGCCAGCATGTGGTTGCCAGGCAGGATCAGCGGTGCAGCAGTTGTGGATAATTCTGGCGATATTCTGCAGCGCCGTGTTTTCCACAGGCTGACGCCACACTGTTCCACCGGGGCTGTGCAGTACTGTTTTTGCCGGCACAGTCTGCTGCTCATCCTGTTGTTCCCTGTTTTCCCGTATTTATATTGAAGATAAAGATAAAGGCGGCAAAAAATGTGGATAACAGTCAAAAACATTGACCTGACAGTAACTTAGTCTGTTGATGGCCGTTGGATTACTACTACCGGCAGCCTCGTGACCAGTTGTGGACAAATCCGGCCGTCCTTATCCACAAGCGCTTATCCACAAACGGTGCCGGGCGATTTTACTTGGTTAACCACAGGCCCGCTCGTACAATCCCGCGCATGCAAAATCTCCTGTTATTGCGTACTTCTTCGATGGGAGACCTGATCCACACCTTTCCGGCGCTGTCCGATCTGGCCCGTGCCCGCCCCGACATGCAGGTGAGCTGGCTGGCGGAAGAAGCGTTTGTGGATATCCCGGGTCTGCATCCGCTGGTGGTGCGCACCATTCCCATCGCCTGGCGGCGCTGGCGCAAAACCCTGCTGCAGCGGCGCAGCTGGCGCGAGATGGGCGAATTGCGCCAGGCGCTGGCCGGCACGCGCTGGGATCTGGTGCTGGATGCGCAGGGGCTGCTGAAAAGCGCCTTGCCCGGCAAGCTCGCCAACGGCCCGCTGGCCGGCTATGACGCCGCCAGCATCCGCGAGCCGCTGGCCAGCCGGTTTTATCAGCATTGCTACCCGGTAAGCCGCCAGCTGTCGGCCATCGAACGCAACCGCCGGCTGTTCGCTGCGGCGCTGGGCTATGAATTCAGTGGCCCGCCGGTATTCGGCATCCGTGCCGGCGAGCGCCCCGCCTGGCTGCCGGCCGCGCCGTACTGGGTGCTGCTGCACGCCACCAGCCGCGACAGCAAGCTGTGGCCGGAGGCGCACTGGGTGGCGCTGGCGCATGAATTGCAGGCACAGGGCCTGGCCACGGTGATTCCGTGGGGCAATGCCAGCGAACAACAGCGCGCACAAAGGTTGGCCGCAGCCATTCCCGGCGCCGTGATGGCACCGCGCATGCGGCTGCAGGAGGCCGCCGCCATGCTCGGCCACGCGGCGGCGGTGGTAGGGGTGGATACCGGCCTTACCCACCTGGCCAATGCACTGGATATACCGCTGGTGGCGATCTACACCGATACCGACCCGGCACTGACCGGCGTGGTGGAAACCGCGCGTGCGGTCAACATCGGTGAGGCCGGGGTGATTCCGCCGGTGGACGAGGTGCTGGCGCTGCTGGCGCGTTGCCGGGGCGCGGCATGATCGCGCGGCTGCTGTACAGCACGCTGTGGCCGCTGCTCACGCCGCTGGTGAAACGCTATCTGAAGAAACGCGCGCGCCAGGCGCCGGCCTATCTGCAGCATTGGGACGAACGTTTTGCCCGCGACCTGCCGCGTGGCGATGGCCGCGAGGTGATCTGGCTGCACGCGGTATCGGTGGGTGAAACCCGTGCCGCACTACCGCTGGTGAAGCTGCTGCGCCAGCAGTACCCGGCTGCCCGTTTTGTCATCACCCAGATGACGCCCACCGGCCGCGCCGCCGCGCTGGAGCTGTACCCGGACGCCGAGATCCGCTATCTGCCGTACGACAGTGCCGGCAATATGCGCCGCTTCATCGCCGCGCTGCGGCCCCGCTTCGGCGTGCTGATGGAAACCGAGCTGTGGCCGAATCTGCTGCACGCCTGCCGCGCCGCCGGCGTGCCGCTGTTCCTGGTGAACGCGCGGCTGTCGGAAAAATCGCTGCGCGGCTACCGCCGCATCGGGCCCTTGATCCGCCCGGCGATGCGCGCGCTCACCGCGGTGGCGGCGCAGAGCGAAGCCGATGCCGAACGGCTGCGGCAGCTGGGTGCGGCCAAGGTCAGTGTCTGTGGCAACAGCAAGTACGATTTCACCCCGCCGGCGGACCAGCTGGCGCTGGGGCAGCGCTTTCGCCAGCGCATTGGCAGCCGCCCGGTATGGGTGTGCGCCAGCACCCGCGACGGCGAAGAAGAACTGATCCTGCAGGCCTGGCAGGCAGCACCGCGTGGCGATGCGCTGCTGCTGATCGTGCCGCGCCATCCGGAACGTTTCGACACGGTGGCCATGTTGGCCGCAAGCATGGGCTTTACCGTGCAGCGCCGCAGCGACGAGCAGCCGGTGGCCGCCGGCACCCAGCTGTGGCTGGGCGATAGCATGGGCGAGCTGTTCGCCTACTATGTCGCTGCCGATGTGGCCTTTGTCGGCGGTTCGCTGCTGGATTACGGTTCGCAGAACCTGATCGAGCCGGCCAGCGTCGGCCTGCCGGTGTTGATCGGCCCGTCCACCTTCAACTTTGCCGAGGCAGCCAGCCTGGCGCTGGCAGCAGGCGCCGCGCGCCAGGTAAGGGATGCCGGCACGCTGGTGTCGGTAGCGCTGGAACTGCTGCAGGATGACGCGGCGCGCCAGCGGATGCGGGACGCCGGGTTGGCGTTTACCGCGCAGCATCGCGGCGCCAGCCAGCGCATGCTGCAGCTGATCAGCAGCCAGGTGTAGGTGGAAGCCCGCAAAGCGGGCGTTCCGTCTGCCCACGTAGCGAAGTCCAACATTTACCGGGTTTGGTTTTGTATCCGCTGCGCGGATGATGATTGAAGTCGCCGGTTCCGCCCGGCGGACGGGCCAGGGGGCGTGCCGCCGCCCCCCGCCACCCCCGCTCGCCGGATGGTTCAATAGGGTGGTCCGCGAAACCCCGGCCAAAAAGGCATTCGCCAGGCGCCGGCAATTCGCCGTTTGCTAACGTCAAACGGCTCAGCTGCCGTCTTAAAACCTGGCGAACACCATTTTGGCCGGCGCTCCCCGTGGGGCAGTTTGGGCGCCTCACAACGTTGGCCGCATGTTTTGCAACATGCTTGATCACCAAGACAATATTTACAAAACAAAACCGCCAGCACGATGTCTGGCGGTTTTGTTATTAGGGATGGTGGCTCAGGCCTGTTCCGGCATGACCTGCTTATAGATCAGACGGCCATCGAACAGCACTTCGCCATCCTGCAGCTGGAACTGCGCATCCGCGCCGGGGGCGGCGCGGTCGAACACCAGCGTGCGGCCATCATGGCGCAGCCAGGCGTGGATGGGCTGGTCCTGGAAGCGGCCCACGATGTCGGTCGATTTTTCCACCGCCTCGCTGTCGTTCAGCAGCCTGCTGGTGAGCTGGCTGATGGCTTCCTTCACCTGTTCCGGGTCCATCGCCTCCACCAGCTGACGTGCGCGCTGCCATTCCGGTTGCTGGCGGAACAGCTTGAGCTGGCGCCGTGCGCCCCAGCGCAGCAGCAGGCGGTACAGGAATACCGGCAGCTGTACCGGCAATACCCGCTTGTAGGCGTCGATCACGCACTTCACCACGAAGCGGTGCTGGCAATGCGGGCATTCGCCGTCGGCCAGTACGAATACCTTGTCCTGCAGCAGCATCGCCACGCCTTCCATGGCACTGGCCTTCACCAACTGCCGGCAGTGCGGACAGGGTTTGGCGAAACGGCTGACAGTGGCGCCATTGGGGTAGGTGATCGGAAAGAACCGGTCCAACCGGTCGGGTTGCATCATCATTGCTGCAGGTCTCGGAAACGCGGGTACAAGGGGCGGATTATAGCGCCTGCAGCAGCAATTGCTGCCGTAGCGTGTGGCTGGCGCCGGGGGCCAGCACGCGGGCATCGCTGCCGGCGTTGGCCGCTTCCACACACAGGAAATGTTGCCAGCCGTCGTCCGGCAGATCGGCCATGTTGGCCGCACCCTGCTGCCACGGCGTCCACACCACGGTGCTGGCCGAGCCGCTGCTGCCTATGGCGATGTGCCGTTGCCAGCCGGGGTCGGCCAGCGTGCACGGTCCGGCATGCTGTACCACGGCATCGGTGGCGGCGGCAAAGCGCCAGTCGCCGGCGGGCAGGGTGGCGCTATCACCACTGAGCTTGTCGTGATAGCGGGCGCCGCCCAGGCCATGCAGCTGGATGCTGCGGATATCGCTTACCGCCAGGTAGCTGTGCAGTGCGGCGCTGACGGTAATGTTGTCCTGGCCCAGGTTGCGGCTGGTCAGTGCGATGTCCACGCCTGGGCCCAGCTGCAGGGTGAGGCTGGCATCCATTGCGCCGTGGCGCGGGCCGGCCAGTTTCACGTGAAACCCGTCGTCGCTGCGTGCCACCGCGCTGACCGTCCACAGCGCGGTGCGCGCCACGCCATGCTGCGGCTGGCCGGCATCCTGCGGGTGCGGGCCGAACCATGGCCAGCACAGCGGAATGCCGCCACGAATCGCCTTGCCGTCTTCCAGGCGGCTGGCCGGCGACAGGTACAGCAGCGGCTGGCCGCCAGTCGGCGTGAAATCCAGCAGCTGGCCGCCGTACAGGCTCAAGGTGGCGCTGAAGGCCGGGTGGCTGAAGGCGAGGCCGGGCAGGCCGGGGGCCAGTTCGATGGCGCGTACGCCCGGCACGAGCAGATCGGGGTGGACTGGGTGGGACATGATGACATCCTTGCTGGCGCCTGTTGCCATGCGCCGTTTCTGGGTGCAAGCGGGCCGCGCTGTCGCTGCCAGCCAGATTCAGACCATTATGTGGCGCCGTCGTTCAGCCATCGACGCCGGCACCTTTATCTATTGTTGCCGGCTACAATGCAGCAGTTGCCGGCACAAAGCCAGTGCCGTCTGCATGCGGCCAACCTTCACAGGAGCACAACGTGAATTCTCGCTGGATCGATCTGCAAACCGCCAATGGTGAAACCTTCTCCGGCTACCTGTCGTTGCCGCCGGCCGGGCATGGCCCCGGCATCGTGCTGGTGCAGGAAATCTGGGGCGTGAACGAACACATCCGCGCCGTGGCCGACCAGTACGCGCAGGACGGCTACGTGGTGCTGGCGCCGGACGTGTTCTGGCGGCTGTCGCCGCGGGTGGATCTGACATACGACGAAGCCGGCACCCAGCAGGCTTATGGCTACTACCAGCAGGTGGACACCGCGCTGGCCGCCAGCGACGTGGCGGCGGCAGTGGCCGCGCTGCGCGCCATGCCGCAGGTAACGGGCAAGGTGGCCACGCTGGGTTACTGCCTGGGCGGGCAACTGGCCTTCCGCGCCGCGGCGCTGAGCCAGGCCGATGCCGCGGTGTGCTACTACGGTGGCGGCATCCACCAGCACCTGGACCTGGCCGGGCAGATCGGCATGCCCATTCTGTTCCACTACGCGCAGCAGGATGCCCACATCACCCAGGACATCGTGGCGCAGGTAAAGCAGGCGTTTGCCGGCAAGAGCAATGCGCAGTTCCATGACTACCCCGGTACCGATCACGGCTTCAACTGCTGGGGGCGGGCCAAGATGTACAACCAGCGCGCCGCTGCACTGGCACATGGCCGCACGCTGCAATTCCTGGCCGACAAGCTGGGCTGAGTGAGCCTGCCAGGGTTGGCCGCAAGCATGCGGCCAACCCCGGCGTCTGTTTATGCTCTGCAACGTGCCGTAAACCCCGCCCTCCGTTTCGCCTTGTCTCGCGCCTGCCCGCGAGATGGTGGACACGCTTTTGGAACAGACTTTCCCTTACAATGCCGGCATGAGCACGCCCAAGACCGCATCCAAGCCGCACTATCTGCGCATCCGCGATTACATCCTCGACGGCATCAAGAACCGCAGCTACGCCCCCGGCGCCAAGATTCCGCCCGAAGTGGAACTGGCCAGGCAGTTCGGCGTATCGCGCATGACGGTGAACAAGGCCATCCGCGATCTGGCCGAGGCCGGCGTGCTGCTGCGCTATGCCGGCGACGGTACCTACGTGGCCGAGCGCAAGGCGGAATCGCCGTTGCTGGACGTGAACAATATCGCCGAGGAAATCGCCACCCGCGGCCACCACTACAGCGCCGAAGTGCACTACGTGCGCCAGGAGGCCGCCAGCGAGGAAGTGGCGCTGCGGTTGGGGCTGGCAGTAGCGGCGCCGGTGTTCCACTCGCTGATCGTGCACTTCGAGGACGACAGCCCGATCCAGATCGAAGAGCGCTACGTGAATCCGCAGTGGGCGCCGGATTACCTGCAGCAGGACTTCACCCGCGAAACCCCCAACGCCTACCTGATGCGCACCTGTCCGTTGTCCGACGTGGAGCACACGGTGGAGGCGGTATTGCCGCTGGCCGACGAATGCCGGCTGCTGGTGGTGGAAGGTAGCGACCCCTGCCTGCGCGTGCTGCGCCGTACCTGGTCCGGCAAACACCTGGTGAGTTTCGCCCGTCTGCTGCACCCGGGCGCCAAGTACAAGCTGCGTTCGCAGACCAGGGTGCGCAAGCGCTGACAAAATGTATATACATTTACGCAACAACGGAAAACAGGCCACGCAAACGCGTGGCCTGTTGTTTTTTAAGGGTTTTTTTCGCCGTGTGCTGTTGCGTGGCGCTGACGGCCTGCATTGCCGGTCCAAGAAATATCTTGACGTGTCCGCGGGAATCAACTAAATGTATATACAATTAATCGCGAAACACCGGAACAACCATGAGCAAGCGCACCGACACCCTGTGGATCAACGCCCGCCTCGCCACCTGCGACGCCGCCGTTGCCGCGCCCTATGGCGCGCTGGACGGCCACGCACTGTGGCTGCGTGACGGCATGATCCACGCCGTGCTGCCGCAGGATGCAGCGCTGCGTGCGTTCGGCGAAGGCGAAATCATCGATGCGAAGGGTGCCTGGATCACCCCCGGCTTCATCGATTGCCACACTCACCTGGTGTACGGCGGCAACCGCGCCGCGGAATGGGAAAAGCGCCTGACCGGCGTGCCTTACCAGCAGATCGCGGCTGAAGGCGGCGGCATCATCTCCACCGTGCGCGCCACCCGTGGCCTGGACGAGGACGAGCTGGCGCTGGTGAGCCTGCCGCGGCTGAAGGCGCTGATGAAGGAAGGTGTTACCACCATCGAGATGAAGTCCGGCTACGGCCTGACCCTGGTGGACGAACTCAAGCAGCTGCGCGCCGCACGCCGGCTGGAAGCCGCGCTGCCGGTGGAAGTCTCCACCACGTTGCTGTCCGCCCACGCGCTGCCGCCGGAATTCGCCGGCGACGCCGACGGCTACATCCGCCACGTGTGCGAGGTGATCATCCCCGCCGCAGCGCAGGAAGACCTGGCCGAGGCGGTGGACGTGTTCTGCGAAGGCGTGGGCTTCAGCCCGGCGCAGACCCGCCAGGTATTCGAGACCGCCCGCGCCCACGGCCTGCAGGTGAAAGGCCACGTGGAGCAGCTGTCCAACCTGCACGGCGCCGAGCTGGTGGCCGAGTTCGGCGGCCTGTCCGCCGACCATATCGAATTCCTGGACGATGCCGGCGTGGCTGCGCTGGCCAAGTCCGGCACCGTGGCAGTGCTGCTGCCGGGTGCTTACTACTTCCTGCGCGAAACGCAGAAACCGCCGGTGGACAAACTGCGCGCGGCCGGTGTGGCCATGGCGGTATCCACCGACCTGAACCCGGGCACCAGCCCGTTCGCCTCCATCCGGCTGGCCATGAACCAGGCTTGCGTGCTGTTCGGCCTGACGCCGGAAGAAGCGGTGCTGGGCACCACCCGCCACGCCGCGCAGGCGCTGGGCCGCGGTGCCAGCCACGGCAAACTGGCCGCCGGTTGCGTGGCCGACCTGCTGCTGTGGGACATCGAACATCCTGCCGAGATCGTATACGGCCTCGGTACCAATCCGCTGACCCGCCGCGTGTTCCGTGGCGTGGTGCAGCACGAGGGTTAAGCAATGACTATCGACATGAGCATGTGGACCGGGCGCATTGACGCCGCCGAGGGCGATCTGGCCCGCCGCTGGCACCAGGCGGTACAACCGCTGGCGGCCGGCGTGGCACCGGGCATCGCCATTCTCGGCTTTGCCTGTGACGAAGGCGTGCGCCGCAACCAGGGCCGCACCGGCGCCGTGGCCGGCCCGCTGGCGCTGCGCAAGGCGCTGGCCAACCTGGCCTGGCACCCGACGCTGCCGCTGTACGACGCCGGCACCGTGGTCTGCGACGACGGCGACCTGGATGCCGCGCATCAAAGGTTGGCCGCAGCAGTGACCGCCATCGTGCAAGCCGGCCACCTGCCGCTGGTACTGGGCGGCGGCCACGAAACCGCCTACGGCCACTGGCTGGGCCTGGCCAATGCCCACCAGGGCAAGCGCATCGGCATCGTCAACTTCGACGCCCACTTCGACCTGCGCAGCGCGGCAGAAGCCACCAGTGGCACCCCGTTCGCACAGATCGCCGCCGAATGCACCCGTCGCGGTAACAACTTCCGCTACCTGTGCCTGGGCGTGGCGGAAACCGCCAACACCCGTGCGCTGTTCGAATCCGCTGCCAAGCTCGGCGCCGAATGGCGACTGGACAGCGACATGACCGCCTGGCAGCTGGCCGATGCCCGCCACCAGCTGGCCGAGTTCGTCGACAGCGTGGATGTGGTCTATCTCACCATCGACCTGGACGTACTGCCGGCGGCACAGATGCCGGCGGTATCCGCCCCGGCCGGTTACGGCGTGGATATCAGCGTGGTGGAAGCGCTGGTGTCCAAGATCGCCAGGAGCGGCAAGCTGATCGGCGCCGACCTGGTGGAATTCAACCCGACATTCGATCAGGACAGCCACGGCGCCAAGGCGGCGGCGCGGCTGGCGTGGTCGATCACGCGCCAGCTGCGGCGCTGACAGTATCACCGCAGCCGGATGGAAGGCCGGTGCGGACCCAGCAGTGAACAACACCTGACCAGAGCACAAACCATTTAGGAGCACTCCCATGACTGACCCGCGTTTTGACGCCACCCGCGTAATCCATGCCCCCCGCGGCGCCGAACTGAACTGCAAGAACTGGATCGCCGAAGCGGCCTACCGCATGATCCAGAACAACCTCGACCCGGACGTTGCCGAGAACCCGCAGGCGCTGGTGGTATACGGTGGTATCGGTCGCGCTGCGCGTAACTGGGAGTGCTACGACCAGATCCTGGCGTCGCTGAAGGACCTGAACGAAGACGAAACCCTGCTGGTGCAGTCCGGCAAGCCGGTAGGCGTGTTCAAGACCCACGCCAACGCCCCGCGCGTGCTGATCGCCAACTCCAACCTGGTGCCGAAGTGGGGCAACTGGGAACACTTCAACGAACTGGACCGCAAGGGCCTGTTCATGTACGGCCAGATGACCGCCGGCAGCTGGATCTACATCGGCTCGCAGGGCATCGTGCAAGGTACTTTTGAGACCTTCGTCGAAGCCGGCCGCCAGCACTACAACAACGACCTGAGCGGCAAGTGGATCCTCACCGCTGGCCTGGGCGGCATGGGTGGCGCACAGCCGCTGGCCGCTACCCTGGCCGGTGCCTGCTCGCTGAACATCGAATGCCAGCAGAGCAGCATCGACTTCCGTCTGCGTACCCGCTACGTGGACAAGCAGGCCAAGGACATCGACGACGCGCTGGAACTGATCAAGTACCACACCGCGCGCAAGGAAGCCGTATCCATCGCCCTGCTGGGCAACGCCGCCGAAATCCTGCCGGAGCTGGTGAAGCGCGCCAAGGCCGGCGGCATCAAGCCGGACCTGGTAACCGACCAGACCTCCGCCCACGACCTGATCAACGGCTACCTGCCGATCGGCTGGACCGTGGAGCAGTGGAAGACCGCGCAAACCAAGCCGGAACAGCACGCCCGCCTCACCGACGAAGCCGCGCAGAGCTGCGCCGTGCACGTACAGGCGATGCTGGACTTCCAGGCCATGGGCATCCCGACCGTGGACTACGGCAACAACATCCGCCAGGTTGCGTTCGACAAGGGCGTGCAGAACGCCTTCGACTTCCCGGGCTTCGTACCGGCTTACATCCGCCCGCTGTTCTGCGAAGGCAAGGGCCCGTTCCGCTGGGTAGCGCTGTCCGGCGACCCGGAAGACATCTACAAGACCGACGCCAAGATCAAGGAACTGTTCCCGGACAACAAGCACACCCACCGCTGGCTGGACATGGCGCGTGAGCGCATCAGCTTCCAGGGCCTGCCGGCACGTATCTGCTGGCTGGGTCTGGGCGAGCGCCACCTGGCTGGCCTGGCCTTCAACGAGATGGTGAAGAACGGCGAGCTGAAGGCCCCGATCGTGATCGGCCGCGACCACCTGGACACCGGCTCGGTAGCCAGCCCGAACCGCGAAACCGAAGCCATGAAGGACGGCACCGACGCCGTATCCGACTGGCCGCTGCTGAACGCGCTGCTGAACACCGCCGGCGGCGCCAGCTGGGTATCGCTGCACCACGGTGGCGGCGTAGGCATGGGCTACTCGCAGCACTCCGGCATGGTGATCGTGGCTGACGGCACCGACGCCGCCGCCGAGCGCCTGGCCCGCGTGCTGGTGAACGACTGCGGCTCCGGCGTGATGCGCCATGCCGACGCCGGCTACGAGCAAGCCATTGCCGCTGCCAAGCGCTTCGGCCTCAAGCTGCCGATGATCAAGTAATCCGCTTGCGGCCAACCCACAAGGTTGGCCGCAGCATCGAAACACCTGTGGCGGCCGATAGCGGCCGCCCAACCGGAAAGACCATCATGACCACCATCACCATTACCCCGGGCAAGCTGTCGCTGGCCCAACTGCGCCTGATCGCCCGTGACGCCTCCGTGCAGATCAAGCTGGACCCGGCTGCCCACGCCGCCATCGACGCCTCCGCCGCCACCGTGGCGCGCGTGCTGGCCGAAAACCGCACCGTATACGGCATCAACACCGGTTTCGGCCTGCTGGCCAACACCAAGATCGCCCCGGAAGAGCTGGAACTGCTGCAGCGCTCCATCGTGCTGTCGCACGCTGCCGGCATCGGCGAGCCGATGAAGGATTCCACCGTGCGCCTGGTTATGGCGCTGAAGATCAACTCGCTGTCCCGCGGCTTCTCCGGCATCCGCCGCCTGGTGCTGGAAGCGATGATCACCCTGTTCAACAAGGGCATCTACCCGGTGATTCCGCAGAAGGGTTCCGTGGGCGCCTCCGGCGACCTGGCCCCGCTGTCGCACATGAGCGCCGTGCTGATCGGTGAAGGCGAAGCCTTCGTGAACGGCCAGCGCGTACACGGTGGCGACGCCATGCGTGCCGCCGGCCTGGAGCCGATCACCCTGGCACCGAAGGAAGGTCTGGCCCTGCTGAACGGCACCCAGGCATCCACCGCCTTCGCACTGGAAGGCATGTTCGCCGCTGAAGACCTGTACGTAGCCGCCTCCGTGGCCGGCGCCATGTCGGTGGAAGCCGCCCAGGGCAGCCGCACCCCGTTCGACGACCGCATCCACCAGGTTCGCGGCCACAAGGGCCAGATCGACGCTGCTGCGCAGTACCGCTCCCTGCTGGGCAACGGTAGCCAGATTGCCGACTCCCACGCCGACTGCGGCAAGGTGCAGGACCCGTACTCCCTGCGCTGTCAGCCGCAGGTAATGGGCGCCTGCCTGACCCAGATCCGCCAGGCATCGGAAGTGCTGCTGGTGGAAGCCAACTCGGTATCCGACAACCCGCTGGTGTTCTCCACCGACAACGACATCCTGTCCGGCGGTAACTTCCACGCCGAGCCGGTAGCCTTCGCCGCCGACAACCTGGCGCTGGCGATTGCCGAAATCGGCTCGCTGTCCGAACGCCGCATGGCGCTGCTGATCGACAGCAACCTGTCCAAGCTGCCGCCGTTCCTGGTGAACAACGGTGGTGTGAACTCCGGCTTCATGATCGCCCAGGTAACCGGCGCGGCCCTGGCCTCCGAGAACAAGTCGCTGGCGCATCCGGCTTCCGTAGACAGCCTGCCGACCTCCGCCAACCAGGAAGACCACGTGTCCATGGCCACCTTCGCCGGCCGCCGCCTGCGCGACATGGCCGACAACACCGCCGGCATCCTGGCCGTGGAACTGCTGGCCGCCTGCCAGGGCGTGGACTTCCGCGCGCCGAACAAGGCTGCCGCCGCACTGGAAGCCGCCAAGGCTACGCTGCGCGCCGAAGTGCCGTTCTACGACAAGGACCGCTACTTCGCGCCGGACATCCAGAAGGCAGCCGCGCTGATCCAGCGCGCCGAGTACAACCGCTACGCCATCGACGGCCTGCTGCCGTCGCTGTAAGCGGATAACAACAGGGGAAGGACTGCGGCCAACCAGCAGTAAGCAGTAGGGCGGAAGCCCCGGTAACGGGGCGTTCCGCCACGCTGTGGCAGGTTGGTCGTGCAGGACACAAGCAAGGGCAAGCCGCGAGGCTTGCCCTTTTTTCTTGGCAGCGCTCCATGCTAAACGGGCAGCACGTAGGTTGGGTTGAGCGTAGCGAAGCCCAACGTTTACCACGTTTGATTTTGAATCCGCTGCGCGGATATTGATTGAAGTAGCCGGTTCCGCCCGGCGCACGGGGTACTTTCTTTTGCTTCGCCAAAAGAAAGTACCCAAAGAAAAGGCGACCCGGGGCTGCTCGAAACCCCGTGCAAAAAGGCACGCCCCAGGCGCCGCCGAACTCGTCCCTCGCTAACGGCTCGGGACTCAGACAGATCGGCGTCTTAAAACCTGGGGCGCACCGTTTTGCCCGGCTCGCGCCAACGGGATTGGGGCAAGTCGGTGCGATTCTGCTGGTACGTAGGGTGGGCAAAGCGGAGCGTGCCCACCAATGAGCACGTAGGGGCTTGAGCGCAGCGAAGCCCAACATCTACTGCGCAATTGCTCATTAACATTGGCAGCTCTGTGGGCCTCCTCACTACTGGCCAAACTGGCTACATAAAGCCAACGGCTCCTGCAGGAGCCGTTTGTTGTGGTTCGCCGAGCAGGCGCTGCGTCAGTGCGCCGCCGCGGCGTGTTCTTCCTTGAACATCTGCCGCAATTGTTCGCGCAGCTGCGGGCTATCCTGGTAGCCGTGCATGGCTACCGCGTGTTGTACCGCTGCATTCAGCAGTTCGTCTTCGTTGTCCGCTGCAATGGACACCGTGCATTGCGTGTTGCCAGGATGATCCCGGCAGTCGATGTATTTCCTGGCCATGGTGGCTCCTTTTCCCCCTGGGACGTGGGCGCCATGCGCCTGGCGCGCACCCCTGATACCGAGCTGGATTCTTGTTATTGGCCCCTGAGTTATAGCATCTGCCCCTGCACGCCAGCCGCCACGAATCGGCATAAAGGTTGGCCGCAAGCCCCGGAGGATTTGCGGCCAACCTTTTCGTTTCAGCACATCGTCAGCGCTTGCGCAGCTCCGGCAGCAGCGCGGCGACGATGCCGGTGAGCGGTATCCATGCGCACCACTGGTACACCGTCTGCAGGCCGAAGTGGTCGGCCAGCTGGCCGATCAGCGCCGCGCCCAGGCCGGCCACACCGAAGGCGAGGCCGAAGAACAGGCCGGAGATCATGCCCACCCGCTGCGGCATCAGCTCCTGCGCATACACCAGGATGGCGGAGAACGCCGACGACAGGATCAGCCCGATCATCACCACCAGCGCCAGCGTGGTGTGCTGGTCGGCATAGGGGAGGGCCAGGGCGAACGGGGCGCTGCCGAAGATGGAGAACCAGATCACCCGGCGGCGGCCGATGCGGTCGCCCAGCGGGCCGCCCAGCACCGTGCCGCTGGCCACCGCCAGCAGGAAGGCGAACAGGTACAGCTGCGCATCGGCGGTGGACATGGCGAAGCGATCGATCAGGTAGAAGATGAAGTAGCTGTGCAGGCAGGCCATATAGGTGTACTTGGTCACCACCAGCGCCATCAGCACCGCCAGCGTCTTGCGGGTCTTGGCCGGTGGCAGCGGCGGCGCCACATTGTGCGCGGCACGCACGCTGCCGTTGCCCAGCTGCGCGCGGTACCAGTTGCCCACCTGCCACAGCACCAGCATGGCCAGCAGGGTGAGGCTGGCGAACCAGGCCAGGCTGTGCTGGCCGTAGGGCAGGATGATCAGCATCGCCAGCAGCGGGCCGGTGGCGGTGCCGCCGTTGCCGCCCACCTGGAACAGCGACTGTGCCAGCCCCTTGCGCCCGGCGGCGGCCAGGCGCACCACGCGCGACGATTCAGGGTGGAAGATGGACGAGCCGGAGCCCACCAGTGCGGCGGCCAGCAGCAGCCAGCCGAACTGCGTAGCCTGCGACAGCAGCAGCAGGCCGCACAGGGTGGCGGCCATGCCCAGCACCAGTGCGCGCGGCTGCGGTTTGCGGTCGGTGATGATGCCTACCAGCGGCTGCAGCAGCGAGGCGGTGCACTGGTAGGTCAGCGTCATCAGGCCGATCTGCGCGAAGCTCAGCGCGTAATTGCCTTTCAGCAGCGGATAGATGGCCAGGATCAGCGACTGCACCAGGTCGTTGAGAAAGTGCGCGACGCTCACGGCGCCGATTACCCGCCAGCGCGGGTTGGTGGCCGCTGGGGCCGGGGTGGACAGGGTAGCTTGCACGATGCACTCCTTGTGGGTGGGTGTAGCAGCATCCTAGAATGTCCACATCTGCCAGTCTCACGCGAAAATGGCAGCAACTATCGAGAAAACGGCATGAGTGCAGATATCGAGATGATCGAGCCGCCGCTGCTCACCAGCGATACGCTGATGATAGGCAAGTCGCAGGATTACCCGGCCGGCCACGCCACCGTGCGCCATACCCACAGCACCGCGCAGCTGTTGTACGGCACCGCCGGAGTGATGCGGGTGATCACCGCGCGCGGGCAGTGGATCGTGCCGCCGACGCGTGCCATCTATATTCCGCCCGGCCACTGGCACGAGGTGCACATGCTGAGCCCGGCGCAGGTGCGCAGTGTCTATGTGCAGCAGCCGGCGCTGGGCGGCATGCCGCAGCAATGCTGTGTGCTGGCGGTAACGCCGCTGTGGCGCGAACTGCTGCTGGCCGCGGTGCGCTGCCCGCCGCCGGTGTTGCCGGGCACCCGTGCCGCGCGGCTGCTGGCCTTGTTGCTGGAGGAGGTGGAGGTACTGGAAACCCTGCCGCTGGCCTTGCCGACACCGGACGACGACCTGCTGGCGCCGCTGTGCCAGGCCTTGCAGGCGCAGCCGGACGACACCCGCAGCAGCGACGACTGGGCGGCCTGGCTGGGGGTGGATGTGCGTACATTGCAGCGCCGTTTCGTGCGCGCCACCGGCATGAACTTCGGCGCCTGGCGGCGGCAGGCGCGGCTGATGCATGCGCTGGCGCAGCTGGCCGCCGGCGCGCGGGTGCTGGATGTGGCGCTGGATGCCGGCTATGCCAGCCCCAGCGCGTTTACCGCCATGTTCCGCCGCCAGTTCGGCATGGTGCCCAGCGTGTTTTTCGGGCTGCCGCCGGAATAGTCTGCGGCCAACGTTGGCCGCATGAAGCGCCTGGTTACGGCTACTGCGTGGTCAGCACCTCGCGCATCAGCTGCCATACCTTTTCCGCCAGCGGCGACAGCGAGCGCCCGGCGCGGCGCACCAGCATCACGTCACGGCGGATCTCCGGCAGCAGCGGGCGCACGGTGAGCTGGCTGCCGGCCGGCAGCGGCAGGGCCAGTCGGGGCGAGATGCTGATGCCGATGCCGGCCTCCACCACGCGGAATACGGCGCTGGAATGGCCCAGCTGCTGCACCACGTGGGCGCTGACGCCCTGCGCCGCCAGCGCCGCCTCGATCAGCGGCCGGCTGCCGCTGTTGCCGTCCAGCAGCACCAGCGGCGCATCCTGCAACTGCCGCCACTGCACGCTGTCCTGCTGCGCCAGCGGATGATCCGGGCGCAGCACCAGGCAGAACGGGTCGCTGACCACCGCTTCGCCTTCCAGCCCCGGCTGCGCGCGCGGGTCCACCACCAGGCCGAAATCCACCTCGCCGGACAGCACGCTGTCGAGGTTCAAGCGCTGCACCTGGTCCAGTATCTGCAGCTGCACCTGGGGATAACGTTGGCCGCAAGCCGCCAGGCAGGCGGGCATCAGGCTGGCGGACAGCGTCGGGCTGCTGGCCACCCGCACCGTGCCCTTGGCCTGTTCGCCGGCCTGGTGCGCCTCGGCCAGCACGCCGTCCAGCTCGTCCAGCACGCGGGTGAGCTGGGCGCTCAGGCGCTGGCCGGTGGCGGTGAGCAGCACCTCGCGGGTGGTGCGATCCAGCAGCCGCACGCCCAGTTGTTCCTCCAGCTCGCGAATGCTGCGGCTTACTGCCGACTGGGTAAGGCCGACGCGGTCGCCGGCGCGGCCGAAGCCGCCGTGCTGGCTTACCGCCAGGAAGGCGCGCAGCTGGCGCAGGGTGATATTCATCGCAATAGCGCATCAATCAATGAGATAAATGAATTTGTATTGTAGATCGCGGCGCGGTGAAATAGCGGCTGTATGGCTGGCCGTGGCAGGTTGGCCGCATCAACCCATCACCCGCCGCCGGACTGCTGGCAACACACAGGGCCGGCTCCAGACAGGATCAGCATGCAGCGCCCACGTTTTCTGCCCGACAATTTCACTCTTGGCCTCATCACTGCGGTGTTGCTGGCCACGCTGCTGCCGTGCAGCGGCAGCGCCGCCAGGCTGCTGGAGTGGGTAACCGATTTCGCCATCGGCCTGCTGTTCTTTCTGCATGGTGCCAAGCTGTCGCGCGAGGCGGTGCTGGCCGGGATCACCCACTGGCGCTTGCACCTTACCGTGCTGGCGGCCACCTTCGTGCTGTTCCCGCTGCTGGGCGTGGTGCTGAAACCTCTGCTCACCGGGCTCACCACGCCGGAGCTGTACCTGGGGCTGCTGTACCTGTGCCTGTTGCCGTCCACCGTGCAGTCGTCCATCGCCTTCGTGTCGGTGGCGGAGGGCAATGTGCCGGCGGCGGTGTGCAGCGCCACCGCGTCCAATCTGCTGGGCATTGCGCTGACGCCGCTGCTGGTGGGCTGGCTGCTGGTGTCCGGCCAGGTGGGCAGCAGCGCCGGCTCGGCCATGACCATCGTCTACCAGCTGCTGCTGCCGTTCGTGGCTGGCCAGCTGCTGCGGCCGTGGCTGGGGCGCTGGGTGGACCGCCACAAGAGCAAGCTCAAGCTGGTGGACCAGGGTTCCATCCTGCTGGTGGTGTACACCGCCTTCAGCGCGGCGGTCATCGGCGGGCTGTGGCGCGATACGCCGCTGCCGGCGCTGGGCGGCCTGCTGCTGGCCTGTGCCAGCTTGCTGGCGCTGGTGCTGGGGCTGACGCGGCTGGCCAGCCGCAAGCTGGGTTTCAACCTGGCGGACGAGATCACCATCGTGTTCTGCGGCTCCAAGAAGAGCCTGGCCAGTGGGGTGCCGATGGCCAAGGTACTGTTCGCCGGCCACGCCATCGGCGCCATCGTGCTGCCGCTGATGCTGTTCCACCAGATCCAGCTGATGGTGTGCGCGGTGCTGGCACGGCGCTACCGCCTGCGGCGGCAGGCAGGCTGAAGCGGCGCGCCTATAAAGGTTGGCCGCAACACGTGTTACCCGGTGATTCCCCTGGACTGTCGAATCGGCTATAAACAGCGCTTTATTGCCGCTGCATAACGCCGGGGGACTCATGCAACTCAGTCAGCTGTTCGTACATCCGCTCAAATCCTGCCGCGGCAATGCCGTGGAGCAGGCCGACGTGACGCCGCAAGGCCTGGCCGGCGACCGGGTGTGGCTGGTGGTGCGCCCGGACGGCAGCCAGATCACCGCGCGTACCCATCACCGCCTGGTGCAGGTGGTGGCGCAACAGCTGGCGGATGGCGCTTGGCAGTTTGCCGCGCCGGGCGCCGCCACCTTGCATACCCACAGCCATCTGTTCTCCCAATCGCACCGTGCGCAGGTGTGGAAGTCGGAATTCACCGCGCTGGCCGGCGATGCGGCCGCCGATGCCTGGTTCAGCGCCTGGCTGGGCGAGTCGGTACGGTTGTTGTGGCTGGGGCAGAGCACCCGCCGCTACCAGGACAGCGAACTGCCGTTGTCGTTTGCCGACGGCGCGCCGTTCATGCTGATCAGCGAGGCCTCGCTGGCGGATCTGAACGGCAGGTTGGCCGCAGCGGTGAGCATGCGCCAGTTCCGCCCCAACCTGGTGGTGAACGACACCTTCGCCTTCGAGGAAGACGAGTGGCAGCACATCCGCATCGGCGAGGTGGAGTTCGAGGTAGCCAGCCGCTGCACGCGCTGTATCTTCACCACCATCGATCCGCACAGCGCAGTACCGCACCCGGACAAACAGCCGCTGGCCACGCTGATGGGCTACCGCCGCCTGCCGGAAGGCGTGTGCTTTGGCGTGAACCTGGTGGCCCGCAACAGCGGCGTGCTGAAACTGGGCGATACTGTAGAAGTGTTGGCAAGTACGGTGAGCTTCGATTGAAAACAGCCCGTATCAAGTTGGCCGCACTACTGCTGCTGTGGCTGGCAAACGCCTGGGGCGGCGATGTGGTGAAGGTCGGCTTTCCGGAAAGCATCCCGCCGTGGGTGAACGTGGACAAGCGCCCGGGTATCGCGGTGGAGCTGCTGGTGGAAGCGCTGCGCAGCGAAGGGCTGACGGTAACGCCGGTGTTCTACCCGTTCACGCGGCGAGTCAGCGCCTATCGCCGCGGCGAGCTGGACGCGCTGTACGATGTTTCCCCCAGCCTGCAGCATGAATACCAGCTGCCCGGCAGCGCCGGGCGGCCGTTGCATTCCTTCGATAACGTGGTGGTGGCGCTGCAGCGCCGGCAGCTGCAGCTGGAAACCCTGCAGGATCTGCAACCGCTGCGCGTGGTGGCCTGGGATGGCGCGCAGGCGGATATCCCCAACAGCGGTTACGACTCGGTGCTGGCGATTGCCAATGGCAATTACAGTGAAATTGCCGATCAGGTCAGCCAGCTGCGCACGCTGTACCTGGGGCGCTGCGACGTGATTTTTACCGACCGGCTGATCTTCGAATGGAACCGCCGCAAGCTGGGCAAGCAGGCGCAGCTGGCGGTAGCGTTCTACCCCTTGCTGCCGCCCAAGGAGGCCGACGTGCTGTGGCACGATGCCACGCTGCGCCAGCACTACGACGCCGGCCTGCGCCGCATCAAGCAGGATGGCCGCTACGATGCCATTTTCCGCCGCTACCAGAGCGAGCCGCAGCCATGAGGACGCCTGATGCCGGCACTTGATGATTTCCTGCCGCATTACCAGTTCAGCGAACGCCACCAGCGCCGGGTCAGCACCGATGCCGGGCAACTGCGGGCGGCATTGGCCGCCCTGCCGCAGTGGCGTGACCCGCTGGTGGAGCGGCTGATAGCGCTACGCGAAGCGCCGGCAAGGTTGGCCGCAAGTCTGGGCGCGCGCCGGCAGCTGCCGGCACAGCCGTTCGGCCTGCATTCCTTCACCATGCTGCATCAGGACGATGGCGGCCTGGTATATGGCCTGGCGGGTTGCTTCTGGCAAGCCGATTACGGGCTGCGGACGCTGGCGGATGCCGCCGGGTTTGCCCGCTGCAGCGATGTGCCGCGCCTGGTACTGGGCTGGCAGATCAAGCCGCTGCCCGATGGCGGCAGCTTGTTGCAGACGGAAACCCGGGTGCATTGCCCGGACCGTGCCAGCTATCTGCGTTTTCTGCCGTACTGGTGCCTGATCCGCCCGGTCAGCGGCCTGATTCGCCGCCGCATGCTGGGCATCGTGGCACGGATTGCGCAGCAGCAAGTGGCCGGCTGATCAGCCTGCCGGCAACACGCGGGCGGCCACCTGTTCGGCTATCGCCAGGCTGGCGGTCAGCCCGGGCGATTCGATGCCGAACAGGTTGATCAGCCCCGGCACGCCATGCTGGCTGGCGTCCTGGATCAGGAAATCGGCATCGGCCATGCCCGGCCCGGCAATCTTGGGCCGCACCCCGCAGTAGGCCGGCGCCAGCGCGCCATCCGCCAGTTGCGGCCACCAGCGGCGGATGCTGCCGTAGAAGCGCTCGCCGCGTGACGGGTCCAGCGTGTAATCCACCTTGTCTATCCACTCCACGTCCGGGCCGAAGCGCGCCTGGCCGGCCAGGTCCAGCGTCAGGTGGGTGCCCAGGCCGCCGGCTTCAGGCATCGGGTAGATCAGCCGCGAAAACGGGCTGCGCCCCTGCAGTGCAAAATACACGCCGCGGGCGTAGTAGGGCGTGGGTACGGTTTCACGTGGAACATCCTGCCAGCCGGCCGCCAGCGCCGGCGCCCAGGCACCAGCGGCATTGATGACGCAGCCGGCCAGCAGCTCGTAGCCATCGGCCAGTTGCAGCACCAGGCCATCGGCCGTGGCGCGCAGCCCCTGCACGCTGGAAGCCAGCGCCAGCTGTGCACCGCCTGCTTCCGTATCCGCCAGCAGCGCCTGCATCAGGCCGTGGCTGTCGATGATGCCGGTGGAGGGCGACAGCAGGGCGGCATGTGCCTGCAGGGCCGGTTCGCAGTCGGCCAGTCCGGCTTGATCCAGCCAGCGCAGGTCGGTGACGCCGTTCTGCGCCGCCTGCGCCTGCAATGCGGCCAACCTTGGCAGATCGTCCGCCGTTACCGCCAGCAGCAGCTTGCCGATACGCTGGTGCGCGATGGCGCGCTCGGCGCAGTAGCGGTACAGCATGGCCTTGCCCGCCACGCACAGCCGGGCTTTCAGGCTGCCGGGGCGATAATAGATGCCGGCGTGAATCACCTCGCTGTTGCGGCTGCTGCAATGCTGGCCGGCGGCAGCCTCCCGCTCCACTATCACCACCTCGCGGCCGCTGGCGGCAAGCAGCCGGGCGCAGGCCAGGCCAATCACCCCGGCGCCTATCACCACGCAATCCACTTTATCCATATTCCCTCCCTGCGCGTTTCTACCTTGCCACTGTCGGCAGGTAAAGCGCGTTGCAGCCGGGCTTTGACTCCCCCACGGGCTTGGTCCACCATGCGGGCCGCTGTTTCATTCGGAGTATTCATGCTGCCTTACCTTGCCCTGAGCCTGGCCATGCTGCTGTGGGCCAGTGCCTTCATTGCACTCAAAACCGTGTTTGCGGTGTTCGACCCGGTATTCGTGCTGTTCTGCCGCATGGTGATCGCCACCCTCTGCATGCTGCCGTTCCTGCTCGGGCGCGGGGATCGCTGGAAATACCGCAAGGGCGACTGGAAGTGGCTGCTGCTGATGGGCATGTGCGAGCCCTGCCTGTACTTCCTGTTCGAGGCCAATGCGCTGCTGCGCACCAGTGCCTCGCAAGCCAGCATGATCACGTCCACACTGCCGCTGCTGGTGGCGGTGGGCGCGCACTTCCTGTTGCGCGAGCGGCAGTCGCCGCTGGTGTGGGTGGGGCTGTCGCTGTCGGTGTCCGGCGTGATCTGGCTGACCAGCGGCAGCGAGCCGGATGCCAGCGCACCGGCGCCGGTATTGGGCAACTTCCTCGAATTCATGGCCATGATCTGCGCCACCGGCTATGTGCTGATCGCCAAGAAACTGTCCACGCGCTTTTCCGCCCTGGCCATCACGGCTACCCAGACGGTGCTGGGTGCAGCCTGGTTCGGCGTCATCCTGCTGACACCATGGGCGCACCTGCCCACGCATTACCCGCCTACGGCGGTAGCCTGGGTGCTGTACCTGGGGGTATGCGTAACGCTGGGGGCCTACGGTATCTATACCTGGGCGGTAAGCCGGGTGCCGGTGGCGCTGGCCGGTTCCTTCATCAACCTGATTCCGGTATTCACCCTGGGCATGGCGGCCTCCATGCTGGGCGAACGGCTGAGCACGCCGCAATGGCTGGCCGGCGTGCTGGTATTGCTGGGCGTTTTCATCAGCCAGGCCAAACGTTGGCCGCAACGACAAGTTCACAAAAATTGAGTTTTCTGCAACCCTGCCGATATTGAGGCAAAGATGCCAGAACAATTGAAGCAAGGGGAAGTCATGCGCAAGTTGATGCGTCCGGCGGGCTTGTGGTGCACAGGCCTGTTACTGCTGGTGGCGGGCAATGTGCCGGCCAGCGAGATCCAGCCGCCCAAGCTGCCATTGCCGGCAGCCAATGCCGAACAACTGGAGCCATCCATCCACCCCCTGCAGCCGGCGGACCACAGCGCTTCGGTCAACAACAAAAGCAAGGTAATGAACAGCAGCCGCGGCAAGGTGGCTGCCGTTCATGCGGCTGCCAGCGGCAAGGTGGCCAAACACGCCAGAAAGCCGGTGGCACCAGCCAGCAGCCATGCCGATGAACTGGGCCCGGTGCAGGGCCTGGTCAAAGCCATGCTGGATGCCAACCAGCGCTATATGAAGAGCAAACCGGCCGCCTATTTCGAACGCTTCGCCAGCAAGCAGACGCCGCGTGCCACCGTTGTTACCTGTTCCGATTCCCGCGTACAGACCAATGCCTTCCATGGTGATGCCGTCAACGACCTGTTCGTGGTGCGCGACATCGGCAACCAGTTGGCCACGGCCGAGGGCTCCATCGAATACGGCGTACGTCACCTGCACACCCCGCTGCTGATGTTCATCGGCCACTCCGTCTGCGGCGCCATCGAAGCCGCCAGCGGTGACTTCTCCAATCTGGAACCGGCCATCCGCAAGGAACTGCTCACCATCAATATTCCCAAGGGCATCGCGGTGAACGATGGCGTGCTGATCAACGTCAACAACCAGGTGGAGGCGGCACTGCTCAAGTTCGGTGGCGAGGTCGATGCCGGCAAGCTGGCGGTAATCGGCGCCTTCTATGACTTCCGCAACGACTACAAGCAGGGGCGCGGCAAACTCATCATTACCAACATCAATGGTGAAACCGAGCCGGGCAAGCTGGCCGCACTCACCAAGGCCGGCAACTTCTTCATGGGCGCGGGCAGCGTAACCGGCACAGTGGCGAGCCATTAAGCCGTAATTCAGAACCAGACAGCCCGGCGCCAGCCGGGCTTTTTCCTGCAAGGTTGGCTGCGGCCAACCTTTTTGGTTTTTGCTGTCCTTACGGATCAATCACTTGTCGAATTCGTTGGGGTTTTCGTGCAATCAGCTGTTGACGGCTTCAGGGGCGATGGGTATAGTTCGCCTCCTCTGCTGACGACGCAACGAAACGAAGTCAGCCCGCTCTTTAACAAACCAAATAACCGATAGGTGTAAGTGCCTGGCAAGCCAGACACTTGCACTGCAAGAGAAAGTGACACGGATTCGAGGTTTCTCGAGTTCGGTTTCTTTGAACTTGCGTGCCACAAATTGCTTGGATTTGAACTAAAGAGTTTGATCCTGGCTCAGATTGAACGCTGGCGGCATGCTTTACACATGCAAGTCGAACGGTAACAGGGGCTTCGGCCTG